>NZ_JAWSUJ010000010.1:49614-68881 GCF_033549285.1 Halomonas sp.
TGGCCGCTTGGCCACTTGGCCGCTTGGCCGCTTGGCCGCTTGGCCACTTGGCCGCCTATCGCCGGCCCTTGGCGCCTCCGGCGGGCTTCTTGCGGCGCGGCCTGGGCTTGGGCGACTCCGGCGGGACGCGATAGTGCAGGTAGAGGTCCAGCACCAGTTCCGGCAGCTGGGTGACGAGGCCCTCGAGGCGCGTCGCATCGCCGGCGAGCTCCGCCATGTCGGGCTCGTCGTCGAAGAGCCCCGAGAGCAGCATGAAGGGCAGCAGCAGGGTGGCGGCGGCCTCCTCGTCATCGGCAAACCAGGCGGCCTCGTCGAGGAAGACCCCCTCCATGAAGCCGGCGCACCAGTCGCCGATCGGCGTCTCCTCCGGGGCGCTGCCGGCGAGCTCGAGCTCGAAGGGCAGCTCCGGCAGGCCGCCCGCCTCCAGCACCTCGATGGCGTTGTGCCGGAGCCGCTCGAGCAGTCCCAGGATGGTCTCGCGCTCGGCGTCATCCGAGAAGGCGGGATCGCCATGGAACAGCTCGGCGACCCAGGCCGCCGCGGGGGTGTCGCGTGGCGCCACGGCCAGAGCCACCAGGAAGCCGTGGGCGCTGATCAGGTCCAGGGCGTCGGCATCGACCCGCTCGGAGTCGAGGAAGTCGTCGAGCAGGTCGAGCTCCGCATCCTCGAGCAGCGGCTGGGGGAGGGGCGTTTCGGCATCGGACATGACGGCTCTCGCAGGGAAGTCGTGGGCATGGGGAAGGCTTTACGCCTCGACACGAAGGCGCCATTCTAGCATCCCATGACCAGGCCCGCGCTTCCCGACCCCGACCCCACCCGACTCGATGCCCTCGACCGGGCCGCCCTGCAATCCACGCTCATGGCGCGGGTCGAGGCGGCTTGGCGGCTATGTCGCGAGCTGCACCCCGGGCTGCCGCGCCCGGCGGTCTGGCTTGACCTGCGCGGCAAGTGCGCCGGCCAGGCGCACTTCGGTCGCGGCGGGTTGCGCTTCAATCCGGTGCTGCTGGAGGAGAATCGCCTCGCCTTCCTGGTCGAGGTGGTGCCCCACGAGATGGCTCACTGGCTGGTGCATCACCTGGAGGATGGCCACCGCGCGCGCCCCCACGGTCGCGAGTGGCAGACCGTGATGCGCCGCCTCTTCGGCGTGGCGCCCAGGACCACCCACCGCTTCGACACTGGCCGTGCCAGCCCGGCGCCCTATCGCTACCGCTGTGGCTGCCGGGAGCATGGCTTCACCGCCCGGCGGCATGCCCTGGCCCGACGGGGGCGAGGGTATCGGTGCCGGCACTGCGCTGAGACCTTGGTCTATCTGGGCCGTTCCGCTTCCTGATTTATCTTGTAAGTCATTGTCATGAAAAAGAAAAATGTTTCTACCAATGTCTAAAGGGAAGCCCGCGTGCTGACGTATATGCTGTGGGCAGGTTTTATGGGGCCGGCCCGCCCAACACACAATGCGGCCGGCAACATCCATCTGGAGGGTCCATCCCCCCTGGACAGAGGCATATCCATGACCGAGCAGCAGAAAGTCTATCCGGTAAGCGACGAGTTTGCCGCCAAGGCCCACGCCGACAAGGCCACCTATGAGGCCATGTACCAGCAGTCGGTAGACGACCCGAATGGGTTCTGGGGTGAGCAGGCCAAGCGCCTCGACTGGTTCAAGGCGCCGACCAAGATCAAGCACACCTCCTTCGACTCGCACAACGTGGATATCCGCTGGTTCGAGGACGGCACCCTGAACGCCAGCGTCAACTGCCTCGACCGCCATCTCGAGACCCGCGGCGACCAGCCGGCGATCATCTGGGAGGGCGACGACCCCAAGGACGACAAGACGCTCACCTACCGTGAGCTCTATGAGAAGACCTGCCAGCTGGCCAACGGCCTCAAGGAGCTGGGCGTCGGCAAGGGCGACGTGGTCACCCTCTACATGCCGATGATCCCCGAGGCCGCCATGGCGATGCTGGCCTGTGCCCGCATCGGTGCCGTGCACTCGGTGGTGTTCGGTGGCTTCTCCCCGGACGCCGTCGCCCAGCGCGTGATCGGGGCCAAGTCCAAGCTGATCATCACCGCCGACGAGTCCGTGCGCGGCGGCAAGCAGGTGCCGCTCAAGGACAACGTCGATGCCGCCCTGACCCGCGACGGCACCGAGGTGTGCGAGAACGTGCTGGTGGTCAAGCGTACCGGCGGCGAGATCGACTGGAAGGACGGCCGCGACGTCTGGTACGACGACATCGTCACCAAGCAGTCCACCGACTGCCCGGCCGAGGAGATGGGGGCCGAGGATCCGCTGTTCATCCTCTACACCTCCGGCTCCACCGGGGCGCCCAAGGGGCTGAAGCACACCACCGGCGGCTACCTGCTGCATGCCGCCATGACCCACCAGTACGTCTTCGACTACCAGGAGGGCGAGGTCTACTGGTGCACCGCCGACGTGGGCTGGGTCACCGGTCACAGCTATATCGTCTATGGCCCGCTGGCCAATGGCGGCACCACCCTGATGTTCGAAGGGGTGCCCAGCTACCCGTCCCACGGCCGCATGGGTGAGGTCGTCGACAAGCACAACGTCAACATCCTCTATACCGCACCGACGGCGGTGCGCGCCCTGATGGCCCATGGCGACAACGTCATGGACTCCAGCAAGCGCGACAGCCTGCGAGTGCTGGGCTCGGTGGGTGAGCCCATCAACCCCCAGGCATGGGAATGGTTCCATCAAGTGATCGGCAACGGGAAGTGCCCCATCGTCGACACCTGGTGGCAGACCGAGACCGGCGGGATCATGATCGCCCCGCTGCCCGGTGCCACCGATCTCAAGCCGGGCTCCGCCACCCTGCCGTTCTTCGGCGTGGTGCCGGCGCTGGTCGACAACGAGGGCAACGAGCTCAAGGGGGCCGCCGAGGGCAACCTGGTGATCCTCGACTCCTGGCCGGGTCAGGCGCGCTCCATCTGGGGCGATCACGAGCGCTTCGTGCAGACCTACTTCTCGGCGTTCAAGGGTGTGTACTTCACCGGTGACGGCTGTCGTCGCGACGAGGATGGCTACTACTGGATCACCGGCCGCGTCGATGACGTGCTCAACGTCTCCGGCCACCGCATGGGCACCGCCGAGATCGAGTCCTCCCTGGTGGCCCACGAGGCCGTGGCCGAGGCGGCCGTGGTCGGCTTCCCCCACGACATCAAGGGGCAGGGCATCTACATCTACGTGACCCTGGCCGACGGCTTCGAGGAGAGCGACGAGCTCAAGAAGGAGCTGACGAAGTGGGTGCGCAAGGATATCGGCCCGATCGCCTCGCCGGATGTCATCCAGTGGGCCCCGGGCCTGCCCAAGACCCGCTCCGGCAAGATCATGCGCCGCATCCTGCGCAAGATCGCCGCCAACGAGTGTGACGGCCTGGGCGATACCAGTACTCTGGCGGACCCGTCGGTGGTCGACGAGCTGATCGAGCATCGCGCCAACCGCTGAAGGCGCTGCTCGCCCGGCGGCAGGCGGTCAACGCCTGCCGCCTCATGACACACCAAGCCGGCCCCGCGGGGCCGGCTTCCTTGTGCCTGGTCATGGGAGTGTCGACAATATCCCGAGAGCCCTTGGGAATCGCCGCGGCCATGGGGTAACATGCGGACAACAACTGTAGAGCCCAGCGTGGCGGCCGTCGGTCCGCCGCTCGAGGAACCGGAGGAAGATCCATGGCCTTTGCCCAGAAATTCATCGTTGCCGATGATCATCCGCTGTTCCGTGCGGCCCTGACCCAAGCCCTGCGCCAGCTGGCGCCCCAGGCCGAGATCGTCGAATCCGACACCATGGAGGCCACCACCGAGGTGGTTACCCGCCATCCCGATGCCGACCTCATCCTGCTCGACCTGCATATGCCGGGCGCCCATGGCTTCTCGGGCCTGATACAGCTGCGCGGCCAGACCCCGGATATCCCGGTGGCGGTGGTCTCGGGCAGTGACGAGATCCACGTGGTGCGCCGCGCCATCGACTACGGCGCCTCGGGCTTCATTCCCAAGTCCTCGTCGCTGGCGCTGATCGCCGAGGCGGTGGGCGAGATCCTCGATGGCGAGGTCTGGCTGCCGGCGGAGATGGCAGCGGCCCTGGGCGAGGCCAACGAGGAGGAGACCAAGTTTGCCGAGGCCATCGCGTCGCTGACGCCGCAGCAGTTCCGGGTGCTCAACATGCTCACCGAGGGGCTGCTCAACAAGCAGATTGCCTACGAGCTGAGCGTTTCCGAGGCCACCATCAAGGCGCATGTCACCGCCATCCTGCGCAAGCTCGGCGTGCACTCGCGCACCCAGGCGGTGATCGCCGCCCAGAAGCTCGAGGTGGAGCCGCCGAAGGTGGAATCCTAGCGCCAGGCGCCGAGCTACAAGCGCCAAGGGATTGCAGAAAGCCCACCTTTTTGGTGGGTTTTCTGCGTCATGCGCTTACGCTTTGTCTGGTCGCTTGGTCGCTTGGTCGCTTGGTCGCTTGGTCGCTTGGTCGCTTGGTCGCTTGGCCGCTGGCAGCTTGGCGGCTGCTACTGCGCCGCGCGGCTGGCCTGCAGGGTCCGGGTGAGCAGGGCGCGCAGGGCGGCGGGGCGCACCGGCTTCAGCAGCAGCTGGTAGCCGGAGCGCCTGACCTCCTCGGCCACCTCCTCGGTGCGGTCGGCGGTGATCACGATGCCGGGTACCGCGCCCTCCAGCCGCTCGCCGAGCGCCTCCAGGGCCATCAGACCGGTGACCTCGTTGTCCAGGTGGTAGTCCGCCAGGATCGCGTCCGGGTCGCCGTCCAGGTGGCGCAGCACCGACTTGGCGCCGCCGATGGTGGTGGCCGTGAAGACCTCGCAGCCCCAGCCCGAGAGCATCGCCTTCATGCCCTCGAGGATCAGTGACTCGTTGTCGATGCACAGGATCCGCGTGCCGGCGAGCTTGTTGCCGGCACGCTTCGGCGAGGCATCCTCGGCCTGCTCGGTCGCGGTGCGCGGCGCCACCACCGGCACGCTGACCGAGAACATGGTGCCCAAGCCCTCCTTCGAGCGCACCCGGATGGGGTGGTCGAGCACCCGCGCCATGCGATCGGCGATGGAGAGCCCCAGGCCCAGGCCCTTCTCGCTCTCCTTGTGCCGGGTGGCCTGGTCGAGGCGTCGGAACTCCTGGAAGATCTCGAGCTGCTTGGCCTCGGGGATCCCCGGGCCCGAGTCCCAGACCTCGATGGTGATGCGCTCGCCATGGCGGCGGCAGCCCAGCAGCACCCGGCCGGCCTGGGTGTAGCGGATGGCATTGGAGAGGAAGTTCTGGATGATCCGGCGCAGCATCTGGGGGTCGCTGTCGACCCACTGGCGGGTCGGCACCACCACCAGGTCCAGGCCGCGCTCCTCGGCCATCACCTCGAACTCGGCGCGCAGCGGCTGGACGATGTCGGCCAGGGCGAAGTGGCTGCGCCGCGGGGTGAGGGCGCCGGCATCCAGCTTGGAGATGTCGAGCAGGGTGCCGAGCAGCTCCTCGGCGGCCTGCAGCGAGTTGTCGATATGGCCGATGGTGCGCTTCATGTCCTCGGCCGCCATCTCCTGGGCGAGGGCCGAGGTGAACAGCCGCGCGGCATTGAGCGGCTGCAGCAGGTCGTGGCTGGCGGCGGCCAGGAAGCGGGTCTTGGAGGCGTTGGCATCCTCGGCGAGCTGCTTGGCCTGGCGCAGGGCGAGCTCCGCCTCGGCGCGCACCCGGTTCTCCTGGCGTAGCGCCGCGTTGGCCTCGGAGAGCGCCTGGGTGCGCTCGCGCACTCGCTCCTCCAGGGTCTCGTTGGTCTCCTTGAGGGCGATCTCGGCCAGGCGTCGTTCGGTGATGTCCTGGTAGAGGGCGAAGAAGCCGAGTATCGCGCCGCTGTCGCCGAAGTGGGGCGTGTAGGTGACCAGCATGTAGCGCCGATCGTCGCCGATGGGCAGCGAGACCTCGAAGTTGACCCGCTCGCCGGCCAGGGCGCGCTCGATCCACGGCGCCCGCTCGCGGGCCATGTCGGGGGCCATCACCTCTTCCACGCGCTTGCCGATCACCGCGTTGCGGTCGATGCCGAAGGCCTGCTCGTAGGCGCGGTTGGTGAAGAGGTAGCGGCACTCCTTGTCGAAGTAGGCGATCAGCGCCGGCACGTTGTCGGTGTAGATGCGGATGTTGTTCTCGGAGCGGATCAGCGCTTCCTCGATGCGCTTCTGCTGGGTGATGTCCTGGTAGCTGTAGACGAAGCCGCCCCCCGGCATGGGGTTGCCCTGCACCTCCAGCACGCTGCCGTCCTGGCGGTAGCGCACGTAGCGGTGGGGGTGGCCCTCGCGGATGTTGTCGATCAGCAGACGCACGTGCTCCTCGGGATCGCCGGGGCCGTACTCGCCGTTGTGGGCGTTGTAGCGGAAGATCTTGTCCATCGGGGCGCCGACGCGGATCAGGTGGTCGGGGAAGCGGAACAGCTCCAGGTAGCGCTGGTTCCACACCACCAGGCGCAGGTTCTGGTCGACCACGCTGATGCCCTGGTTGATGTTCTCGATGGTGGCCTGCAGCAGGGCACGGTTGAACTCCAGCACCTGGGAGGCCTCGTCGACGATGGAGATCACGTCCGAGATGCCGATGCCGCGTCCCTGGAGGGCCGAGTTGACCACGATGCGGGCCGAGGAGGCGCCGAGCACCGAGGCCAGGAAGCGCTCGGTGAACTGGATGACGTCGATGGAGGCGCGGGTGTTGTCCTCCAGCGGCTTGCCGGTGCGCCGGGCGTAGTCCTCGAAGGCGCGGCTCACCTGGCCGGCGCCCAGGAAGCGCTCGCAGAGCACCTTGAGGTCGCCCACGGTGGTGGCGCCGGTCCAGGGGCGGTTCACCGAGGTCTGGCGGGTCTCGACGCTGTCGACGAATAGCGAGGCCTGGATGCGCTCGACCACCCGCTGGGGCGTCATCTGGGAGACGAAGATGTAGCAGAAGAGGTTCACGCCCAGGGAGAGCATCACGCCATGGGTGAAGCTGTCGCCGACGTTGAGGCCGAACAGCGAGGTGGGGGCCAGCCAGGCGATGCCCAGCGGGCCGCCGTCGAGCCAGTGCCCGGGCAGCACGCCGGCACCGATCAGGGTGGGCATCAGCAGGCTGTAGGCCCAGATGGCGAAGCCGGCGTTCATGCCGGCGATCACCCCGAGGCGGTTGCCGCGCTTCCAGTAGAGGCCGCCGATCAGCGCCGGGGCGAACTGGGCCGCGGCGGCAAAGGAGAGCATGCCGGTGCTGGCCAGCGAGCTGAACTCCCCGATCAGCTGGTAGAAGCCGTAGGCCATGGCGAGGATCACGGCGATGGTGATGCGCCGGGCGCGCAGCACCAGTCGCCCGTAGTCACGCGGCTTGGTATCGAACCAGCGCAGGCGGAAGAGGGCGGGGATGACGATCTCGTTGGAGATCATGATCGACACCGCCACCGCGGCCACGATCACCATGCCGGTGGCCGCCGAGAAGCCGCCGATGAAGGTCAGCAGCGTCAGCCATTCATTGCCCGCGGCCATGGGCAGGGCCAGCACATAGGTGTCCGGCTCGATGCCGCTGTCGGCGAAGATGGTCAGGCCGGCCGCCGCGATGGGAATGACGAAGAAGGCGAAGGCCAGCAGGTAGAGCGGGAACAGCCAGCGGGCCTTGGTGGCGTCGTCGCGGTGGATGTTCTCCACCACCGCCACGTGGAACTGGCGGGGGAGGCAGAGGATCGCCAGCATGGCCAGCAGGGTCTGGGCCCAGAAGCTCTGGCCGAAGTCCTGGTCGGCGAGCTGACGCTGCAGCTCGAGCTGGCTCTCGGCGCGGCCCAGCAGGTCGCCCAGGCCGTCGAACATGCCCCAGGTGACGTAGGCCCCGAGCGCCAGGAAGGCGAGCAGCTTGACCAGCGACTCGAAGGCCACGGCGTGGATCAGCCCCTCGTGGTGCTCGGTGGCGTCGGTGTGGCGGGTGCCGAAGAGGATGGCGAAGGCCGCCATCACCATCGCCACGTAGAAGGCCGTGTCGCCGAACAGCGGCGCCCGGGTGATGTCGCTGGCGTCGGTGATCACGCTGAAGGAAGTGGAGACCGCCTTCAGCTGCAGGGCGATGTAGGGCAGGGTGCCGATCAGCGCCACCAGGCTGGCGAAGGCCGCCAGCGACTGGGTCTTGCCGTAGCGCGAGGCGATGAAATCGGCGATGGAGGTGACGTTCTGGTGCTTGGCGACGCGGATCATCTTGGCCAGCACCGGCCAGAACAGCAGCAGGGTGAGGATCGGACCGACGAAGATGCTGGCGAAGGACCAGCCCGCCGTGGCCGCCTGGCCCACGGCGCCATGGAAGGTCCAGGAGGTGCAGTAGATGGCCAGCGCCAGGCTGTAGATCACCGGGCGGCGCCGGCTCGCGCCGTGCTCCCGGGCATGGCGGTCGCCACGCCAGGCGATGGCGAACAGCACGGCGATGTAGAGCAGTGAAACGGCGATCAGCAGCCAGCCAGCGAACATGCACTCTTCTCCCTTCCGGATGCGCCCATTCTAGGGCATGGCCGGCCCCCGGGGCAGCCGGGGTGCAGGCGCCGGGTCAGCCCTCCGTGCAGAGGGCGCGGTGGAGCGGGCTTGTGGCCTCGACGCGGCGCATCTGCTCGGTGTGCGGGGTCCGTGACTCGCCCTCCAGGGGCAGCATTTCGCGGGTCTCGCAGTTCATCAGGTAGGCCTGGTGGCTGACCTGGTCCACGTACTCCTTCTCGAAGCGGTAGAGGATGAACTCGACCAGGCGCCCCTCATCGCCCCGGCTCACCGCCAGGTTGTCCAGGTCCACGATGGTGAAGGCCGTGGTCATGGGAAAGGCGAAGGTCCAGGGGCGCCAGAACATCTGGCCCTCCTCCACGGAGACCACCTCGGCCGATTCGGGCAACTGCTGCTGCTTGTGCTCGAACCAGGTGTATTCGGTCTGGATCTGGTAGCCGAGCATCCCCAGGCCACCGAACGCCGGAATGATCCAGCGCGGCAGTCGCTTGCCGCTGGCCAGGCGCAGGATCAGGCCGATCCCCGCGGCGCCGAGGCCGGCGAAGACCGCTGCTATCAGGTGCCATATCATGGTTCATGCGTCCTTGAAAGCGAACGGGCTTCCCTGAGGAAGCCCGATCGGTAGTGGTGGGTCTGGCCCGGCTAGCCGGGCCAGGTGGCCATTATGGCTCAGTGCCCGGTCGCGACACCAGCACCCTTGGGATAGCGGACGCTTTCCACCAGGTCCTGGATCTCCTGCGGAGGCTCCTCGGTCGCACTGGAGACGGCGAAGGCCACGGCGAAGTTGAAGATCGCGCCGACCGCGCCGAAGGAGAGCGGCGAGATGCCCAGGATCCAGTTGTCCGGGGTGTTGGGCAGCATGTTGGTGCCCGGAATGAACAGCCAGCCCAGGTAGGTGAAGATGTAGAGCAGGGTCAGGCCCAGGCCGGTCAGCATGCCGGCAACGGCGCCCTTGTTGTTCACCCGCTTGGAGAAGATGCCCATCATCAGCGCCGGGAACAGCGAGGCACCGGCGATACCAAAGGCCAGCGCCACCGTCTGTGCTGCGAAGCCCGGAGGATTCAGGCCCAGGTAGGTCGCCAGCAGGATGGCACCGGCCATGGAGATCCGCGCCGCCAGCATCTCACCCTTCTCGGTGATCTTCGGGTTGATCATGGTCTTGATCAGGTCATGGCTGATGGCCGAGGAGATCGCCAGCAGCAGACCGGCGGCCGTGGAGAGTGCCGCGGCGATACCACCGGCGGCGATCAGGCCGATGACCCAGCTCGGCAGGTTGGCGATCTCCGGGTTGGCGAGCACCAGGATGTCGTTGTTGACGGTAAGCTCGCTGCCTTCCCAGCCACGCTCGGCGGCGGTCTCGGCGAAGTCCTCGTTGCCATCGTTGTAGACCTGGATGCGGCCGTCGCCGTTCTTGTCCGTGAAGGTGATCAGGCCGGTCTCTTCCCAGGTCCGCACCCACTCGGGACGCTCCTCGTAGAGGATGGGGTTGGTCGCGGCTTCATCGTAGCTCTCGACCTGGCCGGCCATCTCCGGATAGACCGTGGTCATCAGGTTCAGGCGCGCCATGGAGCCCACCGCGGGAGCGGTCAGGTAGAGCAGGGCGATGAACACCAGGGCCCAGCCGGCGGACCAGCGCGCATCGGCCACCTTCGGCACGGTGAAGAAGCGGATGATGACGTGGGGCAGGCCGGCGGTACCGACCATCAGCGACAGGGTGAACAACACCATGTTCAGCTTGTTGTCGACATCGGCCGTGTAGTCGCGGAAGCCCAGCGCATTGATCACGTCATCGAGCTTGGCCAGCAGCGGCACGCCGGACTCGGAGTGGGTGCTGAACAGGCCCAGGCCGGGGATGGGGTTGCCGGTGAGTTCCAGGGAGATGAACACGGCCGGGATGGTGTAGGCGATGATCAGCACGATGTACTGGGCCACCTGGGTGTAGGTGATGCCCTTCATGCCGCCGAAGACCGCATAGAGGAAGACGATGAAGGCCGCGATCCAGATACCCCAGGTGTTGGAGACCTCCAGGAAGCGCGAGAAGGCCACGCCGGCACCGGTCATCTGGCCGATGACGTAGGTGATGGAGGCGACGACCAGGCAGATCACGGCGACCAGGCGCGCGGTGTTGCTGTAGAAGCGGTCACCGATGAAGTCGGGCACCGTGAACTTGCCGAACTTGCGCAGGTAGGGCGCCAGCAGCATGGCCAGGATGACGTAGCCACCGGTCCAGCCCATCAGGAAGGTGGAGTTGGCGTAGCCCCCGGAGGCCAGCAGGCCGGCCATGGAGATGAAGGAGGCGGCGGACATCCAGTCGGCGGCGGTGGCCATGCCGTTGGTCACCGGATGCACGCCGCCGCCGGCCACGTAGAAGTCCTTGGTCGAGCCCGCTCGGGCCCAGATCGCGATGCCGATGTAGAGGGCGAAGGAGGCCCCTACGAACAGCAGGTTGATTGCAAACTGACTCATGCTGGCTTACTCCCCGAGTCCGAACTGTTTGTCGAGACGGTTCATCTTCCAGGCGTAGAAGAAGATGATGCCGATGAAGGTCAGGATCGAACCCTGCTGGGCGAACCAGAAGCCCAGGTCCGTCCCGCCGACGGGAATGCCGGCCAGCAGCGGGCGAAGAAGGATGGCGCAGCCGTAGGACACCAGGGCCCAGACGATCAGGCACCCCGTTATCAGGCGCACGTTCGCCTTCCAGTAAGCAGCGGCATTGGCTTTGTCGTCTGCCATAGTGTTGCTCTCCACTTGTTGTTCAGGTTGGGAAGTTGCCCAGAGCGTTGCGGTCACTCATCAGGACAGTCGTGTCGACGGAGCCAGCCTTGCCTGTGCAGTCTGGATCAGCCTGTCGCCAGGTTGCCCGCTCCTTGTCGAGGTGTATTGTCGACGCGGGTTTGTCCTGCATGGCTCATGGCCAATAGTGGGCAGCAATCGCCTAAAATAAATCCCAGACTTTCGTATCATGAAAAGATACCGATGGAAGAAGCTTTCAATAAGATGATTATTATCAGTATCTTGTGATCGCCGCGCGTCCCAGGTTTCGACGCAGGGAAGGCGGGCATAGGACGATGGTATAGCCCCGAAATCCAGGGCAGTTAATGCGTGGCCTCGGGTGGTCTTTGACCATGGTCTAAGGCCGCCAGGATAGGACGATTGTCTAGGTTATTTACTGAAACCCGACTTTGCTATCTTGGATTCTCCCTGGAGGGGAAGCTCCACCTATCCCGCGGGGTGGTGACCACCGCGCAACGAGGACGGCCCCATGGTCGATGTAGAACTCTCACAGCCGCCTTTCACCTTCCTCGACGAGGAGGGGCGGGAGCGCGTACGCAGCGGCATCGACCTGGCCTACTTCGACCGTGACGAGATCATCCTCGATGCGGGCCAGCCCGGGGAGTACGTGTACCTGATCCACAAGGGCGAGGTCGCCGAGCTCGACCCGACCCTGCCGGGCGCCCAGTCGCGCATCGGCCACTACACCGCCGGTGACCTCTTCGGGGCCATCAGCATCCTCAACGGCAAGAGCCGCTATCGCTTCCGTGCCGAGCAGGAGTGTCTCTGCTACCTGCTGCCCAAGGGGCTGTTCAAGCAGCTCTGCGAGGCCTATCCGGCCTTCTCCGAGTTCTTCCGCCAGCGCCTGGCGCAGAAGACTCGGCTGCTCACCGAGCGCCGCGCGGAGGGCGGGGTGACCATGGCCGGCTTCATGCTCGCCCGGGTCGGCGAATGCATGCGCGACCCGCTGCTCGTCGCGGACACGACCAGCATCGCCGAGGCGGTCCACACCCTGAACGACAGCCATGCTGACAGCCTGCTGGTGCAGGGCGAGCAGGGGCCGGGCATGGTGACCAAGACCGACCTGCTCAATGCCCTGGTGCTCGAGGGACGGGCCCAGGAGAGCCCGGTGCAGGCGGTCGCCCACTTCGCGCTCGTCAAGGCGACGCCGGGCCAGTACCTGTTCGAGGTGCTGGTGCAGATGACCCGCTTCAAGGTGGAGCGGGTGGTGGTGATGGAGGACGACGCGCCGGTGGGGGTGGTGGAGCTCACCGACGTGCTTAGCTACTTCTCCAGCCGCAGCTACGTGGTCAGCCTGCAGGTGGAGCAGGCCAACAGCCTCGAGGCGCTGGCCGCCGCCAGTCGCCGCACCCCGGAACTGGTGCGTTCCCTGATGGCCCAGGGCGTCAAGCTGCGCTTCGCCATGGGGCTGCTGGCGGCCCTCAACGGGCGCATCATGAACAAGGCCTGGGGCTTTCTGATCGACGAGCGCTACCACGCCGACAGCTGCCTGATCGTGATGGGCAGCGAGGGGCGCGGCGAGCAGATCCTCAAGACCGACCAGGACAACGGCCTGATACTGGCCGACGACCTGGAGTGGCCCGACTGCCATGAGCAGATGCAGCGCCTCACCGAGACCCTGATCGAGCTGGGCTACCCGCCCTGCCCGGGCAACATCATGGTTTCCAACCCGGAGTGGGTCGGCACCGAGAGCCAGTGGCGCGGCCGCATCGCGCAGTGGGCGGCGAGCCGTGACGGCGAGAGCCTGATGCGACTGGCCATCATGCTCGATTCCCACGCCGTGGCCGGCAACCCGGCCCTGCTCGAGCGGCTGCGCGAGGAGCTCTTCGAGCGCTGCAGCCGCGACGAGATCCTGCTCTCCTACTTTGCGCGCACGGCGCTGCGCTTCTCCACGCCGCTGACGCTCTTCGGGTCGCTGAAGAAGCCGCAGCACGGCGTCGACATCAAGAAGGGCGGCATCTTCCCCATCGTCCACGGGGTGCGCACCCTGGCGCTGGAGCGTCGCATCACCGCGACCTCCACCCTGGACCGGCTCGAGGCGCTGGTGGCCGACGGCCGCCTCGAGGAGCGCTTCGCCGAGGACTTGGGTGAGGCCCTGTCGCTATTCACCGAGTTGCGCCTGCGCCAGCAACTCGAACGCCTCGATGACCCGGAAGGCCGGGGCGAGGAGCCCGACCGGGTGGTGGTCCAGGAGCTCTCCTCGCTGGAGCGGGACCTGCTTCGCGAGGCGCTGCATATCGTCAAGGACTTCAAGCAGCGGCTGTCGCATCGCTTCCACCTCGAGTACTCGTGAGGCACGGCGCTCTCAGGGAACGACAACAACGACAGGAGGTTCATCCATGCTCAAGGCACTGCGCCGCGCCGCCGACCGTCGACGACAGGCCCACGGCGACTATGGCTGGCTCTTCTCCCCCTACACTGGGGATGAGATGGTCGCCATCGACTGCGAGACCACCGGGCTCGATACCCGCCACGCCGAGCTGGTGTCGCTGGCGGCGGTACGCATTCGCGGCGACCGCGTCCTGACAAGCGACTCGCTGGACCTACGCCTGGCAAGGCCGGCGAGCCTCACCGGCGACTCGATCCGCATCCACGGGCTGCGCGGCATCGACCTGATCGACGGGGCGGGGATCGAGGAGGCCCTGGCGCAGTTCCTGGACTTCGTCGGCAATCGCCCGCTGGTCGGCTGGTGCCTGGACTTCGACCTGGCGGTGCTCAACCGCCACCTGCGCCCCCTCTTCGGCTTCGACCTGCCCAACGCCGGCATCGACGTGGCGCAGACCTACCAGCGGCAGCTGCGTCGCAGCCATCCCGAGCTGGATATCCGGCCGCGCTTCGAGCAGGTGGCCGAGCGCCTGGGGGTACCGGTCATGGGACGGCACACCGCCCTGGGCGATGCCGTCACCACGGCCCTGCTCCATCTGCGCCTGGCGCGAGGCCCCATGCTGGCGGAGCGGCTCTGCTGATCCCCGGGGTCGCTTCGCCTGGCCATGGCGAGGGTGGTAGGATGGCGGCCGTCATTTCCAGCCGCCCAGGCAGCGCCCGAGACCATGCAAGACGCCCTGATGTTCGACCCCCGTGCCACCGCACCCGATGCCCCGTCCCCCGCTGAGCCTGCGTCGATCCGCGAGGGCCTCGATGCCCGGGGCAGGCGCGAATTCAACAAGCTGCAGAAGCGCCTGCGTCGCCAGGTGGGCAACGCCATCATCGACTACGGGATGATCCACGAGGGCGACCGGGTGATGGTGTGCCTCTCCGGCGGCAAGGACAGCTACACCCTGCTGGAGATCCTGCGCAACCTGCAGCGCAACGCGCCGGTGGACTTCTCGCTGGTGGCGGTGAACCTCGACCAGAAGCAGCCCGGCTTCCCGGAGCACGTGCTGCCCGAGTACCTGGACGGGATCGGCGTCGAGTACCATATCCTCGAGCGCGATACCTACTCGGTGGTCAAGGAGAAGACCCCCGAGGGCAAGACCACCTGTGCGCTCTGCTCGCGGCTGCGGCGGGGCTCGCTCTATGGCTTCGCGGAGGAGATCGGCGCCACCAAGGTGGCGCTGGGCCACCACCGCGAGGACATCCTGGAGACGCTGTTCCTCAACATGTTCTTCGGTGGCAGCCTCAAGGCGATGCCGCCTAAGCTGCTCTCCGACGATGGCCGGAACATGGTCATCCGCCCGCTGGCCTACTGCCGCGAGGCGGACATCGCCGAGTTCGCCCGGCTGATGGCGTTCCCGATCATTCCCTGCAACCTCTGCGGCTCCCAGCCCAACCTGCAGCGCCAGGTGGTCAAGGAGATGCTGGCCGACTGGGAGAAGCGGCATCCCGGTCGCCTGGAGAGCATGTTCAAGGCGGTGACCAACGTGGCGCCCTCGCAGCTGGCCGACCGCGAGCTCTTCGACTTCGCCGGCCTCGAGGCGAAGCAGGCACGAAGGCAGGCCGACCGCATCGATATTCTCAACGAATAAGCCCGCGGCAAGGGGCAGAGAACAAGAGACAAGGAACCCCATCGGGCATTCGCACGATGGGGTTCCTTACGTCAGGCAGGGTAGGGCAGTGCTCCGGCTTGGCGCTACTTGGCCCCTTCCTCCTCGGCCACTTCGATCAGCGCCTGCAGGTCGAGGATGTTCACCTCGCGGCCGGAGACGGCCACCAGCCCCTGTGACTGGAAGCGGCCCAGGATGCGGCTGACGGTCTCCACGGCAAGCCCCAGGTAGTTGCCGATATCGGCCCGGGACATGGAGAGCCGGAAGCTGTAGGGGGAGTAGCCGCGACGGCGGAAGCGGTCGGAGAGGCTGGTGAAGAAGGTGGCCAGCCGCTGGTCGGCGGTCTTGCGCGACAGCAGCCGCATCATGCGGCGATCGTCGCGCATCTCCTTGCTCATGCTGCGGTAGAGCTGCCCCCGTAGCTCGGGCAGTGACTCGGAGAGGGCGTCGAGGCGGTCGAAGGGGATCTCGCAGACGGTGGTGGTCTCCAGGGCCACGACGGTGCCGGGATAGCGCTCCTCGTCGATGCCGTCCAGGCCGACCAGTTCGCTGGGCAGGTAGAAGTTGGTCAGCTGGTCCTCGCCGCTGCCCTCGGTGGTCACCTGCTTGAGGCTGCCGGAACGCACCGCGAAGACGCTGGTGAAGGGGCTGCCCTGGCGGAACAGCGACTCGCCCTTCTTGAGCGGCGCCCGGCGCCGGATGATGGCGTCGAACTGGTCCATGTCCTGAACCTCGAGCGCCAGGGGCAGGCAGAGCGAGCTCAGGCTGCACGTCTGGCAGCGTGTCTCGTTCAGCAGTGAACGGCGCCTGCCGGTCGCGGTGTCAGGCATGCTCTCCTCCATGAATGATGACTCTGGTCACATTATGGAGGATTGTCGTCCGCCGGCAAAGCATCCCTTAGGAGGTACTCCCCGGCGCCAGGGGGCGTTGCCCGTCGCCGCGCCGGTCAGGCGGCATGCGCATCGAAGGCCGCGGCCAGGCGGTGGACCAGCAGCCGTCCCGCCGGCGTGACCTCGAGACGCTGCCCGGATCGTCTCACCAGGTCGTCCCGCTCGGTCGCCGCCAGCCGGGCGAGGGCATCGCGCAGGTGGGCTGCCGCATCCAGGCCGAACTCCTGCCCGAGGACGGCCAGGTCCAGGCACATGTCGCACATCAGGCGCTCGATGGCGCGGGCCCGCAGGCGGTCATCGTCGGTCAGCCGCAGGCCCCGCTCCACCGGCAGTCGGCCGGCATCGAGGCGCGCCTCGTAGTCGGCGAGGGCCAGGGGGTTGCGGGCGGCGACGCCCCCCAGCCGGCTGAGGGCGCCCACGCCCAGACCCAGGTGGTCGGCGGGGGCAAGGGCGCTGTAGCCGTTCAGGCTGCGCGACAGCTGGCCCCTGGCCTGGGCCGTGGCCAGCGGATCCTCGGGGCGGGCGAAGAGTTCCATGCCGATATGCACGTAGCCGGCGTCGGCAAGCATCGCGAGGGCGACGTCGAGGATGGCCAGCCGCTCTTCCGGCGCCGGCAGCTCCTCGACCCGAATCTGGCGCTGAGCCGCGAACCGCTCTGGTTGGTGCTCGTAGGGGAAGAGCGACAGGCGGGCGGGTGCCATGGCGATCACCTGTTCGAGGGTCTCGGCGACGCTCTCGCGGGTCTGGCCGGGCAGGCCATAGACCAGCTCGAGGCCCAGGGAGCGGAAGCCCAGCCGGTGGGCCTCGTCGATCAGCTGCTCGGTGAGCACCCGGGGCTGGTGGCGGTTGATGGCGCGCTGGACCCGCGGGTCCAGGTCAAGCACCGACAGGCTCAGGCGGTTGAAGCCCAGCGCCTGGAGATGGCGCAGGGTGAAGACGTCGGCGTCCCGGGGGTCGACCTTGATGCTGTAGTCCCGCTGGCGCGAGCCCGACAGCCCGAAGCGCGCGTCGAGCCGGTCGATCAGGTCGCTCATCTGGTCCAGGGTCAGGAAGGTCGGGGTCCCGCCGCCCCAGTGGAGCTGCGACACCTCCCGTGAGCCTTCCAGGTGGCGCGAGGTCAGCACCATCTCACGGTCGAGCCGCGACAGGTAGGGCTCGGCGCGCCGGGTGCTCTGTTCGGTCACCCGGGTGCAGGCGCAGTGGTGGCAGCTATGGCGGCAGAAGGGCACGTGCACGTAGAGCGACAGCTCGCGCCCGCTGGCGTTGCTGCGCTCCAGGGCCGCCGCGAGGTCCTCGTCGGAGAACGCCGTGGTGAGGCTGTCGGCACGGGGGTAGCTGGTGTAGCGCGGCCCACCCATGCCATGACGGCGCAGCACCCCCGCGTCGCGCAGCGATGCGGTACCGCGGGGGCGGTCGTCGACGACGGCTCGAGCGGACATGGACGGCACTCCGGAAATTGAACGTGCCTTCATGCTAGCGCCGAGCGACGGGGGCCGCGTTGAGCTGCGTCAAGCGAAGCGGGAATCGCGCTGGTGGTCAGTGGCCCGCCGAGAGGGGCAGCAGCGTCCACAGCTGCCAGAGGGCGAAGCCGATGATCGACAGCGCGGCCAGTGTCCGGGTGGCCGGATGGCGGATCAGGGCGCCCAGCTGGCGGGCGGCCAGCCCGGTGGCGAGCAGGGCCGGCAGGGTGCCGAGGCCGAAGGCCCCCATCAGGGCAGCGCCGCGCCAGGGCTCGGCGATGGCCAGGCTCCAGGCGAGCATGGAGTAGACCAGCCCGCAGGGCAGCCAGCCCCAGACCGCCCCCAGGGCCACCGCCTGGGGCACCCTGACCACCGGCATCAGGCGCCGCCCCAGCGGTTCGAGGTGCGTCCAGAGCCGGCGCCCCAGGGCCTCGACCCGCAGCAGTCCCTTCCACCAGTCGGCGATGTAGAGGGCCATCAGGATCAGCATCACCGCGGCCAGGGCCTGGAGAGCCAGGCGTGCCCCGGGGGTGAGGGCGACCAGGGTGCCGAGCCCCGCCACCAGGGCGCCGGCCACCATGTAGCTGGCGACCCGGCCCAGGTTGTAGCCCAGCAGCAGCCCCGAGAGGCGTGCCGGGCTGCGCATGCTGGGCGGGACGGCGAAGGTCAGGGCACTCATGATGCCGCCGCACATGCCGATGCAGTGGGCACCCCCGAGCAGGCCGAAGACGAAGGCGGCGGCCAGCGGGGGCAGGTCGAGGCCGGTGGGGTCCATCAGTCGCGGCGTTCCTCGTCGTCGGAGGAGGCATCACGCTCGGAGCCTTGACGCTCGCCCTTCGGGCGGTCGTTGTCGTCCTCGTCGAAGAGGATGCGGTAGGCGGGCCCTTCCAGGTCCTCGAACTGGTCGTGCTTGACGGCCCAGAAGAAGGCCCAGACGGCCAGCCCCAGCAGGATCAGCGAGAGGGGGATCAGCAGGTAGAGGATGCTCATGCGTTCACCAGCCTGGGGACGTCGCTGCCGACCGGTCGTGAGGGGGTATCCCGGGTCAGGCGCAGGGCATTGCCGACGACCACCAGGGAGCTGGCCGACATGCCGATGGCCGCCAGCCAGGGCGGCACGAAGCCCATGGCCGCCAGGGGCAGCGCCGAGACGTTGTAGACCAGCGACCAGGTCAGGTTCTGGCGGATGATGCGCCGGGTGGCCCGGCCGGTCTCGATGGCCTCGACGATACGCCCCAGGCGCGGGCCGAGCAAGACGGCGTCGGCGCGGGTGCGCGCCAGGTCGGTGGCACCGTTCATGGCGATGGCGACGTCGGCGCCGGCCAGCACCGGGATGTCGTTGATGCCGTCGCCGACCATCGCCACCCGTTCTCCGCCGGCCTGCAGGGCCTGGAGGCGGGCCAGCTTCTCCTCGGGGGTGGCCGCCGCCTGCCAGGTGTCGATGCCCAGGCGCCTGGCCATGTCCGCCACCGCCGAGGGGGTGTCGCCGGAGAGCAGCTCCACCGCCAGGCCCCGTCCCTGCAGGGCCTCGATTGTCTCCCGGGCATCCTCCCGCAGGCGGTCGTGGAGGGCGAACCAGGCCCGCGGCCGGCCCTCCTCGGCCAGCAGCAGCCACTGCCCCTCGCCGGGCAGCGTCGGGGGGGCCTCGGGGGCGGCGAACTCGGGCCGGCC
>NZ_JAWSUJ010000011.1:0-67946 GCF_033549285.1 Halomonas sp.
CTGCTTGTTGATGCCCTTGTTGTTGGAGAGGGTGCCGCCCACCACCACGCTGGTGTGGATCAGGTGGTCGGCGACCCGGTTGACGTCGAGCACCACCCGGCCGTCGTCGAGCAGCAGGCGGTCGCCGGGGGCGACGTCGTCGGCCAGGGTCTTGTAGTCGCAGCCGACGCGGGTCTCGTCGCCCTGGTCGCTGCCCAGGCCCATGTCGAGGATGAAGGACTGCCCCTCCTCGAGTTCCACGCTGCCCGCCTTGAAGCGGGCGATGCGGATCTTGGGGCCCTGCAGGTCGCCCAGGGCGGCGACGCTCTTGCCCAGGCGCTCGGCGATGGCGCGGACCCGCTCGAGGCGGCGGCGGTGGTCATCGGGGCTGCCGTGGGAGAAGTTGAGGCGCACCACGTCGACGCCGGCCTCGAGCATCGCCTCGAGGACCCCCTCCCGGTCGCTGGCCGGGCCCAGGGTGGCGACGATCTTGGTGCGACGGATGGGGGTGTGCAGTGGGGTGGTCGACATGTCGTGCTCCTCCGGTGGACGCGAGTTGTTATCCGTTCACGATAACGCTTTCAAGGTAAGTTTACTACATTTAGGCCGATGCCGGTCTTCTCTTGCGGCTCGGCGACAGCCTCTATTCTTATGGCGGAAGCTATCGGGTGTGTGGGTTTGCGGGCAGTAGCATCCGATCTCAGGGTGAAGAGCATTATGTTGTAAAGTTACTAAAAAGTGCTTGAGCCTTGGACAGGACTGGTCCACATTATGGGGGAGATGACGCTACTGGACCGAGGAGAACAACGCCATGACGCTCAAGATCGCCATCAACGGTTTCGGCCGCATCGGCCGCAACGTGCTGCGTGCCCTTTTCGAGAACGGCTACCGCAATCGCGTGCAGGTGGTCGCCATCAACGACCTCGGCGACCCGTCATTGAATGCGCACCTGCTGCGCCACGACACCGTGCACGGCCACTTCCCCTTCGCCGTCGAGCATGACGAGGAGAGCATGAGCGTGGATGGCCAGCGCATCGCCATCCTCTCCGAGCGGGACCCCGCGGCACTGCCGTGGGAGGCTCTGGGCGTGGACCTGGTGATGGAGTGCACCGGCCTGTTCACCAAGCGCGAGGCCGCGGCCAAGCACCTCGCGGCCGGCGCCGAGCGCGTGCTGATCTCGGCGCCGAGCCCCGATGCCGACGCCACCGTGGTGTACGGCGTCAACGAGGACGTGCTCACGCCCGAACACAAGGTGGTCTCCAATGCCTCCTGCACCACCAACTGCCTGGCCCCGGTGGCCCAGGCGCTGCACGAGGCGGTGGGCATCGAGAACGGCCTGATGACCACGGTCCATGCCTACACCAACGACCAGAACCTCTCCGACGTCTACCACAAGGATCCCTACCGGGCACGCAGCGCGACGCACTCGATGATCCCCACCAAGACCGGCGCCGCCGCTGCGGTGGGCCTGGTGCTGCCGGCGCTGGCGGGCAAGTTCGACGGCCTGGCCGTGCGCGTGCCGGTGATCAACGTCTCGCTGGTCGACCTGGTGTTCACCGCCGGTCGCGAGACCACCAGGGAAGAGATCAACGAGATCGTGGCCAGCGCCGCCGAGGCCTCCCCGGTGCTGGCGGTCAACGCCCAGCCGCTGGTCTCCATCGACTTCAACCACGATGCCCACTCCTCGACCTTCGATGCCAACCACACCCGGGTGAACGGCCGCCTGGTCAAGGTGATGGCCTGGTACGACAACGAGTGGGGTTTCTCCAACCGCATGCTGGATACCGCCCTGGCCATGCACGCGGCCGCCGGACGCAAGCGCGACGCCGCCTGATGGCCGGCCGTCCCTGACGGCCATCCCCACGCCGTGCGGTATGATGACGCCGGGCCACCACCGTGGCCCGGCGTCGTCTCGTGCCGAGGATGGATGAAACCCAAGGAAGGCCCATGTCGCTCCCCGACTACTCCTGGCTGGCCTGGACCCTCATCGTGGTGTCCACCTACCTCACCGGTGTCTCCAAGGGCGGGTTCGCCGGCGGCTTCGGCACCCTCTCGGTGCCGCTGATGGCGCTCGCCATCGGCCCCGTCGAGGCGGCCGGCCTGCTGCTGCCGCTGCTGCTGGTGATGGATGCCTTCACGGTGAAGGCCTGGTGGGGGCATCACGACCGCACCGAGGTGCGACGCGTGCTCCCGGGGCTGGCCATCGGGGTGGTCATCGGCACCCTGCTGATCGGTCGCCTGGACGAGGATGGCGTGCGCCTGCTGCTGGGCGTGATCTCGCTGCTGTTCGCCGCCTACATGCTGCTCAAGCCGGGGGCGGGGCGCCCGATCTCCACGCGCTGGGCGCTGCCGGCCGGTGTTGGCTGCGGCTTCACCAGCTTCCTGGCCCATGCCGGGGCGCCGCCGCTCAACCTCTACCTGGTTCCCCGGCGGCTGAGCAAGCAGGCCTTCATCGCCACCAGCGCGATCCTCTTCGCCGCGGTCAACCTGATGAAGCTGCCGCCCTACCTGTGGCTCGGCGAGATCAACCTGACCAGCGCCGGGGCCTCGCTGCTGCTGGTGCCGATGGCCTGGGCAGGCGTTCGCAGCGGCCTGTGGCTGCAGCACCGGGTCAGCGAGCGTCTCTTCTACCGCCTGGTGATCCTGGCCATGGCCATCGTCGGCGTGCAGCTGCTGCTCCGGGCCCTGGGCTGAGCCTCAGGTCGGGATATGCCAGGTCCCCCGGCACTGGCTACCGGGAAAGAGCCGCTGGGCGGTATCGGCGTTGCGCCGTTCGGCGAGGCTGTCGCGTCCGGCGCCCAGGGCCGCCAGCAGGGGGTCGTCGGCATGGCGCACGGTGAGCAGGGTCAGGTCGTCGCGGCGCTCCACCGCGTAGTCGGCGGCGAGCGATGCGACCAGCGGCTCGAGGCGCTCGGGGTGGCCGTCCAGGCACAGCGAGAGGCGCATGGCCCCGCTGTCGACCAGGCCGGCATGCAGCCCGGCCTCCACCAGGCGGCCGAGGATGTCGTGCTGGCGAGCCTCGTCCATGAAGGCGAAGTCCCGGGGGCGGACCTCCAGCAGCGTCTGCGCCTCGCGCAGGACCAGGGAGGGCGTCTGGGTGTCGAACCGGGTGTCCCGGCCGATGGTGCTGGGCGGTGCCTCGAGGTCCTGGAAGGAGCGCACCGTCAGCGGGATCGCCTTCTGCTGCAGCGGGCCCAGGGTCTTGGGGTGGATCACCTTGGCGCCGTGCCAGGCCAGCTCGATGGCCTCGCCGTAGGAGATCTGCTCGAGCTGCACCGCATTGTCGAAGCGCCGCGGGTCGGCATTGAAGAGCCCGGGCACGTCCTTCCAGATGGTGACCTCCTCCGCGTCCAGGCAGTGGGCGAGGATCGCCGCGCTGAAGTCCGAGCCCTCGCGGCCCAGGGTGGTCGAGGCGCCCTCGGCGGTGCCGCCGATGAAGCCCTGGGTGACGCGGATCCTGCCGTCGTCGCTATCCAGGCCACGCACTCGCTCGGCGGTGGCCTGCCAGTCGACGTTGGCCGCCTGGTGGCAATCGTCGGTGACCACCAGCTCCCGGGCATCCCGCCACTCGGTCGCCATGCCGGCCTCCTCCAGCCAGGCACTGACGATGGTGGTGGAGAGCAGCTCGCCGAAGCAGACGGTCTGGTCGTAGTGGAAGGGACGCTCGCGGCTCGCATGGCGACGATGGCGGCGGTCGAGCTCGGTGATCAGCGTCTCGACTCGCTCCGCCACGGGGCCGGTCCTGGTGCCGAACAGGCTCTCCACCGTGGCCAGGTGCTTCCGGCGAAGGGTCTCGAGGCGGTCGCGATAGTCGTCCGCCTCGCCCTGCCGTGCCGCTTCCAGCAGCGCCTCCAGGGCATTGGTGGTCTTGCCCATGGCCGAGACCACCACCACCAGGGGGCGCGCCCGGAAGCGGGCCAGCAGCTCGCCCAGTCGGCGGATGGCCGCGGCGTCCTGGATCGAGGCACCGCCGAACTTGAAGACCTGGGTCATCCGAATCCTCCCGCCGTTCACTGTGGTCACGGGTGCTACCTTGCGTGAAATTGCCGCCCGGGGAAAGGGCGTGTCAGCCGGCGACACAACCAGAACAGGCACCCGTGGGTGCCTGTCGCGTAGTGCCTGTCGGGCCCTGCGCGGGCGTCAGCTCAGCCTTTCCCGGTAGTCCTCGTAGCCGAAGTGCTTCACCGTGCGCACCTCGCGGCTGGCTTCGTCGATCCGGCAGATCGACGGCAGGCGCATGCCGTTGAAGGTGGTGGTCTTCACCATGGTGTAGTGGGCCATGTCAGTGAAC
The DNA here is from genome assembly GCF_033549285.1 of Halomonas sp. Classification (GTDB taxonomy): domain Bacteria; phylum Pseudomonadota; class Gammaproteobacteria; order Pseudomonadales; family Halomonadaceae; genus Halomonas. The sequence continues at coordinate 4,271 of NZ_JAWSUJ010000011.1, forward strand.
ACCAGCCGGTCGCCGATCGCCAGCGGGGCGTCGAAGCTGTATTCGCCCACCACGTCGCCGGCCAGGCAGGTCAACCCGCCCAGCCGGTAGGTGTGGGCCTTCTCGCCGGGCTCGCCGGCGCCGATGATCTCGGGCCGGTAGGGCATCTCCAGCACGTCGGGCATGTGCGCCGTGGCGGAGGTGTCGAGGATGGCGATGGGGCCGTCGTTCTCGACGATGTCCAGCACGCTGCACACCAGGTAGCCGGTGTTGAGCGCGATCGCCTCGCCGGGCTCCAGGTAGACCTCGAGGTGCGGGTGGCGCGCCTTGAAGTCGCGGATCACCCGCACCAGCCGCTCCACGTCATAGTCCTCGCGGGTGATGTGGTGCCCGCCGCCGAAGTTCACCCACCTGCGACCGGCGAGGTGGCGGCCGAAGCGCTCCTCGAAGGCGGCCAGGGTGTGCTCCAGGGCGTCGCTGTTCTGCTCGCACAGGGTGTGGAAATGCAGGCCCTCCAGGCCGGCGAGGTCCACGCCATCCAGGTCCACGGCCCGGGTGCCGAGCCGTGAACCGGGGGCACAGGGGTCGTAGAGTGCCACCTTGCCCTCGGAGTACTCCGGGTTGACCCGCAGGCCGCAGGAGACCCGCCGCGGCGCCTGGGCCACCCGCTCGCGGAAGCGCTGCCACTGGGCCGGCGAGTTGAAGCTGAGGTGGTCCGCATACTGCAGCACCACCGCCATCTCCGCCTCGCTGAAGGCCGGCGAGTAGCAGTGCACCTCGCCGCCGAAGGTCTCGGCGCCCAGCCGCGCCTCGTCCTGGCCGCTCGCTGTGGTGCCCACCAGGTACTGGCGGACCAGCGGAAAGGTGTCCCACATGGCGAAGCCCTTCAGCGCCAGCAGGATGCGCGCGCCGCTCTCTACCTGGGTCTGGCGCAGCAGCTCCAGGTTACGGCGCAGCAGGGCATCGTCCACCACATAGGCGGGCGACGGGCAGGTTTCGATATCGAACGGATAGGCGATCTGGCGCATGTCGGGCTCAGGCCAGCGGGTCGGCATCGGGGTCGAGCTCGACCATCTGCCAGGGCAGGCCCATGTCGCCGATGCGCTCCATGAAGGGGTCCGGGTCGAGCTGCTCGACGTTGAACACGCCGTCGCCCTTCCACAGGCCATCGAGCATCAGCATGGCGCCGGTCACCGCCGGCACGCCGGTGGTGTAGGAGATCGCCTGGGACTGTACCTCGGCGTAACACGCTTGGTGGTCGCAGATGTTGTAGATATGCACCTTGCGACGCTTGCCGTCCTTGATGCCGTCGAGGATCACGCCGATGTTGGTCTTGCCCTTGGTGCGCGGGCCGAGGGACGCCGGGTCCGGCAGCACCGCCTTGAGGAACTGCAGCGGGGCGATCTCGCGGCCCTCGAACTCGATCGGCTCGATGCGGGTCATGCCGACGTTCTCGAGCACCTTGAGGTGGGTGATGTACTTCTCGGAGAAGGTCATCCAGAAGCGGATGCGCTTCAGGCCCTTGATGTTCTGGCTGAGGGACTCGAGCTCCTCGTGGTAGAGCAGATAGAGGTCCTTCTCGCCGATGCCGTCGAAGTCGAAGGTGCGCTTCTCGGCCAGCGGCGCGGTCTCCTTCCACTCGCCCTCTTCCCAGTAGCGGCCGTTGGCGGTGATCTCGCGGATGTTGATCTCGGGATTGAAGTTGGTGGCGAAGGGGTAGCCGTGGTCGCCGCCGTTGGCATCCAGGATGTCGATGCGGTGGATCTCGTCGAACAGGTTCTTCTGGCCCCAGGCGCAGTAGATGTTGGTCATGCCCGGGTCGAAGCCGCAGCCCAGGGTGGCCATGTTGCCGGCCTTGGCGTAGCGCTCCTGGAAGGCCCACTGCTCCTTGTACTCGAACTTGGCCTCGTCCGGATGCTCGTAGTTGGCGGTATCCAGGTAGGGCACGCCGGTGCGCAGGCAGGCCTCCATGATGGTCAGGTCCTGATAGGGCAGGGCTACGTGGATCAACACGTCGGGCTGGAAGGACTCGATCAGCGCGACCAGCGCCTCGACGTCATCGGCATCCACCTCGGCGGTCTGGATGGGGCGCTCCAGCTGGGCCGCGATGGCGCGGCACTTCGCCTGGTTGCGGCTGGCCAGGCAGATCTCGCTGAATACCTCGGGATGCTGGGCGCACTTGTGGGTGACGACACCGCCGACGCCGCCGGCGCCGATAATCAGGACTTTGCTCATGGGGGTTCGAATCCAGATCGGGAAAATATCAACAATGGTAGGGTCTTATCGGTAATGGGAGCGCCTTGGCGCGTCCGGACCCGATGCCACCCCGGTCTCACTCTCGCCTGGTCGGTCGCATGGGCCGGCGAGTGGGCGCTGATAATGGCGCCCCCTGAGGCTGGTCGCAAGAGGTTTTCGCGTCAAGGCTAATACGAAAGTCGGGGTGGGGCAGGCCGTTTCGCGAGCCGTTCGCAGGTCGACGCGCGGGCGAGGCAGGGGCGGTGGGCCGGAAACGAAAAAAGCGCCCGTAGGCGCTTGATTCGTCGACTTGTTTGGTGGAGGCGGCGGGAATTGAACCCGCGTCCGCCGGCACTCACCCATTGGCTCTACATGCTTAGTTTCGTCTTTTGATTTAACGCGACTGGCTCCGACGAGCAGGATCCAGCCACGCGATTCCTCTGAGTTTTAACGACCGGCGAGAGGACACCACCGATCGCGATCCCATCAGTCGTCGCTCGTATCCCCTCCGTGATGAATGGGCACATCACTTCGGGGCCGGGCTAGAAGCTAGCGGCGTTTAAGCTGCCAGCGCGCCCTGAGCGTAGTTGTCGTCGTTTGCGACTATTCAATCGTGATGTTGTATTTACGAGATACATCACGCTCTCGGCATGCACCTCAGGGATTGTCACCGGCGTCGAAACCGTGTCGCCCCCGTAACGCGCATCCTAACAGGATGTGCAGTTCTGTGACACCTCAGGCCTTGATTTGTTCCCGCATGATGCGGCCCTTCTGCCGCTGCCAGTCGCGGTCCTTCTCGGTGGCCCGCTTGTCGTGAAGCTTCTTGCCGGTCACCAGGGCCAGTTCGCACTTCACCCGGTTGTTCTTCCAGTAGAGCTTGAGCGGCACGCAGGTGTGCCCCTTCTCCTGGGTGCGCGAGAAGATCTTGGCGATCTCCTTGCGATGCAGCAGCAGCTTGCGGGTGCGCGTCGGGTCCGCCACCTCGTGGGTGCTGGCGGTGTTGAGCGGCATGACGTGGCTGCCCAGCAGCCAGGCCTCGCCGTTCTTGACCAGGATGTAGGTGTCGGTGAGCTGCGCCTTGCCGGCCCGCAGGCTCTTCACTTCCCAGCCGGCCAGCACCAGGCCGGCCTCGAAGGTCTCGTCGATGTGGTACTCGAAGCGAGCCTTCTTGTTCTGGGCGATGACGTTGTTGCCGGGCCCCTTGCTCTTGCCTTTCTTGTTGGCCATGAAACCTCGTGTCCTGTATCTGCCGGTGGCGCTGCCCCTTCGATGTGGGGGGAAGCGTGGTACCATTCAAGGCCTGAAATAACCGCTCATGATACGCCCTGGGCACTGTGAAGTCAGCGGAGAGCTCAATGCCAACGGTCAATCGGTCCGCCATGGTGCGGCACACCCCCAAGGACATGTTCGACCTGGTCAACGACTTCGAGCGTTATCCGGAATTCCTGCCCGGCTGCCGGCGCGCGCGCCTGCTGGAGCGCGACGACTCGCACCTGATCGGCGAGATGACCCTGGGGCGGGCCGGGATCGAGCAGAGCTTCACCACCCGCAACGACCTGATCGAGCCCGAGCGCATCGAGATGTCGCTGGTCAGCGGCCCCTTCAAGCGCCTGCGCGGTCGCTGGCTGTTCCTGCCCATGGGTGAGCAGGCCTGCAAGGTGAGCCTCGAGCTGGAGTTCGAGTTCGCCAACCGCCTGCTGGGCATGGCCTTCGGCAAGCTCTTCCAGCAGGTGGCCGGCCAGCTGGTGGACTCCTTCACCCGCCGGGCGGACAACCTCTATGGCCGCTAGCGCACCCGCCATGCTCGAGGTCGAGGTGGCCTTCGCGCTGCCCGAACGGCAGCGCATCATCACGCTCGTGGTGCCCGAGGGCACCACGGCGCGCCAGGCGGTGGCGAAGGCGGGGCTGGAAGCGGCGTTTCCCGACCTGCCCCCGGCCACCTTCCGTGAGGCCGACCTGGGGATCTTCGGCAAGCGGCTGCGCGACCCGGACGCGGTGCGGCTGCGCGCCGGGGACCGGGTCGAGGTCTATCGCCCCCTGCAGCTCGACCCCAAGGCGGCGCGCAGCGCGCGGGCCGCCCGCGAGAAACGCTGACGCCCCGCCCGGCGAGGGCCGGCACGGGGCGTCAGCAAGGTATGCCGCTCGGCGCGATCAGGGGCGGTCCGGGGTGACGTTCTCGATGGCCTCCATCCGGGTGTCCGACGTCCCCTCGACGCGGGGGCCGGCCCCCTGGTCCTCGGGTAGCTGGATGTCACCGGAGATGTTGCCCTCGCGGTCGATGCCGGCCAGGCGCTCGCCCTGGAAGGTCAGGGTGACCCGGCGCTGCTCCACGCCGCCATAGGCCTCGTCGAGGCGATAGACATAGTCCCACTGGCGGGCATCGAAGGGGGCCTCAAGCAGCGGGCTGCCCATCAGGTCGACCACCTGCTGTCGGCTCATGCCCGGCCGCAGCTGCTCGACCATGGCCTCGGTCACCAGGTTGCCCTGGGGCAGGTCGCGCTTGTACACGCCGAAATAGCTGCAACCGCTGATCATCAGCAGGGCGAGGGAAAGGGTGACGATTCTGGTCAGCTTTTGCATTTGCGCCTGTTCTTCACTATCGTGGATTCGGTCGATCATAACCGACCCTACCCGATACTGCGAAGAGCGACCATGGCCGACCAGAACCATGAATTGCGTAAGGCCGGTCTCAAGGTGACCCTGCCGCGCGTCAAGATCCTGCAGATCCTCGAGAATGCCTCCGAGCAGCACCACCTGAGTGCCGAGGACGTCTACAAGACCCTGCTGGATGCGGGCGAGGACGTGGGCCTGGCCACCGTCTATCGCGTGCTGACCCAGTTCGAGTCCGCCGGCCTGGTGATCCGCCACAACTTCGATGGCGGGCATGCGGTCTTCGAGCTCTCTCAGGAGGAGCACCACGACCATATGGTGTGCCTGGAGAGCGGCGAGATCATCGAATTCTTCGACGAGACCATCGAGCGTCGCCAGCAGGAGATCGCCGAGGAACACGGCTTCGAGCTGGTGGACCACGCCCTGGTGCTCTACGTCAGGCCGCGTGGCTCGCGGGCGACCCGCCAGGAAGGCATCCAGAAGAAGTGACCTCGCCTCGCTGACCCAGGCAGGCAGACGAACGCGGCCCCGATCCAGAGATCGGGGCCGCAGTGCGTTAGCGCTAGTGTAAAGGCTTGGCGTCAGGGCCGGGCGAGCGGCTCGGGGCGCTCAGTGGTGGGCGCGCTGGCTGGCGTCGAGCATCTCCCGGGCATGGGCCAGGGTGCGGTCGGAGAGGTTCACCCCGCCCAGCATGCGGGCCAGCTCGCCGACCCGGCCGGCTTCGTCGAGCAGCGCCATGCGGGTCAGGGTGGAGGCCTCGTCGGCCTGCTTCTCGATATGCAGGTGATGGTGCGCCTGGGCGGCCACCTGGGGCAGGTGGGTCACGGTCATCACCTGGCCGTTGTGGCCGAGCCGACGCAGCAGCTGGCCGACGATCTCGGCGGTGGCGCCGGAGACGCCCACGTCCACCTCGTCGAACACCAGGCTGGCAATGGTCGAGTGCTGGGCCGCCACCACCTGGATCGCCAGGCTGATGCGCGAGAGCTCGCCGCCGGAGGCGACCTTGGCCAGCGGCCGCGCCGGCTGGCCGGGGTTGGCGCTGATCCGCATGCGGGCGATCTCGAGCCCCTCGGCGGCCGGGGCCTCGCGGGCCTGGAGCTCGACCTCGAAGGTCGCCTTGTCCATGGCCAGGAAGGCCAGCTGCTCCTGCACGGCCTCGCCGAAGCGGCGGGCGGCCTGCCGGCGGGCCCGGGAGATCACGGTGGCCTGCTCCTGCCAGCGGCTCTTCAGGGCCTCGGCCTCGGCGGCCAGCGCCTCCAGGTCGCCGTCGCCGCCCTCCAGGCCCTCGAGCTCCTCGGCCAGCCGCCGGTGCAGGGCGAGGAGCTCCTCGGGCAGCACATGGTGCTTGCGGGCGATGCGATGCACCTCGCCCAGGCGCGTCTCGACCCAGGCCAGCCGCTCCGGGTCCAGCTCGACGCTGCCGGCGAAGTGGCCCAGCTCGCGGCTGGCCTCCTCGACCTGGATGCGCGCATCGCCGAGCATGGAAAGGGTGTCGGCCAGGCTGCCGCGCTCGCTGCCCGGCAGCGCCGAGAGGTGCTGGATCGCCTGGTTGAGCAGCGACAGGGCGCCGCCCTCGTCACCATCGCAGCACTCGGCGGCGAACTGGGCCTCGCGCAGCCGCTCCTCGGCGTGAGCCAGCTCCTCCTGCTCCTCCTCGAGCCCCTTCAGCTCGTCCTCGGCCAGGGCCAGCTGGTCGAGCTCCTCGACCTGGTAGCGCAGCAGCTGGCGGCGGGCGCGAATCTCGTCGCCATCCTCGGCCAGGCGCTCCAGGCGGCGCCGGGTCGTCTGCCAGTCGCGGAAGGCCTGGCGCATCTCGGCCACCTGGTCGCGGTGGCCGGCGAAGTCGTCGAGCAGGCGCAGATGGGTCTCCTCGTGCAGCAGCGCCTGGTGGGCATGCTGGCCGTGGATCTCGATGAGGTGCTCGCCCAGGGCGCGCAGGTCGGCCACCGTGGCGGGCTGGCCGTTGATCCAGGCCTTGGAGCGCCCGGCCCGGGTGACCACCCGGCGCAGCAGGCAGTCGTCCGTGGGCAGCTCACGGGCCTCGAGCCAGGCACGCGCCGCGGGCAGCGCCTGGAGGTCGAAGCGGGCGCTGAGGTCGGCGCGCTCGCGGCCATGGCGCACGCTGGCGCTGTCGGCGCGCTCGCCCAGGCAGAGCCCCAGGGCCCCCAGCAGGATGGACTTGCCGGCCCCGGTCTCGCCGGTGATGGCGGTCATGCCGCCGGAAAGCTCCAGCTCGAGGTGGTCGACGATGGCGAAGTCGCGAATGGCAAGCTCTGTCAGCATGGTGCCTCCCGGGGCCTGTCTGGGACTGCTCAGTCTGTAACTGTCTGGGTCTGTAACTGCCTGGGCCTGTAACTGCCTGGGCCTGTAACTGCCTGGGTCGGTAACTGCCCAGTCTGTGGCTACTGGTTATCCATACACGTATTGTGCGTTTATACAGTAGTCAAGGTTCGCCCACAATGCACGTCCGGCGTCGTCGCCCGATGACGCCTTGAGTTCGCCACGACCAGCCCCATATACCCCGCAGACACGCATTCAAGCCATCATTCATGCCTTGCCAGCGGCCCCTGGCCGCTGATTGCCATTCAGGAGACCCACATGGCCAAAGACCCCCAGACCCCGCTGGACGACGAACTCGCTCGCGAGGAGCAGGAAGCCGAGCCGCAGGCCGAGCCCGAGACCGTGGAGGGTGAGCTGGAGGACGCCATCGAGGGCGCCGAGCAGGCCGCCACCGAGGCCCAGGCCGCGGACAATCCCGAGGCCGAGGTGCTGGCCGCCCGCGTCGAGGAGCTCGAGCAGAGCGTCGCCGAGGCCAAGGACCAGGCCATGCGCGCCGCCGCCGAGGCGCAGAACGTGCGCCGCCGGGCGGAGCAGGAGGCCGAGAAGGCCCGCAAGTTCGCCCTGGAGAAGTTCGTGAAGGAACTGCTGCCGGTGGTCGACAGCCTGGAGAAGGCGCTGGACGCCATGCAGGACGGCGCGAGCGAAGCGCACCGCGAGGGCGTCTCCATGACCCTCAAGATGCAGCAGGACGTGCTGGGCAAGTTCGGCGTCGAGGTGGTGGAGCCCCACGGCGAGCCCTTCGACCCGCAGTACCACGAGGCCATGGCCATGGTGCCCAACCCCGAGATGGAGCCCAACACCGTCATGGAAGTGATGCAGAAGGGCTACCTGCTCAACGGGCGCCTGGTACGCCCGGCCATGGTGGTGGTCAGCCAGGCCGCCGGCTGAGGCCGGGCCACACAAAAGCGGCCCTCGGGTCTTGAAAAGGTTCCGAGGGCCCCCAGATAGACGGCAACCCCGCGGTGAAAGCCGCAGACGACGAATTCAACTGCACTACTTTCGAGGATTTCCTATGGGACGCATCATCGGTATTGACCTGGGGACCACCAACTCCTGCGTCGCCGTGCTCGACGGTGACAAGGCCAAGGTGATCGAGAACGCCGAAGGCGCGCGCACCACGCCCTCCATCATCGCCTACACCGAAGACGGCGAGATCCTGGTGGGCCAGGCCGCGAAGCGCCAGGCGGTGACCAACCCCGAGAACACCCTGTACGCCATCAAGCGCCTGATCGGCCGTCGCTTCAAGGACGACGTCGTCCAGAAGGACATCAAGATGGTGCCCTACGCCATCTCCGAGGCCGACAACGGTGACGCCTGGGTGGAAGTGAAGGGCAAGAAGCTCGCCCCGCCGCAGGTCAGCGCCGAAGTGCTGAAGAAGATGAAGAAGACCGCGGAAGACTACCTGGGTGAGGAAGTCACCGAGGCGGTCATCACCGTGCCGGCCTACTTCAACGACAGCCAGCGTCAGGCCACCAAGGATGCCGGCCGCATCGCCGGCCTCGAGGTCAAGCGCATCATCAACGAGCCGACCGCGGCCGCCCTGGCCTACGGCATGGACAAGTCGCGCGGCGACAAGACCATCGCGGTCTACGACCTGGGCGGCGGTACCTTCGACATCTCCATCATCGAGGTGGCCGATGTCGACGGCGAGACCCAGTTCGAGGTGCTGGCCACCAACGGCGACACCTTCCTGGGTGGCGAGGACTTCGACCTCAAGCTGATCAACTACCTGGTCGACCAGTTCAAGGCCGACAGCGGCATCGACCTCTCCGGCGACAACCTGGCCATGCAGCGCCTCAAGGAAGCCGCCGAGAAGGCCAAGATCGAGCTTTCCAGCGCCCAGCAGACCGACGTCAACCTGCCGTACATCACGGCCGACAACACCGGTCCCAAGCACCTCAACGTCAAGGTGACCCGCGCCAAGCTGGAGTCGCTGGTCGAGGAGCTGGTCAAGCGCTCCATGGAGCCGTGCAAGACCGCGCTCAAGGATGCCGGCCTGTCCGCCTCCGAGATCGACGACGTCATCCTGGTCGGCGGCCAGACCCGCATGCCCATGGTGCAGAAGTCCGTGGCCGACTTCTTCGGCAAGGACGCCCGCAAGGACGTCAACCCGGACGAGGCCGTGGCCGTGGGGGCGGCGATCCAGGGCGGCGTGCTGGGCGGCGACGTCAAGGACGTGCTGCTGCTCGACGTCACCCCGCTGACCCTGGGCATCGAGACCCTGGGCGGCGTGATGACCCCGCTGATCGAGAAGAACACCACCATCCCGACCAAGAAGACCCAGACCTTCTCGACCGCGGATGACAACCAGACCGCCGTGACCATCCACGTGCTGCAGGGCGAGCGCAAGCAGGCGGGCGGCAACAAGTCGCTGGGCCGCTTCGACCTGGCCGATATCCCGCCGGCGCCGCGCGGCGTGCCGCAGATCGAGGTCGCCTTCGACCTGGACGCCAACGGCATCCTGCACGTGTCCGCCAAGGACAAGGCCACCGGCAAGGAGCAGTCGATCGTCATCAAGGCCTCCAGCGGCCTCTCCGAGGACGAGATCGAGCAGATGGTCCAGGACGCCGAGGCCCACGCCGACGAGGACAAGAAGTTCGAGGAGCTGGTCCAGCTGCGCAACCAGGCCGACGGCATGGTCCACGCCGCCCGCAAGACCCTCGAGGAGGCCGGCGACAAGGCCAGCGACGAGGAGAAGCAGGCCATCGAGACCGCCGCGACCGAGCTCGAGGAAGCGATCAAGGGCGACGACAAGGACGACATCCAGGCCAAGCTGGACAAGCTGACCGAGGCCTCGGGCAACCTGGCGCAGAAGATGTACGCCGAGCAGGGCGAGGCTGCCCAGGGCGCCGAGGCCGGCAGCGAGGCTGGCGCCAAGCAGGAAGATGACGTGGTCGACGCCGAGTACGAAGAAGTCAACGACGACCAGAAAAAGCAGTAAACCACGACATCTGAACCACGGATGACGCCAGCGCGGGGGCCTGACTCCCGCGTTGGTGTTTCCGCAGAGTCCCTACGGAGGCGGACAGACTCATGTCCAAGCGTGACTACTACGAAGTACTGGGCGTCGAGCGCGGTGCCGACCAGAAGGACATCAAGAAGGCCTACCGACGCCTCGCCCAGAAATTCCACCCGGACCGCAATCCGGAGGATGACACTGCGGCGGAGAAGTTCCGCGAGGTCTCGGAGGCCTACGAGGTCCTGAGCGACAGCGAGAAGCGCGCCGCCTATGACCAGTTCGGCCATGCCGGCGTCGACGAGCAGGCCGGTGGCTTCGGCGGAGGCGGCTTCGGCGGTGCCGGGGCCGGCGGCTTCAGCGACATCTTCGGCGACGTGTTCGGCGACATCTTCGGCGGGGGCGGCGGGCGCCGCCACCCCAATGCGCCGCAGCGCGGCAGCGACCTTCGCTACAACCTCGAGCTAGACCTCGAGGACGCTGTGGCCGGCACCAGTGTGGACATCCGCGTGCCGCGCCACATCGAGTGCGAGCGCTGCGACGGCGGCGGTGCCGAGCCGGGCTCCAGCAAGGAGACCTGCCCGACCTGTAACGGCATGGGCCAGGTACGCATGCAGCAGGGCTTCTTCGCCGTGCAGCAGACCTGCCCGACCTGCCACGGCAGCGGCCAGCACATCAAGGTGCCGTGCCACAAGTGCCACGGCGAGGGCCGGGTGCGCGAGACCCGCACCCTCTCGGTGAAGATCCCGGCCGGCGTGGATACCGGCGACCGCATCCGCCTCAACGGCGAGGGCGAGGCCGGCATCAACGGGGGCCCGCCCGGGGACCTCTACGTCCAGGTGGCGATCAAGCCGCACCACATCTTCGAGCGCGACGGCCGCCACCTGCAGTGCGAGGTGCCGATCAACTTCGTCGACGCCGCACTCGGCGGCGAGCTTGAGGTGCCGACCCTGGACGGCCGGGTCAAGCTGAAGATCCCGCCCGAGACCCAGACCGGCAAGCTCTTCCGCCTGCGCGGCAAGGGTGTCAAGCCGGTGCGTGGCGGCCCGCCGGGCGACCTGCTGTGCAAGGTCGTGGTCGAGACCCCGGTCAAGCTCAACGAGGAGCAGAAGGAGCTGCTGCGCAAGTTCCAGGACAGCCTGGGCGGCAGCAACGGCCATCACCACTCGCCGAAGAAGTCGAGCTTCTTCGACGGGGTGAAGAAGTTCTTCGAGGACATGAAGCCGTAAGGCCGAGTCCGCTCGGCCACTACAGGGCCCCGGCATCGCATGATGCCGGGGCCCTGTCGCGTCTGGGCCATGCCGGTCAGCGCTGCAGGTGGTCCATCCGCCATGCCAGCGCCTCGGGCGTCGGCTGCCATCGCGGGTTCCTGGGTAGCACCAGTGGCTTGCCGTCGAGGCGGCAGAGCCAGTCGTTGTCGGGCACCAGAGCGTCGACTGCCTGGCTGACATGCCAGCGATGATCGGGGCCCGGGGCGATCAGGTGGTTGTCCATCGCCCAATGCAGGTTGGGCGTAAGTGCCAGGCCGTTCGTCGGTCGATCATCCTGGCAGACGGCGAAGGGGATCAGGTGGGCCGCCTCCACCAGGTAGCGGTAGTCCGGGGTGATATAGCGCAGCCGGCTGGCTGCACAGCGATAGTCGTAGGCATCCAGCACCAGGGTCCGAAAGGCGGCGGAGCGGGCGTACTGCTGCCGTGATTCCTGGATGCTGCCCTTCAGCTTCTCGGGATGCTTCTCGTATTCGCTGCTGGCCAGCGCGCGATCGAGATATTCCGTCAGGCGTTCCAGGGCCAGGGGATCGTCGGAGAGGTAGTGCTGGGTCAGGAGCGTGCAGGCCTGGCGAGCAAGGTGGGTATCCTGAAGGGCGGCGAACAGCTCCGTATCGAGGCGGGCCGAGGCAAAGCGCGCCAGCAGGTTATCCAGTGACTTCGGTTGGCCGAGCTTGTCCGAGAGGGAAGCCAGGTCGGGCGCGTAGTCCGGTGACCAGAGTGGCCCGGCGGGACCCTGGTCATTGCGCAGGTGCCAGAGGGGGAGCTGAGGATTCGCGGCGTGTCTGTTCCCCGTGGCGGCCTCATAGAGGTCGTGGTAGCGGGCAAGCAGTCGCTTATCGATGACCACCTCGGGCGAGCCGAAATGCCCCGACTGGATCTCGCAGATGAGGGCCAGCAGCAGGCACGGCTTGTTGGGCGCCGGACCAGCCTTGCGTTGCCCCACTCTGAGCCGTGTCAGGTACTCCAGCCGCGTATCCATTGCACTCCCTACTTGCGATTCCTGTCCCCGCTGCCCAGCGGCGTGATCCACTCTGTCATGCCTTGCTCCTCAGGCATGAGGCTACCCTATATCACTCATGTGCTGGTGTGCACTCCGATGGCCCAGGCTACAGCCAGCCGGCGCGGTGGAAGCGCCAGTAGAGCATGCCGCAGGCACTGCCCATCACCAGCAGCGCCAGGGGGTAGCCCAGGCGCCAGTCGAGCTCCGGCATGTGGGCGAAGTTCATGCCCCAGATACCGGCGAGGATGGTGGCCACCGCGAAGATGGCGGCCCAGGCCGCCAGCCGCTTGTGCACCTCGCCCTCGTCGATCGCCACCATCGAGAGGTTCACCTGGATCGCGGTGATGGTCATCTCGCGGATGGTATCCACCGCCGACTCGATGCGATTCAGGTGGTCGTACACGTCGCGGAAGTATTCCCGGGTCTTGCGGCACAGCGCCGGTACCCGGCCGCCGAACAGGTGGCTCGCCGCCTCGCCCAGGGGCATGGCGGCATGCTTGAGCCGCATGGTCTGGCGCTTGAGCTGGTAGAGGCGCTCCAGGCTGCGGCGGGCCGACCCGCGGATGAAGATCTGGTCCTCGATGCTCTCGAGCTCGGCCTGCAGGGCCTCGACCACCGGGAAGTAGCGGTCGACGATGGTGTCCATCAGGGCATAGATCACGAAGGCGGGGCCGTGCCTGAGCAGCTTCGGCTCGTGCTCGCAGCGCTGGCGGACCTCGGTGAAGCCCCGGCCCGGGTGCAGGCGCACCGAGAGCACGTACCCCGGGCCGGCGAACACCGCGACCTGGCCGGTCTCCAGCTGGTCGTCGCGCATCGTGACCATGTGCATGATCACGAACAGCGACTCGCCATACTCCTCGAACTTGGGGCGCTGGTGCCCGTTCAGGGCGTCCTCCACGGCCAGCTCGTGCAGGCCGAACACCGCCTGGAAGCGGGCCATCTCCTGCTCGTCGGGCTCGTGCAGTGCCACCCACACGAAACGGTCAGGTTGCCCCAGGTAGCCGTCGATCTCGTCGGGCTTTATATCTTGGAGGCGATGTCCCTTCTCGTAGGCCACGCAGTTGATGATCATTGCCGAGTTCTCCCGATCGGTGGTGGTGTCCTGTGCGACAGCATAGTGCCTGGGGGCGGCCACCTCTCGCGCCCCGGCCAGCGCAGGCGGGATGCCGTGAAAAGGCGCATCGGGAATGGGGGTGGCGTTCATCGGGGCGCCGTCATAGGCTGGGATTTCACCCAACGAGACGCGGAGGCCGCCATGCCGATTTCACGAGCCGAGATTCCCGCCGAGGATGCCAAGGGGCTGGTCGAGCGCCTCTGCCGGGAGTGGGCCGATGCGCGGCCGATCGACCGTGAGGAGACCCAGGCGCGGGTCACCTTCGACGAGGGCCTCTGCCTGCTCCAGGCCGAGCCGGACCGGTTGATCGTGGCCGTCGAGACGCTGGATGACGAGACCCTGGACCGGCTCGAGGGCAAGGTGAACGCCGCGCTCGAGGGTCTCACGGGCGTGACCCTGGAGATCGTCTGGGAAAATTGAGCGACGGCATCTCGCCCCGCGCCGCCCACCTCGGCATGCTGCTGTGGGCGGCGCTGGTGGGGCTGTCGTTTCCCGCGGTGGGCGCGATGAGCGAACTGCCGCCGTTCTCGCTCACCGCGCTGCGCTTCGTCATCGCCTGCAGCGGCCTGTGGTGGCTGGCCCGGCGCTCGCCGGACTTCCTCCCCGCCTGGCGGCGGCTACCGCTCTATGCGCTGATGGGGCTCTGCCTGGCCGGCTTCTTCGGGGCCATGTTCTGGGCGGCGCACCATGCCACGGCGCTCTCCATGGCCACCCTCTTCGTCACGGTGCCGCTGCTGGCCTTCCTGCTGGGGCTGGGCTTCGGCGTGGAACGGCTGGCCTGGCGCCTGCCGGCGATCCTGGCGCTGGGGGCGGCGGGGGCGCTGGGCCTGGCCTTCGCCGAATCCCTGGCGAAGGGCGGGCGCCTGCAGTTCGGGATCGGCGAGGCGGTGTTCTTCCTGGGGTGTCTCTCCACGGCGCTCTATCCGGTGCTCAGCAAGTGGGGGCTTGCGACCGGGCGCCTGCCGGATTCGGCGGCGGTGCGCACCTTCTGGAGCCTGGGCCTGGGCGCCGTGCTGATCGGGCTGCTGGGGCTCGCCGTCGAGCCGGTGGGGCGCCTGGCCACCATGAGCGGCCGCGACCTGCTGCTGCTGGTCTACCTGGGCCTCTTCTCCAGTGCCCTGACCTTCTGGCTCCTGCAGCGCGCCACCTCGGCGCTCACCCCGGGGGCGGTCACCGCCTACAGCTACCTGGTGCCCTTCGTCTCCATGCTGCTGCTGTTCGTCCGCGAGCCCGAGCGGATCGGCTGGGTCTGGCTGCCGGGCAGCCTGCTGGTGGTCGTGGCGATCGCGCTGCTGCTGCGTAACGGCCGGGCGGCCGGCTAGTCGGCCTCGTCCTTCCCCGCGGGCTCGCCGGCTGCCTCGCCGGGAAAGGCCAGTCGGATCTCGTCGTGCAGGCGGCGGGTATCGGTGATGTGGCGGCGCGAGAAGTGGAAGGGCACCAGGCGTGCCACCCCGGCCGCCCCGGCGATCTCGCCGCAGGCCCGGGCGGTCAGGTGGCCGGTGCGTCGGGCCTGCTCCGCCTCGGCCGTAAGGAACGGCGCCTCGCAGAAGAGCACCCGGGCGCCCCGCGCCAGGGCGGCCAGGCGCCGGCGGTTCTCTGCGGTGTCGCCAAGGTCGGTGGCATAGACCAGCCGCTCCCCCGGCCGGGTCAGCAGCAGGGCCTGTGCCAGGCTGGCCGCGCTCCGGGTGGTGCCGTCCGGCAGCTGGATCCGGGCCTCTCCCTCGCCCGCCAGGACATGATGCTTGAGCGTGCCGAGCCAGGGGCCCGGCGGCCAGCCATGGGCTTCCAGCCGCTCCTTGCGCACCGCGACCTGCCGTTCGGGCTCCAGGGCATAGGCCAGCACCGGCGTGCCATGGTCGAGGGTGGTGGCCCGCACGCGAAAGCCGAGCTCCTCGTGCAGCAGGCCGCCGGGGGTCGGGCGCGCGGGCAGGGGGGTGGGGCGCGCCTCGCCGGCGACGATCCCCCAGCGCAGGAGGCTCTCGCCGTGCAGCTCGCCGACCTCGAAGCGGGGTGCCTTCTCGTCGACCCGGTCCCAGAGGATGCCGCTCACCAGCCCCTGCAGGTGCTCGGCCAGCCCAGGCGGGCCATAGAGCCGGCAGGCCGGGTACTCACCGATGCGCGAGCGCAGCAGCCACAGGAAGCCGCTGATGTGGTCGAAGTGGGCGTGGCTGATGAAGACGTCGCTCACCTGGTGGGCGAGGCGCGCGGGCAGGCGGCCGGGGTCGCCCAGGTCGAACAGCAGGCTGCGCGACTGGTGGCGCAGCCGCAGGTGCAGCAGCGGGTCGCCGAAGACGCCGTTGACCAGGGTCGCGGTGAAGCTGCCGAGATCCGCCCGGGGGCGCGGGCCGTCGCGGCTCTCCAGGGGCGCGGGGGTGTCGTCCGGCGCGGGCGTATCGAGGGTGGTTGCGTGGGGATGCGCGGTGCCCAGCTGGCCGTCGCGGCCGCGGCGGGCATCGCGGACCACCAGGGTGTGAGGCGTGCCGGCAAGCGGGGGCGTGCGAATCCGCAGTCGGTCATCCTCCAGCGCCAGGATCTCGCCCAGCCCCAGGGTGTCGCCTCGTGCGTCGAGCAGCCCGACCTGGCGCCCCGCCCAGGCCTCGGGGGCGCTGCGCGGCGGGGTGGTGCCGGTCAGGGCCAGCGCGGGCAGCTCGAGCACGGCCTCGTGGGCCTGCGCCAGCCAGGCGTCCCAGTCGTCAGTGCGACGCGCGCGGCGCCGATGCTTTCCTGGGTGGCGGGCCCGCGAGTCCGGCGCCAGGGTGACGACCTCCCGCCCCAGGGCGCGACACTCCTCGTGCAGCGGGAAGGGCGCCGTTTCTGCCGCCAGCACCAGCAGCGCGCCGACGCCCGCGGCCTTTGCCAGCGCCGGCAGCAGCTCGGCCCCGGCGGCACCGCGTACCACCCCCGGGGCGTCCAGCAGCAGCGCCCCGGCGGGGGCCTGTTCGGCCAGCCGTCGCACCGCCTGCACCAGCGGCAAGCGGAAGCGGGCGGCATCCAGGGAGGCCAGGGCGGCGATCGCTTCCAGCCGCCACTCCCCACTTTCCCAGCGGCCCAGGCAGGCCGCACCGGGTGGCCCGATGCCGGGCAGCCCCGGGTCGGCGCTCAGGCAGTGGCATGCCTGGCCCCGGGCGGCCAGGGTCGCCGCGGCGGCGCGCACCAGGGTGCTCTTGCCGCTGCCCGGCGCGCCGGCCACCAGCACGCGCTCATGGCGCCGCAGCAGGGCCAGCAGGGGATGGTCCGCGGGAAGGGGCTCGGTCGGTGCAGGCATGGTGATGGCCCTCGGCATCGATATGCCCAGTGTGGGGGGATTGCCGAGGGGCGGCCACCCCGGCCGGGTGGCCTCTGGTATACTGCCGGCCATCAAGCAGCCATCGAATTCGCAGGAGTCCGCATGACCCGTATCGCCATCGTCGGTGTCTCCGGCCGCATGGGCCGCACCCTGGTCAACGCCGTGCAGCAGGATGCCGGGGCCACCCTGGCCGGCGGCATCGTTGAGCCCGGCAGCTCCCTGGTCGGCGCCGATATCGGCGAGCTGGCGGGGGTCGGCAAGCTGGGCGTGGCCGCCGTGGATTCGCTCGAGGCCATCGCCGACGACATCGATGTGCTGATCGACTTCACCGCGCCCCAGGTGACCCTGGCCAACCTGGCCTTCTGCGCCGAGCACGGCAAGCGCATCGTCATCGGCACCACCGGCCTGAACGACGAGGAGCTCACCGAACTGGACGGCTTCCGCGACCGGGTGCCGATGGTCTTCGCACCGAACATGAGCGTGGGCGTGAACCTGACGCTGAAGCTGCTCGAGACGGCGGCGAAGGCACTGGGCGATGAGGGTTACGACATCGAGGTGATCGAGGCCCACCACCGCCACAAGGTGGATGCCCCCTCCGGCACGGCGCTGAAGATGGGCGAGGTGGTGGCCGAGAGCCTGGGCCGCACCCTGAAGGAGCATGGCGTCTTCGCCCGCGAGGGCCAGTGCGGGCCGCGCAGTGACAAGGAGATCGGCTTCGCTACCGTGCGCGCCGGCGACATCGTCGGCGAGCACACCGTGATGTTCGCCACCGAGGGCGAGCGCATCGAGATCACCCACAAGGCCTCGAGCCGCATGACCTTTGCCAAGGGGGCGGTGCGCGCCGCGCGCTGGGTGGCCGGCCAGGCCAACGGCCGCTACTCGATGCAGGATGTGCTCGGGCTGTAATCATTGGGGCTTGGCCAAGGCTCGAGGCTGTTCCGGCGACAGGCCTTCGAGGGGGCGCTGTGAACCCCTCCCTGGGCGCTACCGATGCCATCCCTGGCATAGGACCCCCTCTTCGGCCTGTCCCCGGCGCCTCTCGCTGCATGTCATGGCGCATGCCTTCGAGGAGTAACTTCCCGGGGGTAGCCGCCGGACACCATTTCCTGTAATATCCCCAAAATTTTGGCCGGGCGCGCGGGCATAAAGCCCTCTCGAGCGCTTGTTGCTTCGGCCCAGGCATTCCGAGCGAATGACAACAAGCGGGATGAAACCGGTCTTACATCGGGTTTCGTCCCGCTTTTTTACGGGCCGGCTACCCGGGGCCCGGCCATGGCCCCGCAGTATTCCTTGACGAGCTGTCTCGATAGCTCGCTATACACCTGGGAGGACGTTGCATTGAACAGACCCGCGATACTGGCCCTGGAAGACGGAAGTGTATTCCACGGCACGGCCATCGGCGCCGATGGACAGACCAGCGGTGAGGTGGTGTTCAATACGGCCATGACCGGCTACCAGGAAATCCTGACCGACCCCTCCTACACCCGTCAGATCGTCACCCTCACCTATCCCCATATCGGCAACACCGGTGTCAATGCCGAGGACGTAGAATCCGGCGCCATCGCCGCCGCCGGCCTGGTGATCCGTGACCTCCCCCTGCTCGCCAGCAGCTTCCGCTGTGAACAGACGCTCTCCGACTACCTCAAGGGCCAGAACGTGCTGGGCATCGCCGACATCGATACCCGCCGCCTGACCCGCATCCTGCGCGACAAGGGCGCCCAGAACGGGGCGATCCTGGCCGGTGCCGAGGCCGAGGGCGACGATGCCGTGGAGCGGGCCCTGGTCGCGGCCCGCGCCTTCCCGGGCCTCAAGGGCATGGACCTGGCCAAGGTGGTCTCCTGCCAGAGCCCCTACGAGTGGAACGAGGGCGAGTGGGCCCTAGGCGCGGGCTACTCTGATGCCACGCAGGGTGAACGCCCCTACCACGTAGTCGCCTACGACTACGGGGTGAAGCGCAATATCCTGCGCATGCTCGCCTCCCGTGGCTGCCGCCTGACCGTGGTGCCGGCCCAGACCCCGGCCGCCGAGGTGCTGGCCCTGGCCCCCGATGGCGTCTTCCTGGCCAACGGGCCCGGCGACCCGGAGCCTTGCGATTACGCCATCACCGCGATCCAGGAGCTCCTCGAGACCGGGATCCCGGTGTTCGGCATCTGCCTGGGTCACCAGCTGCTGGCGCTGGCCAGCGGTGCCAGGACGGTGAAGATGAATCACGGCCACCATGGCGCCAACCACCCGGTGCAGGACCTCGATACCGGCAAGGTGATGATCACCAGCCAGAACCACGGCTTCGCCGCCGACGAGGCGAGCCTGCCGGCCAACCTGCGGGCCACCCACCGCTCGCTGTTCGACGACACCCTGCAGGGCGTCGAGCGCACCGACCGCCCGGCCTTCAGCTTCCAGGGTCACCCCGAGGCCAGCCCGGGACCGCACGACGTGTCGCCGCTGTTCGACCGCTTCGTCACCATGATGAAGGAACGCCGCTAGGCTGCATCGCCTTCCATCAGACCGTCATTCATCGATTAGCCGCGGGAACCGTCATGCCCAAGCGTACCGACATCAAGAGCATCCTGATCATTGGTGCTGGCCCCATCGTCATCGGCCAGGCCTGCGAATTCGACTACTCCGGCGCCCAGGCCTGCAAGGCGCTGCGCGAGGAGGGCTACCGGGTCATCCTGGTCAACTCCAACCCGGCCACCATCATGACCGACCCGGTGATGGCCGACGCCACCTACATCGAGCCGATCACCTGGCAGGCGGTGGAGAAGATCATCGAGGCCGAGCGCCCGGATGCCGTGCTGCCTACCATGGGCGGCCAGACGGCGCTCAACTGCGCCCTGGACCTGGACAAGCACGGCGTGCTGACGAAGTACGGCGTGGAGATGATCGGCGCCAATGCCGATGCCATCAACAAGGCCGAGGACCGCGACCTCTTCGACCAGGCCATGAAGCGCATCGGCCTGGAGTGTCCCAAGGCCGAGGTGGCGCACAGCATGGAGGAGGCCTGGCGCATCCAGGCGTCGCTGGGCTTCCCGGTGATCATCCGTCCCTCCTATACCATGGGCGGCTCCGGCGGCGGCGTGGCCTACAACAAGGAGGAGTTCGAGGAGATCTGCACCCGCGGCTTCGAGCTCTCCAACAACCACGAGCTGCTGATCGACGAGTCGCTGCTGGGCTGGAAGGAGTACGAGATGGAGGTCGTTCGTGACAAGAACGACAACTGCATCATCGTCTGCGCCATCGAGAACTTCGACCCCATGGGCGTGCACACCGGCGACTCCATCACCGTGGCCCCGGCCCAGACGCTGACCGACAAGGAGTACCAGATCATGCGCGACGCCTCGCTGGCGGTGCTGCGCGAGATCGGCGTCGAGACCGGCGGCTCCAACGTGCAGTTCGGCGTCGACCCCGACACCGGGCGCGTGGTGGTCATCGAGATGAACCCGCGGGTGTCGCGCTCCTCGGCCCTGGCCTCCAAGGCCACCGGCTTCCCGATCGCCAAGATCGCCGCCAAGCTGGCGGTGGGCTACACCCTGGACGAGCTTTCGAACGACATCACCGGCGGGCGCACCCCGGCCTCCTTCGAGCCCGCCATCGACTACGTCGTCACCAAGATCCCGCGCTTCACCTTCGAGAAGTTCCCCCAGGCCAACGACCGCCTGACCACCCAGATGAAGTCGGTGGGCGAGGTGATGGCCATCGGCCGCACCTTCCAGGAGTCGTTGCAGAAGGCGCTGCGTGGCCTTGAGACCGGCAACGACGGCCTCGACCCCAAGTTTCCCGAGTTCAAGCACGGCGAGTTCAGCGACGACGCCATGGCGCATATCAAGGGCGAGCTGCAGGCCGCCGGGGCCGAGCGCATCTTCTTCGTCGCCGACGCCATGCGCGCCGGGATGAGCGTCGACGAGGTCTTCGCGCTGACCAATATCGACCGCTGGTACCTGGTGCAGATCGAGGACCTGGTGAAGACCGAGCAGGCGGTGGCGAAGCGTTCGCTCTCCGAGTTCACCCCCCGCGAGCTGTTCGCCCTCAAGCGCAAGGGCTTCTCGGATGCCCGCCTGGCGAGCCTGCTGGGGGTCGCCGAGAAGGAGTTCCGCCGCACCCGCCAGCAGGCCGGCATCCGCCCGGTCTACAAGCGGGTCGACACCTGTGCCGCGGAATTCGCCTCGGATACCGCCTACATGTACTCCACCTACGAGGAGGAGTGCGAGGCCGAGGTCTCCGACCGCCAGAAGATCATGGTGCTGGGCGGCGGGCCCAACCGCATCGGCCAGGGCATCGAGTTCGACTACTGCTGCGTCCACGCCGCCTTCGCCATGCACGATGACGGCTATGAGACCATCATGGTCAACTGCAACCCCGAGACCGTCTCCACCGACTACGACACCAGTGACCGCCTCTACTTCGAGCCGGTGACCCTGGAGGACGTGCTGGAGATCGCCGACAAGGAGCAGCCGGTCGGTGTGATCGTGCAGTTCGGCGGTCAGACCCCGCTGAAGCTCGCCCGCGAGCTCGAGGCCGCCGGCGTGCCGATCATCGGCACCACCCCGGACGCCATCGACCGCGCCGAGGATCGTGAGCGCTTCCAGCAGATGATCGACAAGCTGGGCCTCAAGCAGCCGCCCAACGCCACCGCGCGCAGCTTCGAGGAGGCCTTCGCCAAGGCCGAGGCGATCGGCTACCCGCTGGTGGTGCGCCCCAGCTACGTGCTGGGCGGCCGCGCCATGGAGATCGTCTACGACGCCTCGGAGCTCGAGAACTACATGACCCATGCGGTCAAGGTCTCCAATGACTCCCCGGTGCTGCTCGACCACTTCCTCAACGCCGCCGTCGAAATCGACATCGACGCGGTCAGCGACGGGACCGAGGTGGTGATCGGCGGCATCATGCAGCACATCGAGCAGGCCGGCGTGCACTCCGGCGACTCCGCCTGCTCGCTGCCGCCCTACTCGCTGCCCGCCGAGGTGCAGGACGCGATGCGCGAGCAGGTCAGGCAGATGGCCGTGGAGCTCGGCGTCAAGGGCCTGATGAACGTGCAGTTGGCCTGGCAGGACGGCGAGATCTACGTCATCGAGGTCAACCCGCGCGCCTCACGCACCGTGCCCTTCGTCTCCAAGTGCATCGGCACTTCGCTTGCCCAGATCGCCGCGCGCTGCATGGCCGGCACTACCCTGGCCGAGCAGGGCTTCACCCGCGAGATCGTGCCGCACTTCTTCAGCGTCAAGGAGGCGGTCTTTCCGTTCAACAAGTTCCCGGGGGTCGACCCGATCCTCTCACCGGAGATGAAGTCCACCGGCGAGGTGATGGGCAGTGGCGACACCTTCGCCGAGGCCTTCTACAAGGCGCAGCTCGGCGCCGGCGAGGCGATCCCGCCCCTCGAGGGCGAGCGCAAAGCGTTCCTCTCGGTGCGTGACCCGGACAAGGCGGGAGTTATCGAGGTGGCCCGTTCTCTGGTAACCTTGGGGTTCACTCTGTGCGCGACCCGTGGCACGGCGGAGGCCCTCGAGGCCGCCGACCTGCCGGTGGAGATCGTCAACAAGGTCTATGAGGGCCGTCCGCATATCGTCGATCTGCTCAAGAACGACGAGGTCGCCTATATCGTCAACACCACCGAGGGCCGCCAGGCCATCAATGACTCCTCGGTGATCCGCCGCACCGCACTCGCCCGCAAGGTTCCCTATGCCACCACCCTGGCAGGGGCCAATGCCGTTTGCATGGCGCTCGAGTACGGCAATGCCATTACCGTGCGGCGGCTACAGGAACTGCATGCAGGAGCTACACAATGAACAAGGTCCCGATGACCGTCGCCGGTGAGAAGCGGCTTCGCAAGGAGCTCGAGGAGCTCAAGGGCGAGGCGCGGCCGAGGGTGATTGCCGCCATCGCCGAGGCTCGCGAGCACGGCGACCTGAAGGAGAACGCCGAGTACCATGCGGCCCGCGAGCAGCAGGGGTTCATCGAGGGGCGCATCCAGGAGATCGAGGGCAAGCTCTCCAACGCCCAGGTGATCGACGTCACCAAGCTGCCCCAGACCGGCAAGGTGATCTTCGGCGTGACGGTGGGGCTGATCAACCTGGAGACCGACGAGGAGGTGACCTACCGCATCGTCGGCGAGGACGAGGCCGACATCAAGGCCGGCCGCATCTCGGTGACCTCGCCCATCGCCCGTGCCCTGATCGGCAAGGAGGAGGGCGACGTGGTGGTGGTGCGCACCCCTGGTGGCGAGGTCGAGTACGAGATCTCCAGCGTGGAGCACCTGTAGCCCTCCGGGCAGCGACAAGCTACAAGGATCAAGCTACAAGAAAGCCCCGCAGGCGAATGCCTGCGGGGCTTCTTCATCTCTGCAAGCCGGCAAGCTGTGCTTGCTCCTTGCTCCTTGCTCCTTGCTCCTTGCTCCTTGCTCCTTGCGCGAAGCGCGTCAGCGCCGCCCGTGGTGATTCTCGAAGCGCGTGATGTTGGAGAGCTTCGGGTTGACCCGGGGGTTGTGGCGGTAGAGCAGGGCCATCTTGCCGATCTTCTGTACCAGCTCGGCGCCGCTCGCCGCGACCAGCTCGTCGAGCATGGCGGCGCGGTCATCGCGGTCTGGCAGGGCGAGCTTGACCTTGACCAACTCATGGTCGCCCAGGGCGCGGTCGAGCTCGGCCAGGACGCCCTCGGAGGCCCCGTTCTCGGAGACGGTGACCACGGGGTCGAGGTGGTGGCCGATGCTGCGGAATGCTTTCTTTTGTGCCTGTGACAAGCTCATGGTATCTTGCTTCTTCCCGGTTGGCGCGCAGCGCACATGGTACGGTGAAACGCCGCGTGGCGAAAGCTCGCCAGCGTGTCCCCGCATGTTTCCTTCGGCCGGTTCCGCAGGTCAGCACCCCGTCGCACCTCCACCAGGTCTTACCGGAATTCGCTCGACTGCCTGTCATTCATGGTCATTCACAGGTGATGCCGTGGCACGTTCCAATGCTTCCCGCTCCAAGGGCGCTGCCGGCAAGGCGCCGGCCAGCAAGACCAGCAAGGGCTGGCTGAAGGAGCACTTCGACGACCGCTTCGTGCAGCAGAGCTGGCAGGACGGCTATCGCAGCCGCGCCAGCTACAAGCTGCTGGCGCTGGACGAGAAGGACCGCCTGCTGCGACGCGGGATGACGGTGATCGACCTGGGCGCCGCTCCTGGCGGCTGGAGCCAGGTGGCCGCCGAGAAGGTCGGCTCCGAGGGGGTGGTGATCGCCTCCGACATCCTCGAGATGGATGCCCTGGCGGATGTCGACTTCATCCAGGGCGACTTCACCGAGGAGAGCGTGCTCGAGGCAATCCTCGCCGCCCTCGGCAATAGGCCGGTAGACCTTGTGATGTCCGACATGGCCCCCAATATGAGTGGGATGGCGGCCATCGACCAGCCCCAGGCGATGTATCTCGTCGAGCTGGCGCTGGACCTGGCTCGCCAGACGCTCTCGCCCGGCGGCACCTTCCTGGCCAAGGTGTTCCAGGGCGAGGGGTTCGATGCCTTTCTCAAGGAGCTGCGGGTCAGCTTCACGCGGGTGGTGACCCGCAAGCCGGAGGCCTCCCGGGCGCGCTCCCGCGAGGTCTACCTGCTGGCGGAAGGGTTTCGCGGCTGAGGCACGCCCTCGACCGTACACGGGGCGCGGCCACGATAGGCCGCGCCTAACGGGCCGATTGCCGGACAGGGCGCCGCGACTGTGTCACAGTGGCGGCAGTTTCCCGCTCCGGCCGTAGGCTGGCTGAACATGTGCCGCTCATGTAGTGTCGAAGGACCAGGCATTTTCGGCCGACAGATTCTTGCAATGAGGGTAGTCCCTTGAACGACATGGCGAAGAACCTGATTCTGTGGTTGGTCATCGCGGCAGTGCTGCTGACGGTGTTCAACAACTTCAGCGTCGACAGCTCACCGCAGGCGATGAACTATTCCCAGTTCGTCCAGCAGGTGCAGAACGAGCAGATCCGCAACGTCACCATCGATGGCTACACCATCACCGGTGAGCGCACGGACGGCTCCCAGTTCCGGACCATCCGCCCGGCGGCGGAGGATCCCAAGCTGATGGATGACCTGCTCTCCAACAACGTCACCGTGGTGGGCAAGGAGCCCGAGCAGCAGAGCCTGTGGATGCGCCTGCTGATCGCCAGCTTCCCGATCCTGCTGATCCTCGCCATCTTCATGTTCTTCATGCGCCAGATGCAGGGCGGTGGGGCCGGCAAGGGCGGCCCGATGAGCTTCGGCAAGTCCAAGGCCAAGCTGCTCTCCCAGGACCAGATCAAGACCACCTTCGCCGATGTCGCCGGCTGCGACGAGGCCAAGGAGGAGGTCGAGGAGTTGGTCGACTTCCTGCGCGACCCGACCAAGTTCCAGCGCCTGGGCGGCACCATTCCGCGCGGTGTGCTGATGGTGGGCCCGCCGGGGACCGGCAAGACGCTGCTCGCCAAGTCCATCGCCGGGGAGGCCAAGGTGCCGTTCTTCTCGATCTCCGGTTCCGACTTCGTCGAGATGTTCGTCGGTGTGGGCGCTTCCCGCGTGCGTGACATGTTCGAGCAGGCCAAGAAGCAGGCCCCCTGCATCATCTTCATCGACGAGATCGACGCCGTGGGCCGTTCGCGCGGCGCCGGCATGGGCGGCGGCAACGACGAGCGCGAGCAGACGCTCAACCAGCTGCTGGTCGAGATGGACGGCTTCGAGGCCAACGAGGGCATCATCGTCATCGCCGCCACCAACCGTCCCGACGTGCTCGACCCCGCGCTGCTGCGCCCGGGCCGCTTCGACCGTCAGGTGGTGGTGCCGCTGCCGGACATCCGCGGCCGCGAGCACATCCTCAACGTGCACCTGCGCAAGGTGCCGCTGGCCGACGACGTCAAGCCGTCGCTGATCGCGCGTGGCACCCCGGGCTTCTCCGGCGCCGACCTGGCCAACCTGGTCAACGAGGCCGCGCTCTTCGCCGCACGGCGCAACAAGCGCCTGGTGAGCATGGAAGAGCTCGACATGGCCAAGGACAAGATCATGATGGGCGCCGAGCGCAAGTCCATGGTCATGACCGACAAGGAGAAGCTCAATACCGCCTACCACGAGTCGGGCCACGCCATCATCGGCCTGGTGATGCCTGAGCACGACCCGGTCTACAAGGTGACCATCATCCCCCGCGGCCGGGCGTTGGGCGTGACCATGTTCCTGCCGGAGGAGGATCGCTACAGCCTCTCCCGCCAGCAGATCATCAGCCAGATCTGCTCGCTGTTCGGCGGTCGCATCGCCGAGGAGATGACGCTGGGGCCGAACGGTGTCACCACCGGCGCCTCCAACGACATCAAGCGGGCCACCGAGCTGGCGCACAACATGGTCGCCAAGTGGGGCCTCTCCGAGGAGATGGGGCCGATCATGTACGACGAGGACGAGTCCCACCAGTTCCTCGGCGGGCCCGGCCAGGGCGGCAAGCTCAAGTCCGGCGAGACCACCTCCAAGCTGGACAAGGAGGTGCGCAAGATCATCGACGGCTGCTACGAGCAGGCCAAGAAGATCCTCGAGGAGAATCGCGACAAGCTCGACGCCATGGCCGAGGCGCTGATGAAGTACGAGACCATCGACTCCCATCAGCTCAAGGACATCATGGAAGGGCGCGATCCGCGGCCCCCCGAGGGCTGGGACGACCCGGGCAGCGGCGCCCCCTCGGGCGGCGAGCCGCGCCCCGAGCCTGCCCCGGAGTCGAGCGACGACGCCGAGGACGACGAGACGCCCAGGCGTCGGCCCTCCGACCCGCTCGGCGGCCCGGCCGGCAGCTGAGGCCGTTCGCCAAGCAACCACAGGCGCCCTGCGGGGCGCCTTTGCCGTTCGACCGACAGGAAGACGATGGATACCCGAACACCGACGCATCTGCCGTGTGGCCGGCACCGGCTCGACCTCTCCTTTCCCCGCATCATGGGGATCCTCAACGTTACCCCCGACTCCTTCTCCGACGGCGGCCGCCATGCGGTGCCGGATGACGCCCTGCGTCATGCCGAACGGATGCTGGCCGAGGGGGCCGCGATCATCGACGTGGGCGGCGAGTCCACGCGGCCCGGCGCCGAGCCGGTCTCGATCCAGCAGGAGCTGGACCGGGTGGTGCCGGTGGTGGAGGCCCTGGTGCGCGAGTTCGATGCCCTGGTCTCGGTGGATACCAGCACCCCCGAGGTGATGCAGGCGACGGCCCAGGCCGGGGCCGGCATGATCAACGACGTGCGCAACCTGCGCCGCGAGGGGGCGCTGGCGGCGGCGGTCGCCAGCGGGCTGCCGGTCTGCCTGATGCACATGGTCGGCGAACCCGGCGACATGCAGGATGACCCGCGCTACGACGTGCCGGTGGAGGAGGTCGTGGCGACCTTCCTGGCGGAGCGGGTGGCGGCCTGCGAGGCGGCCGGGCTGCGGCGCGAGCGCATGCTGCTCGACCCGGGCTTCGGCTTCGCCAAGACGGTGGAGCACAACCTGCGGCTGCTCAAGCACATGGACCGCCTGGAGGCGCTCGGGCTGCCGCTGCTGGTGGGCATGTCGCGCAAGAGCATGATCGGCAAGGTGCTGGGGCGGCCGGTGGAGGAGCGCCTCTCCGGCGGCCTGGCGCTCTCCGCCCTGGCGGTGGAGCGCGGCGCCCGCATCCTGCGCGTCCACGACGTGGGGCCCCACGTGGACGCGGTGAACATGACCTGGGCCGTACTCGAGGAAGGCAGCACGCATGACTAGACGCTATTTCGGCACCGATGGCATCCGCGGCACCGTGGGGGAGCCCCCGATCACCGCCGACTTCATGCTCAAGCTGGGCTGGGCCACCGGCCGGGTGCTGACCCGGGACAAGGGACGTGCCCGGGTGATGATCGGCAAGGACACGCGGATCTCCGGCTACATGTTCGAGTCGGCCCTGGAGTCCGGGCTCTCCGCCGCCGGCGTCGATGTGATGCTGCTGGGGCCCATGCCCACCCCGGCCATCGCCTACCTGACGCGCACCTTTCGCGCCGATGCCGGCATCGTCATCTCGGCCTCGCACAATCCCTTCCAGGACAACGGCATCAAGTTCTTCTCCGCCGCCGGCACCAAGCTGGACGATGGGGTCGAGGCGCGCATCGAGGCCATGCTGGAGGAGTCGCTGACCACCGTGGCGCCGGATCGCCTGGGCAAGGCGATGCGGGTCGATGATGCCCCCGGTCGCTACATCGAGTTCTGCAAGTCCACCATTCCCGATCGGGTCAGCCTGCACGGGCTGAAGATGGTGGTCGACTGCGCCCATGGTGCCACCTATCACATCGCCCCCAGCGTGTTTCGCGAGATGGGTGCCGAGGTGAGCCTGATCGGCGCCAATCCCGATGGCCTGAACATCAACCAGGAGGTGGGCTCGACCCATCCCGCCGCGCTGCGGGCGGCGGTGATCCAGCAGGGGGCCGACCTCGGGGTGGCCTTCGACGGCGACGGCGACCGGGTGCTGCTGGTGGATGCCGACGGCCGCGAGATCGATGGCGACGACATCCTCTACCTGATCGCCCGGGATCGCCATGCCCGGGGCGAGCTGGGCGGTGGCGTGGTGGGGACCCTGATGTCCAACTTCGGCCTGGCGGCCGCCATGGAGGAGCTCGAGATCCCCTTCGAACGCGCCAAGGTGGGCGACCGCTACGTCATGGAGCGGTTGTCCCACAACGGCTGGCAGCTGGGTGGCGAGTCCTCCGGCCATATCGTCTGCGGCCATGTGCAGACCACCGGCGACGGCATCGTCTCGGCGCTGCAGGTCCTGGCGATCATGGTCCGCGATCAGCAGTCGCTGGGTCGACTGCTCGCCGGCCTGCAGAAGACCCCCCAGGCACTGGTCAATGTGCGCCTGACCCCGGGCAGCGATGCCAAGGCGCTGCTGGAGCAGGCCTCCCTCAAGCAGGCGGTGACGAGCCTGGAGGCGGAGCTCGGCGACCAGGGGCGGGTTCTGCTGCGGGCCTCGGGCACCGAGCCGCTGATCCGCGTGATGGTCGAGGGGCGTCCCCACCTGGACGTCGATGCCCTGGCGCGTCGCCTGGCCGACGACGTCGAGGCGCTGCTCGGCTGATCGGGGGCGGTCCGGGCCCGGTTGTCTTGGCTGGGCCCCTCCTATACCATTTCGCACCACCTTGAAAGAGGAACCCCCATGCGCATGCCGCTGATCGCCGGTAACTGGAAGATGAACGGCTCCCTGGCCCTGGTCGAGGAGTTCGGCCGGGCCTTCGCCGACGTCTCCCTGCCCGTCAACGTCGAGGTGGCGCTGATGGTGCCCTTCCCCTTCCTGGAGGCGGCGGGGCGGACGCTCGGCGAGACGTCGGTGACGGTCGGCGCCCAGACGCTCAGCGACCATCCCTCGGGGGCCTTCACCGGCGAGGTCAGCGCGGCCATGCTGCGCGAGTGCGGCGCCCGGCTGGTGCTGGTCGGCCACTCGGAGCGCCGCACCCTGTTCGGCGAGGATGATGCCGCAGTGCTGGCGCGCGTCCAGGCGGCCCTGGCCGAGGAGCTCACGCCGGTGCTGTGCGTCGGCGAGACCCTCGAGGAGCGAGAGGCCGAGCGCACCGAGGCAGTGGTGCTGGGCCAGGTCGAGGCGGTGTTCGACGCCCTTGACGAGGCCCAGCGCCCCCGCCTGGTGGTCGCCTATGAGCCCGTCTGGGCCATCGGCACCGGCCGCACGGCGAGCCCCGAGCAGGCCCAGGCCGTGCACGCGGCCATCCGCGACTGCCTGGCGCGCTATGACGCCGGCCTGGCCGGCGGCATGCGTCTGCTGTACGGCGGCAGCATGAAGGCGGATAATGCCGCCGAGCTGCTCGCCCAGCCCGATATCGACGGCGGCCTGGTGGGCGGTGCCTCGCTCAAGGTCGACGATTTCCTAGCCATTTGTCAGTCAGCAGGTTGAATCCATGCAAGTTGCCATTCTCATGACCCA
The DNA here is from genome assembly GCF_033549285.1 of Halomonas sp. GTDB lineage: Bacteria > Pseudomonadota > Gammaproteobacteria > Pseudomonadales > Halomonadaceae > Halomonas. The sequence goes on from NZ_JAWSUJ010000011.1 coordinate 33,955, forward strand.
TGTGGCGATCGCCATCGCCCTGGTCGTCCTGATCCTGCTGCAGCAGGGCAAGGGCGCCGAAGCCGGTGCCGCCTTCGGTGGCGGTGCCTCCCAGACCGTGTTCGGTTCGCGGGGCAGCGGCAGCTTCCTGGCGAAGTTCACCGGCCTGCTGGCCGTGGCCTTCTTCGCCACTTCCCTGACCCTGGCCTGGTTCGCCTCCCAGGCGGGCGAGGCGCCCGAGGCCGGCATTCCCGATGCCGAGCTGATCGAGCAGCAGAACAGCGTGCCGACCCTTGACGATGCCGGTCGGGATGTGGATAATGCGGCGCCAGCGCTGGAGGAAAGCGGCGACTGACGTCGTCATGTCATCCAGCCTCCCCGATGCCGAAGTGGTGGAATTGGTAGACACGCTATCTTGAGGGGGTAGTGACCTTACGGTCGTGCGGGTTCAAGTCCCGCCTTCGGCACCATATGCGAAGCGCTCGACGCAGCAGTCGGAGCTTCGAAGCAGGATTGGCAGTATGCGGTGTTGCCGCTTGACGAAGTCGTCATGTGGGCTTACAATCACCGGCCTAGATTGATGCGGGGTGGAGCAGTCTGGTAGCTCGTCGGGCTCATAACCCGAAGGTCATCGGTTCAAATCCGGTCCCCGCTACCATCTTCCTGGCAGGCATGCAGAGGTTAGAGGGGCATGCCAGAGAGCCGAAGTGGTATACAGGTTTCTTGTGAAAGCCCCTTCCTGTGAAGGGGCTTTTTGTTAGCAGCTTGCCGGCCGGAGACGGCGGCGCTGCTCCGGGCAACGCCAATCAGCCACCTGACTCTTCTCTCTACTCCCGGCCAGGTGCCTGATGCAACGGCTGTAGGAGCTTTCTTCCGTGGCAATCAAGGATGCTGCGCTGCATGCGCTGATCGAACCGGTGGTCTCCGCCATGGGGTTCGAGCTATGGGGCATCGATCATCTGTCCCAGGGCAAACATTCCCGCCTGGTGATCTACATCGATCACGAGGACGGGGTGAGCGTGGACGATTGCGCCGACGTCAGCCGCCAGGTCAGTGCGGTGCTCGACGTCGAGGATCCGGTGCCCGGTGAGTATCGGCTGGAAGTCTCCTCGCCGGGCATGGACCGGCCGCTGTTCACCCTCGAGCAGTTCGAGCGCTACGCCGGCCATGTGGTGGCCGTGAAGCTGCGCCTGCCCTTCGACGGGCGGCGCAAGTTCCAGGGGCTGCTGGCCGGGGTCGAGAGCGACGAGGTACTGCTGCAGATCGACGGCGAGGAATATTGCTTTCCCATCGAGGGCATCGATCAGGCGCGGGTCGTCCCGCAGTTCACGTGATGGGCTCGGTGCATAAGGACAGGTTCACTGGCGAGGCTAAGGCATGAGTAAAGAAATTCTGGCGGTCGTCGACGCGATCTCCAACGAGAAGGGGGTCAACCGCGAGGTGATCTTCGAGGCCGTCGAGGCGGCCCTGGCCAGTGCATCGCGCAAGCGCTTCGAGGACGTGGAAGCCAGCGTGCGCGTGCACATCGACCGCGAGACCGGCGACTACGAGACGTTCCGTCGCTGGGAGGTGGTCGAGGACGATGACTTCGACGGGCCCGATGCCCAGATCAAGCTCTCCTTCGCCGAGCGCCGTGACCCGCCCCTGGGGCTGGGCGACGTGGTCGAGGAGCGCATCGAGAACGCCTCCTTCGGCCGGATCGCCGCCCAGACCGCCAAGCAGGTCATCGTGCAGAAGGTGCGCGAGGCCGAGCGGGCCGAGGTAGTACGCCAGTATGCCGAGCGTGAGGGCGAACTGGTCGCCGGCATCGTCAAGAAGACGACACGCGACGGCCTGATCATCGACCTGGGCGAGAATGCCGAGGCCTTCCTGCCGCGCAGCGAGATGATCCCCGGCGAGCGCTACCGCATGAACGAGCGGGTCCGCGCGCTGCTGGTCAAGGTCGACCCCGAGGCGCGCGGCGCCCAGCTGATCCTGTCGCGCACCTGCCCGGAGCTGATCATCGAGCTGTTCAGCATCGAGGTTCCGGAGATCGCCGAGCAGCTCATCGAGATCAAGGGCGCGGCACGCGACCCGGGCTCCCGGGCCAAGATCGCGGTCAAGACCAATGACCGGCGCATCGACCCCGTGGGGGCCTGCGTGGGCATGCGCGGTTCGCGGGTGCAGGCGGTCTCCTCGGAGCTGCAGAACGAGCGCGTGGACATCGTGCTGTGGGACGACAATCCGGCCCAGTTGGTGATCAACGCCATGGCGCCCGCGGATGTCGCCTCGATCCTCGTCGACGAGGAGGCCCATGCGATGGACGTGGCCGTCGCCGAGGATAACCTGGCCCAGGCCATCGGCCGCAGTGGCCAGAACGTGCGTCTGGCCTCCGAGCTCACCGGTTGGCGTCTCAACGTCATGACCGAGGAGGAGGCCGAGGACAAGCGCGATCAGGAGATCGACAGCCTGGTCGAGCATTTCATCCAGCACCTGGACATCGACGAGGACGTGGCGCGCCTGCTGGTGGAGGAGGGCTTCACCTCCCTGGAGGAGGTCGCCTACGTGCCGGTCGAGGAGATGCTGGAGATCGAGGAGTTCGACGAGGAGCTCATCGAGGAGCTGCGCGCTCGCGCCAAGGATGAACTGCTGAACCTGGCCATCGCCTCCGAGGAGGAACTCGATGGCGCCCAGCCGGCCGACGACCTGCTGGAGATGGACGGTATGGAGCGCCACCTGGCCTTCATCCTGGCCAGCCGGGGCATTGTCACCATGGAGGACCTGGCCGAGCAGTCCGTCGATGACCTGCTGGACATCGAGGGAATCGACGAGGAGCGCGCCGCGGCACTGATCATGACTGCCCGTGCGCCATGGTTCGAGAACGAACAGTAAACGGGTCACGGGCTGAGGAGGGTCGTAATGTCAGAAATGACCGTTAAGGATTTTGCAGCGAAGGTGGGGCGCGATGTGCCCCGCCTGCTGGAACAGATGAAGGAAGCCGGGCTCGGTCAGAAGTCCGAGAGCGATGCCGTGTCCGAGGAGGACAAGCGTCAGCTGCTCGACTATCTCACCAAGAGCCACGGCGGCAGCGGCGCGGGGGCGAAGAACCGCATCACCCTGACGCGCAAGACGCGCAGCCGCATCAAGACCGGCGAGCGGGGCAAGAGCATCGAGGTGCAGGTGCGCAAGAAGCGCACCTACGTCAAGCGCGAGGAAGAGAAGCCCGCCGAGGAGCCGCAGGCCCAGGATCACGGGCCGCGCCAGCTGGTGGGCGACATGGCCGATTCCCAGCAGGCCCAGGCCGCCAAGGATGCCCGCGAGGCCGAGGAAGCCAAGGCGCGTGCCGCCGAGGAGTCCGCCCGCGAGGCCGCGGCCAAGCTCGAGGCCGAGAAGGCCGCCGCCGAGCCCGAGATTCCGGTGCCGGAGCTCGACACCGCCCAGCCCGCGGAGGAGCCCCCGGCGCCGCCCAAGGAGGGACGTCCCGAGCCGCGCCGCGCCGCCGTCAAGAAGGCGACCACCAAGGCCGGTGCCGGCAAGAAGGGCCGTGGCGAGCGTGACGACGACGATCGCGGTGACCGCGAGGAGCGTCGCCGTGGCGGCAAGAAGGCCAAGCGCGCCGAGCGCCGTGGCGGCCGCCGCGGTGGTGCCAGCCAGGGCGGTGGCGGCAAGCACGGCTTCCAGAAGCCGACCCAGCCGATCGTTCGCGAGGTCTCCATCCCCGAGTCGATCAGCGTCGCCGACCTGGCCGACAAGATGTCGATCAAGGCGAACGAGGTCATCAAGGCCATGTTCACCATGGGTGCGGCGGTGACCATCAACCAGACCATTGACCAGGACACCGCGGCCATCGTGGTCGAGGAGATGGGCCACAAGCCCAAGCTGGTCAAGGACGATGCGCTGGAGACCGAGGTCCTCGAGGGCATCTCCTACGAGGGCGAGGAGATCACCCGTTCGCCGGTGGTCACGGTCATGGGTCACGTCGACCACGGCAAGACCTCGCTGCTCGACTATATCCGCAAGGCCAAGGTGGCCACCGGTGAAGCCGGCGGCATCACGCAGCATATCGGTGCCTATCACGTGGAGGACGCCCACGGTGGTGTGACCTTCCTGGATACCCCGGGCCACGCGGCGTTCACCGCCATGCGTGCCCGCGGTGCCAAGGCCACCGACGTGGTCGTGCTGGTGGTGGCCGCCGATGACGGCGTCATGCCCCAGACCATCGAGGCGATCGAGCACTCGCGGGCCGCCGAGGTACCGATGGTGGTCGCGGTCAACAAGATCGACAAGCCGGGCATCGACCTGGACCGGATCAAGAACGAGCTCTCGCAGCACGGCGTGATCTCCGAGGAGTGGGGCGGCGACACCCAGTTCGTGTATGTCTCCGCCCACACCGGCGAGGGCATCGACGACCTGCTGGAGTCCATCCTGCTGGTCTCAGAGGTGCTCGAGCTCAAGGCCGTCCCCGAGGCGCCCGGCAAGGGCGTCGTCGTCGAGTCGCGTCTCGACAAGGGCCGCGGCCCGGTGGCCACCGTCCTGGTCCAGAACGGTACCCTGAAGAAGGGCGACATCGTGCTCGCCGGCCTGCACTACGGCCGAGTGCGTGCCCTGACCAATGAGCTGGGCAAGCAGGTCGACGAGGTTGGCCCGTCCATGCCGGTGGAGATCCAGGGCCTGGACGGCACCCCCGAGGCGGGTGACGACTTCATGGTGCTGGCCGACGAGAAGAAGGCCCGCGAGGTCGCCAACTTCCGTCAGGGCAAGTACCGCGAGGTGCGCCTGGCGCGCCAGCAGAAGGCCAAGCTGGAGAACATGTTCAGCCAGATGGGCCAGGATGTGGCCGCCAAGCTCAACATCGTGCTCAAGGCCGACGTCCAGGGTTCCCTGGAGGCGATCAAGGGCGCTCTGGAAGAGCTCTCCACCGACGAGGTGGAAGTGGCCGTGGTTTCTTCCGGCGTGGGCGGCATCACCGGTACCGATGCCAACCTGGCGCTGGCCAGTGACGCTATCGTGGTCGGCTTCAACGTGCGTGCCGACGCCGCGGCCCGCGAGATCATCGAGCGGGAAGGCCTGGACCTGCGCTACTACAGCGTCATCTACCAGCTGATCGACGAGGTCAAGCAGGCGATGAGCGGCATGCTGGCCCCGGAGTGGAAGGAAGAGATCGTCGGCGTGGCCGAGGTTCGCGACGTCTTCCGCGCACCCAAGATCGGCGCCGTGGCCGGCTGCATGGTGGTCGAGGGCAGCGTCTTCCGTAACAAGAAGATCCGCGTGCTGCGCGACAACGTGGTGATCTACGAGGGCGAGCTCGAGTCCCTGCGCCGCTTCAAGGACGACGTCCAGGAAGTGCGCAATGGCATGGAGTGCGGCATCGGCGTGAAGAACTACAACGATGTCCAGGTCGGCGACAAGATCGAGGTCTTCGATCAGGTCAAGGTCGAGCGGACCCTCTAAGGGCTCGAGGAGTCGTACATGCGCGAGTTCAAGCGTACCGACCGGGTGGCCGACCAGCTCCAGAAGGAGCTGGCGGTGCTCATCCAGCGCGAGGTCAAGGACCCGCGCCTGGGCATGGTCACCGTCAGCGGCGTCGAGGTCAGTCGTGACCTCGGCTATGCCGACGTCCACGTGACCCTGCTGGGCGAGCAGACCCCGGAGCGCATCAAGGAGAACCTGGCGGTGCTCAAGCGGGCCGCCGGTTTCCTGCGCAGCCAGATCGCCCGTCGCATCAAGCTGCGCCATGTGCCGGAACTGCGCTTCCACTACGACGAGAGCGTGGTGCGCGGCCAGCGGCTGTCGTCACTGATCGACGAGGCCGTCGCCAGCGACCAGGCCCAGCACGACGAGGCGGCGGATGACGACCGCGGCCCGGTCGATGGTTCGACCGACGATCGTTCGGCAGGCAATGGTTCGGCAGACAGGGACGAGCGCGACTGATGGCAAGGCGGCGTCGCGGGTTGCCGGTGAACGGCGTGCTGCTGCTGGACAAGCCCGCGGGCCTGTCCAGCAACCATGCGCTGCAGCGGGCGCGGCGCCTGTTCCAGGCCCAGAAGGCCGGCCACACGGGAACGCTGGACCCCATGGCCACCGGCCTGCTGCCGGTGTGCTTCGGCGAGGCGACCAAGTTCTCCGCCCACCTGCTGGAGGCCGACAAGGTCTACCGCACCCGGGTGGAGCTCGGCGCGATCACCGACACCGGTGATGCCGAAGGCGAGGTGGTCGAGCGCCGCGCGGTGCCCCGGCTGACCGAGGCCGACCTCGAGGGGGTGCTCGAGCGCTTCCGCGGCGAGATCGAGCAGGTGCCGCCGATGTACTCGGCGCTCAAGCATCAGGGGCGCAAGCTCTACGAGCTGGCCCGCGAGGGCAAGTCGATCGAGCGTGCAGCCAGGCGCGTGAGGGTGTATGATGCGCGCCTTCTTTCCCTTGCCGACACGGCCTTCGAGCTCGAAGTGCGCGTCAGCAAGGGTACCTATATCCGTACCCTGGCCGAGGACATCGGCCAGGCCCTGGGCTGCGGAGCGCACATCAGCGCGCTGCGCCGCCTGGGGACGGGCCCCTTCACGAGCGAGGGCATGCTGACCCTCGACGCGCTGGAGGCCCTGCCCGGCCAGGCCGAGCGCGCGGCGGTGCTGCTGCCCGTCGACGTGCTGGTCGACCACCTGCCGCGGCTCGAGGTCGATGCCGCGGCGGCCAGCCGGCTGACCCATGGCCAGGCGGCCCGGGTCGAGACCGACGAGCTGGCCGGGGACGAGACGGCAAGACTCTACTGCGACGGGGCCTTCCTGGGCCTCGGTGTGGTGGCGGGGCCACAGGAGGTGGCGCCGAAACGGCTGCTGAGCAGCGCAGCCGAATGAAGGGAGAGACGCCCGAGACTGCAAATATGCGTGGTCTCACACACTCATCATTCAGGCATATTGCTTACTGGAGAGACAGATGGCACTGACAGCCGAGCAGAAGTCCGCAATCGTCAACGAGTACGGTCGTGGCGAGAACGACACCGGTTCCCCCGAAGTGCAGGTGGCCCTGCTGAGCGCCAACATCGATGGCCTGCAGGACCACTTCAAGACCAACAAGCAGGATCACCACTCCCGTCGTGGCCTGATTCGCATGGTCAACCAGCGCCGCAAGCTGCTGGACTACCTGAAGCGCAAGGATTTCGAGCGCTATCAGTCGCTGATCCAGCGTCTGGGCCTGCGCCGCTAAGCGACGCATCCCATGCGGTAACGAAACGGGCAGCCTACGGGCTGCCCGTTTTGTGTCTATGGATGGTCAAGCCACGGCTCGGGGCTGACCCGGAGGACAGGCCTGCCAGGGGGCGCTGTGAACCCCTCCCTGGGCGCTACCGACGCCTTCCCTGGCGTAGGACCCCATCTTCGGCCTGTCCCCGGCGCCCCTCGTAGCCTGCCTCCATTGGAAATGTCGCTAACCGGTGGCCGCCGCGGGCGTCAACCCCTAAAATGGTCGCCGAGTCAAAACGACCCAAACACAGAAAAGTTGAAGGAAGTCGCCGTGAACCCGGTCAAGAAAACGTTTCAGTACGGTCGCAGCACCGTCACCCTGGAAACCGGGCGCATCGCCCGCCAGGCTACCGGTGCCGTGATGGTCACCATGGACGACACCGTGGTGCTGTGCACCGTGGTGGCCAAGAAGGAGGCCAATCCTGCCCAGCCCTTCTTCCCGCTGGGGGTGTTCTATCAGGAGAAGACCTACGCGGTCGGCAAGATCCCCGGCGGCTTCTTCAAGCGCGAGGGGCGTCCCACCGAGAAGGAGACCCTCACCTCGCGGCTGATCGACCGCCCGATTCGTCCGCTCTTCCCCAAGGGCTTCATGAACGAGGTGCAGGTGGTCTGCTCGGTGCTCTCCACCGACCGCAATCATGACCCGGACATCGCCGCGATGCTCGGGACCTCCGCCGCCCTGGCCATCTCCGGCGTGCCCTTCAATGGCCCGATTGCCGGTGCACGCGTGGGCTTTACCGAGGACAACGGCTACTTCCTCAACCCCACCGTCGAGGAGCTGACCGGCTCCGAGCTCAACATGGTGGTCGCCGGGACCGAGAAGGCGGTGCTGATGGTCGAGTCCGAGGCCAACGAGCTGCTCGAGGACGAGATGCTCGGCGCGGTGCTCTACGCCCACCAGGAGATGCAGGTGGCCATCCAGGCCATCAACGAGCTGACCGCCGAGGCCGGCAAGCCCAAGTGGGACTGGCAGCCGCCTGCCGAGAACACCGCCCTCAAGGGCGCCATGGCCGATGCCTTCGAGCAGCAGGTCGGCGAGGCCTATCGCATCACCGACAAGATGGCCCGCCAGGATGCCCTGGCCGCCCTCAAGGATCAGGCGGTGGAGCAGTTCGCCGGCGAGGAAGAGGGCAAGTACGACGCCGACGAGGTCAAGGGCGCCTTCGCCGGTCTGGAGAAGCGCGTGGTGCGTTCGCGCGTGGTCAAGGGCGAGCCGCGCATCGACGGCCGCGACCACAAGACCGTGCGTCCGCTCTCCATCGAGGTCGGCACCCTGCCCAAGACCCATGGTTCGGCGATCTTTACCCGCGGCGAGACCCAGGCCATCGTGGTGGCGACGCTGGGCACCCTGCGGGATTCCCAGCTGATCGAGTCGCTGGAAGGTGAGCGCAAGGACCGCTTCCTGCTGCACTACAACTTTCCCCCATACTGCGTGGGCGAGGCCGGCTTCATGGGCGGGCCCAAGCGCCGCGAGATCGGCCACGGCCGCCTGGCGCGTCGCGGCGTGCAGGCGATGCTGCCCGACGAGGCGGAGTTCCCCTACACCATTCGCGTGGTCTCCGAGATCACCGAGTCCAACGGCTCGAGCTCCATGGCCACGGTGTGCGGCTCGTCGCTGGCCCTGATGGATGCCGGTGTGCCGATGAAGGCACCGGTGGCCGGTATCGCCATGGGCCTGGTCAAGGACGAGGACGGCTTCGCCGTGCTGACCGACATCCTGGGTGACGAGGATCACCTCGGCGACATGGACTTCAAGGTGGCCGGCAGCGCCGAGGGCGTTACTGCCCTGCAGATGGACATCAAGATCGAGGGCATCAACGAGGAGATCATGGAGGTGGCCCTGCAGCAGGCCTATGACGCCCGCCAGCAGATCCTCGAGCAGATGAACACGGTGATCGCCCAGAGCCGTGCCGAGGTCTCCGAGAATGCTCCCTCCATGGCCACCATCAAGATCGACCCGGAGAAGATCCGCGACGTCATCGGCAAGGGTGGTGCCACCATCCGCAAGATCTGCGAGGATACCGGCGCTTCCATCGACCTCGACGACGATGGCACCGTGCGCATCTATGCCGAGGACAAGTCGGCGGCCAAGGCGGCCATCGACACCGTGCTGGCGATCACCGCCGAGCCCGAGATCGGCAGGCTCTACCGCGGCAAGGTGGTGCGCATCGCCGACTTCGGCGCCTTCGTCAACATCATGCCCGGCACCGACGGCCTGGTGCACATCTCCCAGATCGTGCCGGAGCGGGTCAACGACGTGCGCGACTTCCTCAACGAGGGCGATGAGCCCATCGTCAAGGTGCTCGATATCGACAACCGCAACCGGGTGAAGCTCACCATCAAGGAGATCACCCCGGAAGAGAAGGCGGCGTTCGAGGCCGAGGAGGCCGCCGAGCCCGCGCTGTAAGCGACCGCCTTCGGCGTGCCGCAAGCGCCAAGGAACAGGGCGCAAGGAAAACCGCCGCCAGGGCCATGCCCTGGCGGCGGTTTCTTGTGTAGGCAAGCCGAAAAGAACATGCCCCGGGACGAAGCCCGGGGCATGCTGTTTCAGCTTTCAGCTTTCAGCTTTCAGCTTTCAGCTTTCAGCTTTCAGCTTGCGCGTCAGCGCTCGATGGCGAGCGCCACGCCCTGCCCGCCGCCGATGCACAGGGTGGCCAGGCCCTTCTTGGCATCGCGGGCGATCATCTCGTGGACCAGGGTCACCAGGATGCGGCAGCCGGAGGCTCCGATGGGGTGGCCGATGGCGATGGCGCCGCCGTTGACGTTGACCTTGCTGACATCCCAGCCCAGCTCCTTGTTGACGGAGAGGGCCTGGGCGGCGAAGGCCTCGTTGGCCTCGACCAGGTCCAGGTCGTCCAGGCTCCAGCCGGCCTTCTCGAGGCAGCGACGGGTCGCCGGGGCTGGACCGATGCCCATGATGGAGGGGTCGACGCCGGCGTTGCTGTAGGCCTTGATGCGGGCCAGCGGCTCCAGGCCCAGCGCCTTGGCCTTCTCGGCGGAGCAGAGCATCACCACGGCGGCGCCGTCGTTGATGGAGGAGGCGTTGCCGGCGGTGACGGTGCCATCCTTCTTGAAGGCCGGGCGCATGCCGGCGAGCTTCTCGGCGGTCACGTCACGCGGGCCCTCGTCGGTGTCGAAGACCACCGGGTCGCCCTTGCGCTGGGGGATCTCCACCGGGACGATCTGCCCCTTGAACTTGCCCTCGCGGATGGCGGCCGCGGCCTTCTGCTGGGAGCCGGCGGCGAACTCGTCCATCGCCTCGCGGGTGATGCCGTACTTCTCCGCCAGGTTCTCGGCGGTGATGCCCATGTGGTAGTTGTTGAAGGCGTCCCACAGGCCGTCGTGGACCATGCTGTCGATGGCCTTCCAGTCGCCCATGCGCTGGCCGGTACGGGAGTTGGGTAGCACGTGGGGCGAGGCGGACATGTTCTCCTGGCCGCCGGCGAGGATCAGCTCGGCATCGCCGCAGCGGATCGCCTGGGTGGCCAGGTGCAGGGCCTTGAGGCCCGACCCGCAGACCTTGTTGATGGTCATGGCCGGCACGGCATCCGGCAGGCCGGCCTTGATGGAGGCCTGACGGGCGGGGTTCTGGCCGACGCCGGCGGTGAGTACCTGGCCGAGCAGTACCTCGTCGACCTGGTCCCCGGCGACGCCAGTGGTGGACAGGATGTCCTTGATGACATGGGCACCCAGGTCGCTGGCGGGAATGCCGGCCAGGGAGCCACCGAAGGTGCCGACGGCAGTGCGGCGAGCGGCAACAATCACCACGTCTTGCATGGGAGATACTCCTGAAGAATGACTAGCGGGCTTGCGGCCGTGTCTGGAGGACAACCTGAGCTCGAACACGTCTCAGACAGAGCCGGGTCTTCCAGCATAGGGGACGTTTGTGCGTCGCGGCAATGCTTCCATGGCCGAATGCGCGAGGAGGCGGCGAGGGAAGAGTCGCACGGGAGGTGCGGCACCCCGCAGGGTGCCGTGGCAGGCGGACGGTCAGGCCAGCTGGACGGGGATGGCGTTGCTGGTGTGGCTGACGACATTGCCCTCCTGGAGGTAGACCAGGGCCGGATGGTGGTTTTCCAGTTCGGCGTCGCTGTAGTGGGCATAGCTGCAGATGATCACGCGTTGCCCTTCGCTGGCCAGGTGGGCCGCGGCGCCATTCACCGAGATGATCCTCGAGCCCTCTTCCGCGCGGATGGCGTAGGTGGTGAAGCGCTGGCCATTCTCCACGTTGTAGATCTGGATCTGCTCGTTCTCGCGGATACCGGACATGTCGAGCAACTCGCCGTCGATGGCGCAGGAGCCCTCGTAGTTGAGCACGGCGTGGGTGACGCGGGCCATGTGCAGCTTGGCCTTGAGCATGATGGTCTGCATGGAGCGTAGGTTCCTCTGTTTGACCGCGCCACGCCCTCAGCGTGGCAGGGTCAGGCTCAGGTTATCGATCAGTCGGGTCGGGCCCAGGCGCGCCGCGGCGAGCAGGACGGCGTCGCGGGTGGTCGCCGTCACCGGCCCCAGGTCGGCGTCGCGAAGCTCGAGGTAGTCCGGCGTGAAGCCGGCCTCCCTCAGCCGGGCGAGGCCGTCCTCCAGGGCCGGCGCGACCTCGCCGCCGGCCTCCAGGGCGTCGCGCAGCGCGCACAGGGTGCGGTAGAGCGCCGGGGCAGTGGCACGCTGCCCGGCGTCCAGGTAGCCGTTGCGCGAGGAGAGGGCCAGGCCGTCCTCGGCGCGCACGATGGGTACGCCGACGACCTCCACGGGGAGGTGCAGATCGGCCACCAGGCGGCGGATCACCGCCAGCTGCTGGTAGTCCTTCTCGCCGAAGCAGGCCACATCGGGCTGCACCAGGTTGAAGAGCATGGTGACGACGGTGGCGACGCCATCGAAGTGCCCGGGCCGGTCGCCACCGCAGAGCCCCTCGCTCACCTCGGGGACGCAGACCCGAGTCTGGGCCGCGAGGCCGCGCGGGTAGAGGGTCGTCGTCTCGGGGGCGAACAGCAGGTCGCAGCCGGCCTCCTCGAGCTTCGCCTGGTCCTCGGCGAGGGTCCGCGGGTAGGCCTCCAGGTCCTCGTCGGCCCCGAACTGCAGCGGATTGACGAAGATGGTCGCCACCACCACGTCGCCCCGGCGACGCGCCTCCGCCACCAGGGCCAGGTGGCCGTCGTGCAGGTTGCCCATGGTCGGCACCAGGGCGATGCGCTGGCCGCGGCGACGGAATTCGTCCAGGGCCTCGCGCAGGGGCGGAATCTCTCGCAGGGTACGCATCGCGGCGAGCTCCTCGAAACGCGGCTTAGAAACAGTGCTCCTGGGCGGGGAAGCGGCGGGCCTTGACGTCCTCGTGGTAGCGGCGGAAGGCGCCCGGGATATCGTCGGCATCGACCATGAAGTTCTTCACGAAACGCGGCGTGCGCCCGTGGGTCACCCCCAGCACATCGTGCATCACCAGGATCTGGCCGTCAGTGTCGGGGCCCGCGCCGATGCCGATCACCGGCACCTCCAGCGCCTCGCTCACCGCCCGGCCCAGGCTTGCCGGCACGCACTCGAGCAGGATCACCGAGGCGCCGGCCTCGACCAGCGCGCGGGCATCCTCGAGGATCCGGGTCGCCTGCTCGGCCTCACGCCCCTGCACCTTGTAGCCACCCAACTGGTAGACCGACTGGGGGGTCAGGCCGAGGTGGGCGCAGACCGGCGCGCCGCGCCGGGTCAGCTCGCGGATGCCGTCGGCCATCCAGGCCTCGCCCTCGACCTTGACCAGCTCGGCCCCGGCGCGCATCAGCGCGCCGGCATCCTGGAGCAGGCGCTCGGTACTCGAGTTGCTCATGAAGGGCAGGTCGACCATCAGCAGGCTGGCGCTCTTGCCGCGGGCCACGCAGCGGGTGTGGTAGCAGACCTCGTCGAGGGTCACCGGCAGGGTGCTGGCGTGGCCCTGCAGGACCATGCCCAGGGAGTCGCCCACCAGCAGCACCTCGATGCCGGCCTCCCCGGCCGCACGGGCGAAGGAGGCGTCATAGGCGGTCAGGCAGCTGAACGGCTCACCGGCGCGCTTGAAGGCCTGCAGCGTGCTCAGGGTGACGGTTTTCATGGCGTGCTCTCATCGTCGGGTCGTGGGAGGCCTCCGGCGGGCCTGCCTCGGTGTAACCCGAGATTGTTACCCGAATCATGCCGAAGTGTCGATAGGTAACAGTCTGGGGTGTTTCTCAGCCCTGGGGTAACGAGTCCTGCGGTAACACGGGCCTCAGGTCCCGAGCGTCGACCCCGGCGATCAGGTTCGCCAGGGGTCGACCGTCGAGTACCAGGTGCGGGGCCAGCTCGGCCAGCGGCACCAGCACGAAGGCGCGCCGGGCCATCTCAGGATGCGGCAGCGTCAGCCGTGGCAGCGTGACCCGCTGGTCATCGAAGAGTAGCAGGTCCAGGTCCAGGGTCCGGGCGCCCCAGCGCCGGCCGCGCACGCGGCCGTGGCGCTGTTCCAGGGCCTGCAGCTGGTCGAGCAGGGCGAGCGGCGAGAGCCGCGTCTCCAGCTGGGCCACGGCATTGATGTAGTCCGGCTGGTCGGCGGGCCCCACCGGCGCGCTGGCATAGAGCCGCGAGGCGGCGACCCGGCGGGTCAGGGGCAGGCGGTCGAGCTCCCCGAGGGCGCGCTCGACATGTGCCCGCGGGCCATCGAGGTTGCTGCCCAGGCCGATCCAGGCAGCGTGCCGTGGCGGGCTCATGTGTCGCTCGCGGGGCCCCGCGGCTTGCGGCGGCGACGGCGGCGCTTGCGCGGCTGACCGCTGCCCGCCGGGTCGGCGCCGACCTTGCCCAGCAGGCGGCGCTGCTCGTGCTCGTCGGCCTGCTGGAAGGCGGTCCACCAGTCGCCCAGGCCCGGTGCGATCTCGCCGGCCCCTTCGCGCAGCAGCAGGAAGTCGTAGGCGGCCCGGAAGCGCGGGTGCTCGCGGGTCTGGAAGACGCGCTTGCCGCGGCGCAGCGGCAGCCGCTGCTGCAGGTCCCAGATGTCGCGCATCGGCAGGCTGAAGCGCTTGGGAATGGAGATGTGCTGGAGCTGGCGCGAGACCACCTGCTGGGAGGCCGCCTGGAGCGCGGGGATGGGCGGCATGCCATCGGCCTCGAGGATCGCCTGGCGCTGCTGGACGGGAGCCCAGAGCAGGGCGGCGAACAGGAAGGCCGGCGTCACCGGGCGGTCCTCGGCGATGCGCCGGTCGGTGCTCTCCAGTGCCAGCTCGACCAGGCGCTCGGCCCAGGGCAGATCCTCCATGGCCTCGTCGGCCTCGGGGAAGAGCATCGCGAAGAGCCCGTAGTCGCGCAGCAGGTGGAAGGTGGCCACACCCTGGCCAGCCATGAACAGCTTGAGGATTTCGTCGAACAGCCGCGCCGGGGGGATCTGCAGCAGCAGCGGCGCGGCGTCGTGGATGGGGGCCTCGGTGGCCGGGTCGAGGTGGAAGTCGAGCTTGGCGGCGAAGCGCACCGCCCTGAGCATCCGTACCGGGTCCTCGCGATAGCGGGTCGCCGGGTCGCCGATCAGCCGCAGGGTGCGGGCCTCGATGTCCTTTACGCCATCGGCGAAGTCGTGGATCGAGAAGTCGGCGATGTTGTAGTAGAGGGCATTGACGGTGAAGTCGCGGCGCAGGGCGTCTTCCTCGATGTTGCCCCAGACATTGTCGCGCAGCAGCAGGCCATCGTCCGACTGCTGGGAGATATGGTCGGCATGGTCATCGTTGGGCTTGCCGCGGAAGGTGGTGACCTCGATCACCTCGCGCCCGAAGCGGACGTGCACGATGCGGAAGCGCCGGCCGATGATGCGCGAGTTGCGAAACAGGTCCTTGACCTGCTCCGGGGTGGCATCCGTGGCGACATCGAAGTCCTTGGGCATGTGGCCGAGCAGCGCATCGCGGATGCAACCGCCCACCAGGAAGGCCTGGAAGCCGGCATTGTGGAGCCGGTAGAGCACCTTGAGGGCGGCGTCGCTGAAGTGCTGACGCGAGACAGGGTGTTCCTGGCGGGGAATGATGCGCGGCCCGGTGTTGCCGGCCGGCGCATCCTGAGGGCCGAAGAGCGACTTGATGCGCTCGCCCGGACTCTGCAGAAAGCGGGTAAAACCTTTGATCATGCGGCGATATCGACTCGCGGGACGCGGAAAGCGTTGAGTGTAGCCGACCACTGACACCTTGCAAAGCGCGGCACGGTGCCGAGGGTGGCCAGGAAGCAGAAAGGGGAGGCCATTGGCCTCCCCTGTAAGCAGGATGCAGCATCCCTGCTGCTGATTCTTCTTCGTGATGGCGCATCGCCCTGAATACGCACCACAGTCACCAAGGAGTGTTCAGGCAAGCGGTGTTGTTGTGTTTGTTGATGCTCCTGACGGCGACCGTCTCGTATTCAAAACAATAGTCCAACCACGACGGCATGGAAGCATGCCTCCTCCCGGCTTGTTGGTCTTGTTGCCGGGAGTGCACCTCGACGGCCCGTTGTCATTGTTGGTCGGCCGTACCCGGGTGCGTCGCGTCCTGATGGCTCCGGTGCTTCGAGCAGCTTGTTCTTGTTGGGGCCCGAAGGCCTCGCGCCGTGCCGATGCTGTTCTTGTTGTCGGCAAGCGCCGAAGTCGCAGGGGCCCGGGTGTCTTGTTGTTGTTGTCGGGTCGGGCCCTGTCACGCCTGGCTGTCCTGTTGTTGTTGTTGGCAGCGGGTGACATCCGGATTTGTTTTTCTTGCCCTAGGTGTAGCAGGTGGCGTGCCATCAAAGAATAATATCTTAAAAAACAGATGGTTATTTCGGTGGAGAAAAGTTCACGCCCTGGCGTGCGGGTGGAGTGTTACCCGATCGGCCCCGTTGTGGGGCACGAGCTGTGTGGGAAGGTAACAAATGGGGCAAACGGGGTGTCGGGAAGGAGGAAAGGCAGGCCCACGGACGATGCCGCGGGGCTTGCACCATGGTCGCATGGCCGGCCGCCTCAACCCGTGCTGCGGCGCGGGCTCTTCTTGCGGGGGATGCCCAGGCGCTGGCGACGCTCCCACAGGCACTTGCGGCTGATGCCGAGCTTCTGGGCGAGTTCGGTCTCGCTCAT
The DNA here is from genome assembly GCF_033549285.1 of Halomonas sp. Classification (GTDB taxonomy): domain Bacteria; phylum Pseudomonadota; class Gammaproteobacteria; order Pseudomonadales; family Halomonadaceae; genus Halomonas. The sequence continues at coordinate 50,191 of NZ_JAWSUJ010000011.1, forward strand.
CTGGTCCTGGTGCTCCAGCACGAAGTGCTGGAAGTAGTCCTCCAGGGAGAGGTCCTCCTCGTCGCCGGTCTCCCGTTCCGCCTGGCCGGCGAGGGCCGGCGTGGGGGGTGCAGGCTTGCTCGGCAGCGGGGTCGCCGACGCGAGCCCCAGATCATCGGGATGGATGAGGTGGCCCTCGGCGAGGATCACGCCGCGCTCCAGGGCATTCTCCAGCTCGCGCACGTTGCCGGGCCAGGGGTAGTCGCGGATGGTGCGCCGGGCGGCCCGCGAGAGGCGCAGCCCGTCGCGCTCGTGGCGTCGGCAGGCCTTGTCGAGCAGGACATCGGCGATCTCGAGGATGTCGTCCTCGCGCTCGCGCAGGGCCGGCAGGTCGATCTGCATCACGTTGAGGCGATAGTAGAGGTCGAGGCGGAACTCGCCGGTCTTCGACAGGCTCTGCAGGTCGCGGTGGGTGGCGGCGATCAGGCGCACGTCGACATGCCGGGTCTCCACCGAGCCGATCTTGCGGATCTCGCCCTCCTGCAGCACCCGCAGCAGCCGCGCCTGGGCATCGAGCGGCAGCTCGCCGATCTCGTCGAGGAAGAGGGTGCCGCCATCGGCGGCCTCGACCAGGCCGGTACGCGCGGCGCTGGCCCCGGTGAAGGCGCCCTTCTCGTGCCCGAACAGCTCCGACTCGATCAGCGTCTCGGGGATGGCGGCGCAGTTGACGCAGACCAGCGGCGCATGGGCGCGGCGGCTCTGCTGGTGCAGGGCGCGGGCGACCAGCTCCTTGCCGGTGCCCGACTCGCCCTGGATCAGCACGGTGACGTCGGCCGGCGCCGCCTTGCGGATACGCGTGTAGACCACCTGCATGGCGGGGCAGTTGCCGATCATCGGCTGGCGGGTACCGCCGGGCTCGGCGATGTCGGGCGGCTCGCCCTGCTGCGAGGCCTGGCGGTGCAGGACCCGGGCCACGGTCTCGAGCAGCTCGTCGTGGTCGAAGGGCTTGGCCACATAGTCCACGGCCCCGAGCTTCAGCGCCTCCACTGCGGAGCGCATGCTGGCATAGCTGGTCATGATCAGCACCGGCACCGGGGCGGCGCGGGCGATCAGCTCGGTGCCGGGCTCGCCGGGCAGGCGCAGGTCGCTGATCACCAGGTCGAAGCCCTGGGGCTCGAGCGCCAGGGCCTCGGCCACCGAGCCGGCCTCGCTGACCCGGTGGTCGTGGCGCTCCAGCAGCCGCTTCAGGGCGCTGCGGATGATGGCTTCGTCTTCAACGATCAGGATCCGGCTCATCGGTGCGTTCACCATGCTCTGGGTTGAGGGGCAGCCACAGGTGGATGCGGGTGCCCTTGGCCTGCCCGGGGGGCGGGGAGTCGATATCGATCTGGCCGCCGTGCTCGGCAATGATGCTGTAGACCAGCGGCAGGCCGAGTCCCGTGCCTTCGCCGGGGGGCTTGGTGGTGGTGAAGGGCTCGAACAGGTGGTCGCGCACCCGCTCGTCGATGCCGTGCCCCTGGTCGGTGACGGTGACGTGAAGCCACTCGCCCTCTGGGGCGGCATCGATGACCACCTCGCCGCCCGGGGTGCTGGCATCGCGGGCATTGCCGAGCAGGTTGACCATCACCTGCAGCAGCCGCTGGGCATCGCCCTCGACCTCGAGGCCCGCCGGGCAGCGGTTGTGGTAGCGGATATCCTCCCCCGAGCGGGCCAGGTGGATCAAGTGCAGGGCCTCGTCGGTCAGCGAAGCCAGCGACACCGGAGCGAAGGGGCGGCCGGTCACGTGGCGGCCGCCGTGGGCGAACCCCACCAGCGACTCGACGATGCGCGAGATGCGGTCGGTGAGCTGCTGGATCTGGCTGGCGGTCTCCAGCACCTCCGGGTCATCGGTATCGTAGCGCAGGTTCTGGGCCAGCGAGGAGATGCCGGTGACGGGGTTACCGATCTCGTGGGCCACGCCCGCCGCCAGCTGGCCGATGGAGGCCAGCCGGGCGGCATGCACCAGCTCGTCCTCCAGCCACTTCATCTCGCTGTGGTCCTCCACCAGGACCACGGTGCCGCCGCGCATCTCCTCGTCGGCCTCGAGCTCGGCCTTGTGCAGGCTCAGGTAGCGGGTGGTGCCGGCAAGCGTCACCGGCTGCTTGTAGAGATGGTCGTGATGCTCGAGGAGCACGCGCCCCAGCAGGTCCCCCCAGGGGGGCGGCAGGCCATCGCGGCGCGAGCCGACCACGCTGCTGCCGTCGATCCCGGAGAGCTCGGCGAGGGCGTCGTTCCACATCAGCAGCTCGTCGTCGACGCCGAAGGCGCACAGTCCCACCGGCAGTCGGGTGAGCATGCGGCGGTGGTAGCGGCGCAGGCCGTCGAGCTCACGGGCGAGCCCGGTCAGCCGGGTGCGATAGGCCTCCAGGCGGCTCTCGACGAAGTGGATGTCGTCGTTGGGCTCCAGGCCGCCGCGGCGATAGGGCAGGTGGCGGTCGACGATGTCCTGGGCCACCGAGGGGCCCATCAGCCCCGAGAGGTTGGCCTGGATGCGGTCGCGCAGCCGGCGCAGGGCATAGGGCCGGCCATCCAGCGGCGACAGGCCCAGGTCGGTCAGGGCGCGGTCGACCTCGCGACCGGCGACCTCCTCGCCCAGGGCGCGGGCCAGGTGGTGCTTGAACTCCTCGCCGTTGCCGGCCACCAGCGGCAGGCGCTTGGGACGGATCACCGCATCCACCGAGCAGGCCTCGGCCGCGGCCCGCTCCCCGGCGGAGGTGGGCGTGAGCAGCGAGACCAGGATGAGGGTCAGGATGTTGGCCGCCAGCGAGACCAGGGTCACCACGTACCATACCGGCTCGCCGGCCAGTGCCTCGAGGCCCGGCGGAAGCAGCACCAGGGCTGGAAAATCGCTCAGCAGGGGCACCCAGGTGCCGGCGAGCCACACCAGCACGCCCGCCGTCAGCCCGCTGACCATGCCCTTGCGGTTGGCGCCCGGCCAGTAGAGCAGCGCCAGCATGCCCGGCAGGCACTGGGCCATGCCGATGAAGGCGGCCAGCCCCAGGGTGGTGAGGTCGTGGTTCACCCCCACCAGGCGGTAGAAGAGCCAGCCGCCGAGGATCACCGCCACGATCAGGGCGCGGCGCAGCCAGCGCAGCCAGCGATAGAGGTCGGGCTGGTCCACCGGGGGGTGGGCGACCAGCACCAGGTGGTTGAGGATCATCCCCGACAGTGCCAGGGAGATGATGACCATGGTGCCGCTGGTAGCCGCCAGGCCGGCGATGAACACCAGCCCCTGGAGCCACAGCGACTCGGAGAGCCCGTAGGCCAGGTAGGCGGTGCCGAGCCCGCCGGCATCGACCCCCAGGCGCTGGGCGGCCCACAGGATCAGCGGCACCGGCAGCGCCATCAGCAGCAGGAACAGCGGCAGCGTCCAGGCGGCCTGGAGGAGGGTGCGCCGCGAGAGGGTCTCGGCGAAGGTGATGTGGAACATGTGCGGCATCAGGAAGGCCGCGGCGAAGAACAGCAGCAGCAGGGTGCGCCACTGGGCCGGGTCGAGGTGGGCGACCCGCGCCTGGGCCGCGCGACCCGGCCCGTCCAGCCAGGCCTGGAGGTCCGCGGGGCCATCGAAGACCACGAACAGTGCGAAGGCCCCCAGGGCCAGCATGGCGACGAGCTTGACAAGCGACTCCAGGGCGATGACCGCGAGCAGGGTGTCGTGGCGGGCGTGGAGCCGGGTATGGCGGGCGCCGAAGAGGATGGCGAACAGCGCGATCAGCGCGTTGAACAGCAGGGCCAGCAGGGCCGGTGAGGCGGTGCCGGTCATCAGGTAGATGGTGTCGCCCAGGGTCTGCACCTGGAGGGCCAGCAGCGGCAGTACGGCCAGCAGGCTGACCAGGGTGATCAGGGTGCCGACCCAGCGCGAGCGGAAGCGGAAGGCGAAGAGGTCGGCGAGCGAGGCCAGCTGGTAGGTACGGGTCATGCGCTGGATCGGCACCAGCAGGACCGGGGCGAGCAGGAAGGCGCCCGCCACCCCCAGGTAGTAGGCGAGGTAGCCGTAGCCGGCATTGCCGGCCAGCTCCAGGCTGCCGTAGATCGCCCAGGCGCTGGCGTAGACGCCCAGCGCCAGGGTGTAGACCGCCGGGTGGCGGGCGATGCGCGTGGGAATCCAGTGCCGCTCCACCGCCAGGGCAACGAGGAACAGCAGCAGCAGGTAGCCGCTGCCGAGGGCCAGCAGGCCGCCGAGGCTAGCGTTCATCGAGCTTCCTCTTCTGCTCCAGCCACAGGGTCAGGGCGATCAACACGCCCCAGATGACGAAGGGGCGGTACCAGGCCACCTCGGGGCTGGCCCAGCCGCTCATCAGCAGCGGCGAGAGCAGGTAGCCGCCGAAGACCAGGAACAGCATGATGCGATAGACGTACATGGCGGGCTCCTCTCAGGGCGCGAGGCTGCCGGCCTGGCGGTGGGCCTCGGCGCGCAGCCGGGTGATCTCCCAGTGGGCGACGGCCCAGCGCAGCTGCTCCGCCACCGGGGCCTTGGCAAGCTCCCGGGGCGGGGCCTGGTCCAGCGCGGCCAGGGCCGCGTGCAGCAGCGGGCGCACCGCATCGTCCCGCTCCGGCAGGGCCGGTGCCAGGTTCTGCTTGGAGAGCTTCTGGCCGTCCTCGCCGATGATCAGCGGCAGGTGCAGGTAGCGCGGTTCGGGATAGCCCAGGGCGTGCTGCAGCTGGCGCTGCCAGGGGGTGTTGTCGAGCAGGTCGAAGCCCCTCACCACGTCGCTGATGCCCTGCTCGGCATCGTCGACCACCACGGCGAGCTGGTAGGCCCAGAGGCCGTCCTTGCGCTGGAGCACCACGTCGCCGAGCTCGGCCGGGTCGAAGCACTGCTCGCCGAACAGCCGGTCCTGCCAGACCACCGGTCGCAGGCCCAGGTCGCTGCGCAGCCGCCAGGCCACCGGCTTGCCGGGTTCGCGCACCCCATCCCGGCACCAGCCGGGGTAGACGCGATGCTCGCGCCACTGACGGCGCGAGCAGCTGCAGGGGTAGGCGAGCCCCAGGCCCTTGAGTCGCTCCAGGGCGGCGGCATAGGCGTCGTTTCGCTCATGCTGCCAGGTGACCGGGCCGTCCCAGTGCAGGCCGAAGGCCTCCAGCTGGCGCAGGATGGTGTCGGCGGCCCCGGCGGGGCAGCGCGGCGGGTCGATGTCCTCGATGCGAAGTAGCCACTCGCCGCCTGCCCGGCGGGCATCCAGGAAGCTGGCCAGGGCCGCCACCAGGGAGCCGAAGTGCAGGGGCCCCGAGGGGGTCGGCGCGAAGCGTCCCCGGTAGGCGCTCACCGGTTTCCCCCGTCGCGTAGGGCCGACATGCAAACGGGCACCCTGGGGTGCCCGTCGCGGGGTGGGATTGCGGAGACCGGCATGGCCGCCTCAGCCGCCCAGCTGCTTTTCCTTGAGCTCGGCCAGGGTCTTGCAGTCCACGCACAGGGTGGCGGTGGGCCGTGCCTCGAGCCGGCGAATGCCGATCTCGACGCCGCAGGCCTCGCAGAAGCCGTAGTCGTCCTCGTCGATCTTCTCGAGGGTCTCGTTGATCTTCTTGAGCAGCTTGCGCTCGCGATCGCGGGTCCGCAGCTCCAGGTTGAAGCCCTCTTCCTGGGTGGCGCGGTCGGCGGGGTCGGCGTAGTTGTTCGCCTCCTCCTGCAGATGGCGCACGGTGCGGTCGACCTCTTCCATGAGCTCCTGTTTCCAGCCCAGCAGGATCTGTCGGAAGTGCTCCAGCTGCTTGTCGTTCATGTACTCTTCACCCGGCGCCGGCTCGTACGGGGTGAATTTCTTGGGAGCATCCATCTTCTTTTCTGCTACTGGCATGGGACTGCCTCGTTACTTGAGTGACTACTGATCAATACCCGCCGTGATGCATGGTATCTCACGCCAAAGGGGTGCTTGTTTAGCGTAAAAAGCGCGGACGTGCAACCTCTTCCGCCGCCGGGACTGCGCCGGCACGCCAAAAGTCGTAACATGCCGGTTTTGACTCCCGGCCGCGGGAAAGATGCCCGTCGTGCCGCGACATGTCGAGAGGAGCCGTGCATGTCCTGGAACCCGCGCGTCGAGCGCATCGCCCCCTTCCGCGTGATGAGCCTGCTGGAGACGGCCCAGGCCCGCGAGGCCGCCGGGCACGATGTCATCCACCTGGAGGTGGGCGAGCCCGATTTCCCGACCCCCGAGCCGGTGGTCGAGGCCGGCCGTACCGCGCTGTCGGCCGGCCACACCCGCTATACCCCGGCGGCGGGGCTGCCCGCCCTGCGCGAGGCGATCGCCGGCCACTATGCCGAGCACTTCGGTGCCGCCGTCGATCCCAGGCGCATCCTGGTCACGCCCGGCGCCTCCGGGGCGCTGCTGCTGGCCAGCCAGCTGCTGGCCGGCCCGGGTGACCGGGTACTGATGGCGGATCCCAACTACCCCTGCAACCGCCACTTCATGGCCCTGGCCGGGGCCGAGGTGGACGCCGTGCCGGTGGGGCCGGCGAGCGGCTGGCAGCTGGATGCCGGGCTCGTCGAGGCCCACTGGCACGACGCCACCCGCCTGGCGATGCTGGCCACGCCCTCGAACCCCACCGGCCATATGCTCGATGCCGGGCAACTCTCGGTGGTGGCCGAGACGGTGGCGGCGCATGGCGGCCACCTGCTGGTGGACGAGATCTACCAAGGGCTCTGTTTCGATCTCGAACCGCTCTCGGTGGCCTCGCTCACCGCGGACGCCTTCGTGGTGAACAGCTTCTCCAAGTACTTCGGCATGACCGGCTGGCGCCTGGGCTGGCTGCTGGCGCCCGAGGCGGCGGTGGAGCCGCTTGCCCGGCTGGCCCAGAACGTCTTCCTGGCCGCCTCCACCCCGGCCCAGCATGCCGCCCTGGCCGCCTTCACGCCCGAGTGCCACGGCATCCTCGAGGCCCGACGCAGCGAACTCGGGCGCCGCCGCGATGCCCTGCTGGCGGGGCTCTCCCGCCTGGGGCTCGCGCCGTCGCTGCCGCCCCAGGGGGCCTTCTACCTGTGGCTCGACATCTCGCACTACAGCGACGACAGCGAGGCCTTCTGCCGGGCGCTCCTCGAGGAGGAGAACGTCGCCATCACCCCGGGGACGGACTTCGCCCTGCATGGCGGTGAGCACCATGTGCGTATCGCCTTCACCACCGGCGAGGCGCGGCTGGAGGAGGCCGTGAGCCGCCTCGAGCGCTTCCTGGCGCGCCGCTGATGGAGTACCCGACCCTGGCCCCCGGGACCCTGCTGCGTCGCTACAAGCGCTTCCTGGCCGACGTGCGCCTCGATGACGGCCGCGAGGTGGTGGCCCACTGTCCCAATACCGGCTCCATGCGGGCGGTGAACGTGCCGGGCTGCCGGGTCTGGCTATCGGCCAGCGACAACCCGGCCCGCAAGCTGGCCTGGACCTGGGAACTGATCGAGCTGCCCCAGCCCGACGGCACCACGGCGGCGGCCTCGGTGCATACCGGGCGGGCCAACCGCATCGTCGAGGAGGCGTTGCGCGAGGGCAGGGTGGAGGAGCTGGCCGGCCATGCGACGATCCGGCGCGAGGCGACGGTGGCGGGGGCGAGGCTCGACTTTCGCCTCGACGACCCCGGGCGCGGCAGCACCTTCGTCGAGGTCAAGCAGGTGACCCTCAGGGAGGCCGATGGCCACGGCTACTTCCCCGACGCGGTGAGCGTGCGGGGCCGCAGGCACCTGGAGGCGCTGGCCGCCCTGGCGGCACAGGGTCACCGCGCCGTGCTGCTCTTCTGCGTGGCCCACGAGGGCATCCGGGACGTGGCCCCCGCGGCCCACCTGGACCCGGCCTATGCCGAGACCCTGCGCCAGGTGGCGGGGCTTGGCGTGGAAGTGCTGGCGCGGCGCTGCGAGGTGGTTCGCGAGGCCGGCATGCCGCTGGCGATCCGCCTGGGGCCGGCGCTGCCGGTGTCGCTCGCCCGCGAGGTGGACCCGAGCATGGTCGCCGATTGAGCCGAGCGGCTTACGGATTCAGCGGTCGATATAGAAGCGCTGGATGAAGCTGACCTCGGCGGGCGCGGCATTGCGGTCGTAGCGCACGCGCAGGTCGAAGCGCATCGGCTCGTCCTCGTGGATGCGGAACACCGCCACCTGGGAGGGCGTGTCGCCGATGCGCAGGCTGCGGAACGACAGCGGCGTGGCGTCGCCCCCCTCGAGCCCGCCGATGCGACCGTCGACCGAGGCGGTGACCGGGCGGGTCGAGCCATCCTCGAGCTCCTCCATCACGCTGACGTTGAGCAGTGCCATCACCTGGCTGCGCTGGATGCCGTGCTCCCGGGCCACCTCCTCCGGCAGGAAGCTGGTGTTCACGGCGCTGTAGTGGATCTGGTAGTCCCCCACCTGCTCGTACTGCTGGGCCTGGGCCGGCAGGGTCAGCAGCAGCGCCAGGCCCATGGCCAGGGCCGCCAGGCTGTGTCGAATCATCGTCGGTTCTCTCTCCTTCGGTATCTTGCCTGCGCCTCTCCGGCGTCACGCCCTGCGGCGGGCGACCCGGAAGATGGCGATCTCGCCGAACAGGTTGGGCCACCACCGCGAGGTCCAGTGTCCCTCGTGGTCACCGATGCCCACCGCCCGGTCGACAATGCTCAGACCCTTGTCGCGGCACAGGCGTTCAAAGTCGTTGAAGGTCGAGAGGTGGATGTTGGGGGTGTCGTACCAGGCATGGGGCAGCGACCGGGACACCGGCATGTAGCCCTTGAAGCCCAGGTAGGCGCGGTGGCGCCAGTAGGCGAAGTTGGGGAAGGTGATGATGCACTCCCCGGCGACGCGCAGCATCTCGTCGAGCATCAGGTCCGGGCGACGCAGCGCCTGGAGTGCCTGGGTCATCACCACCAGGTCGCAAGCGTCGTCCTCGAAGTTGGCGAGCCCCTCGTCGAGGTTCTGCTCGATGACGTTGACCCCCTTGGCCAGGCAGGCAGTGATGCCGTCGGGGTCGATCTCCAGGCCGTAGCCCGTGACCTGCTTGTCGCGGGCCAGTGCCGCCAGCAGGGTGCCCTCGCCGCAGCCCAGGTCGAGGACCCTCGCGCCTCGCGGGACCCAGTCGTGAATCAGCTTGAGGTCGGCGCGCATCATGGGCAGTCCTCCAGGCCCTGGTCGCGGGCGACGCGGTTCATGAAGGCGGCGAAGACCGCCTGGTAGCGCGGCTCGGGCATCAGGAAAGCGTCGTGGCCGTGCGGCGAGTCGATGTTGGCGTAGCTGACCGCCTTGTCGGCGCGGATCAGGGCGTTGACCAGCTCCTTGGAGCGCGAGGGCGGGAAGCGCCAGTCGGTGGAGAAGCTCACCACCAGGAAGGGGCAGGCGGCGGGTGCCAGGGCCCGGGCCAGGTTGCCCTCGTGGGCCGCGGCCGGGTCGAAGTAGTCCAGCGCCTTGGTCATCAGCAGGTAGGTGTTGGCATCGAAGGAGGTGGAGAAGGTGTCGCCCTGGTAGCGCAGGTAGGACTCCACCTGGAACTCCACGTCGTAGCCGAAGTTGAGGTCGTTGCTGCGCAGGTCGCGGCCGAACTTGCTGCCCATGGCATCTTCGGAGAGGTAGGTGATGTGGCCCACCATCCGGGCGAGCTTGAGGCCGCGGCGCGGCGCCGTGTCATGGTCGGCGTACCAGCCGTCATGGAAGTCGCGGTCGGAGCGGATCGCCTGGCGGGCCACCTCGTTGAAGGCGATGTTCTGTGCCGACAGCTTCGGCGTCGCCGCGATGACCACCGCATTGGCGATGCGCTCGGGGTAGGCGAGGGTCCACTGCAGCACCTGCATGCCCCCCAGGCTGCCGCCGATCACCGCGGCGAAGCGCTCGATGCCCAGCCGGTCGGCCAGCCGCGCCTGGCTGTGGACCCAGTCTTCCACGGTCATGATCGGGAAGTCGGGCCCCCACTGGTGACCCGTCGCCGGGTTCTCGCTGGTGGGGCCGGTGCTGCCGTGGCAGCCGCCGAGGTTGTTCAGCGAGACCACGAAGAAGCGCTCGGTGTCGATCGACTTGCCGGGGCCGATGTGCGCATCCCACCAGCCCGGCTTGCGCTCGTCCGCCGCGTGGTAGCCGGCCGCGTGGTGGTGGCCGGAGAGGGCGTGGCAGATCAGGATGGCATTGGAGCGCGCGGCGTTGAGGGTGCCGTAGGTCTCGTACACCAGGTCATAGGCCGGCAGCGTCCTGCCGCAGGCCAGGGCCAGGGGATCGTCGAAGTGCGCCGTCTCGGGCGTCACCAGGCCGACCGAATCGCGGGGGAACTCGGGCATCAGTCGTGTCGTGTCCAGTCGTGAGTGTCGGCCGGCCTCACAGGCCGACCAGGGCACCGGCGATGCCGGCGGCACGGGTCAGCGAGCCCACCACGATACCATCGATCAGGCTGATGGCGATGAACACCACGATGGGCGAGAGGTCGATCATGCCCAGCGGCGGGATCACCTTGCGCACCGGCGCCATGATCGGCTCCACCAGCTGCATCACCAGCAGCGCACCCGGGTGGCTGGCCTGGGGGGCCACCCAGCTGAGGATGATCATCACGATCAGGGCGAAGAAGTAGATCTTGAGGATGGCGTTGGCGATGGCGGCAACGGAGCCGATCGCCACGCCGGCGATGGGCGCCATGCCGAAGCCGGCGATCTGCAGGATCACGATGATGGCGACCGCCTTGATGACGAACGCCGTGGCCAGGGTGGCCAGGTCGAAGCGTCCCATCACCGGCCCCAGGAAGCCCTGGAAGGGGCGTACCGCCGGCTGGGTGACCTTCACCACCGACTGGCTGATGGGGTTGTAGTAGTCGGCCCGGGATGCCTGCAGCAGGAAGCGCAGCATCAGCAGGAAGATGTAGATGTTGATCAGGGTGTTCACCAGCAGCAGGCCGGCGCTTCCCAGTTGGCTGCCCATCGGGGCCCCTCCGTGTCCTTGAAACGTCGTCGTGTCAGCCCGCCTGGGTGGCGGGCTGTCGGGTCAGCGCTTGCCGAGCTCGTCGGCCATCTCCCGGGCGCGGTCGGCACATGCGGTCATCGCCTCGGCCATGATGCGACGCAGGCCGGCCTGTTCGAGGTGCTCGATGGCCCGCTCGGTGGTGCCGCCGGGCGACATCACGTTGCGCTTGAGCTCGGCGGGTGGCTTGTCGCTTGCGAGCGCCATCTTCGCCGCGCCCAGGGCCGTCTGCATGGCCAGCCGGCGGGCGGTGTCGGCGGGCAGGCCCAGCGAGGCGCCGGCCTCCTCCATGGCCTCGAACATCAGGAAGAAGTAGGCGGGGGCGCTTCCCGAGACGGCGGTGACCGCATCGAGCAGGGCCTCGTCATCGACCCACTCGACCAGGCCCACGGCCTCCATCAGTTCGGTGGCGAGCCGACGCTGGGCCTCGTCGACGTTGGCATTGGCATAGAGCCCGGCGGCCCCGGCGCCGACCAGCGCGGGGGTGTTGGGCATGCAGCGCACCACCGGCAGGTCGCCACCGAGCCAGTGCTCCAGGGTCTCGGCGGGCAGGCCCGCCGCCACCGAGACGATCAGCGGGCGGCGTGCCTGGACGGCATCGCGCATCTGCTCGCAGACCTCGCGCATGATCTGCGGCTTGACCGCCAGCACCACCACGTCGGACTCGGCGACGGCCGCGGCGTTGTCGGTCGCGGTCTGGATGCCCAGCCGCTGGCGCAGCGGGGCGAGGATGTCGTCGCTGGGCGAGGTGGCCGTGATGTCGTCGGGTGAGAAGCCGCTCTCGATCATCCCGCCGATGATGGCGCCGGCCATGTTGCCGGCGCCGATGAAGGTGACTCTGCTGGCCATGGGGTCTGTCCTGTGTCGGTCGACGAATGAGGCCGGCGTGGCTCACCGGCGTCGTGTGGTTGTCACTCTCGTGCGCTGCGTTCCCCGAAGATCGCGGTGCCCAGGCGGACCAGGGTGGCCCCCTCGAGCACGGCAGCCTCCAGGTCGGCGGACATGCCCATCGAGAGGGTGTCCAGCGGCGCCCCGGGGAGGCGCTCGCGGAGCCCCTCGAGGGCCTCGCGCAGGCGGGCGAAGGGCACGCGCTGGGCGTCGAGCCCCTCGGCCGGCGCGGGGATCGCCATCAGCCCGCGCAGGCGCAGCTGGGGCAGCGCCTGGACCGCCTCGGCCAGGGCGGGCAGTGCCTCGAGCGAGACGCCGGACTTGCTCGCCTCGTCGCTGATGTTGACCTGCAGGCAGATCTCCAGCGGGCCCAGCGCCGCGGGGCGTTGATCGTTCAGACGCCGGGCGATCTTCTCACGGTCTACGCTATGCACCCAGGCGAAGTGCTCGGCCACGTCGCGGGTCTTGTTGGATTGCAGCGGACCGATGAAATGCCAGACGATGGGGTCCAGGTCCGCCAGCTCGGCCTGCTTGTCCAGGGCCTCCTGGACATAGTTCTCGCCGAACTCGCGCTGGCCCAGGTGCCAGGCCTCGCGGATCATGGCGGCGGGCTTGGTCTTGCTGACGGCCAGCAGCCGGGCGCCATCGGCGGGTCGGCCGGCGGCATTCAGCGCGTCGGCGAGCCGGGTGCGGGCGGCGGCCAGGGACTCGGAAAGTACTAGGTCCGTCATGTCTGAGTGTCTGTCATACTGGGCATACTGAAGGGAACCTTATCCCGGGAGCAGGGGAAACGCATGGATATTACCGAACTGCTGGCATTCTCGGCAAAGCAGAACGCCTCGGACCTCCACCTCTCGGCGGGCCTGCCGCCGATGATCCGTGTCGATGGCGACATCCGCCGGCTCAACGTGCCGGCCATGGAGGACCGCGAGGTCCGCAAGCTGATCTACGACATCATGGCGGACCGCCAGCGCCGCGACTACGAGGAGTTCTTCGAGACCGACTTCTCCTTCGAGGTGCCGGGCGTCTCGCGCTTTCGTGTCAACGTCTTCAACCAGGCGCGCGGCGCCGGGGCGGTGTTCCGTACCATCCCCACCGAGGTGCTGACCCTGGAGGACCTGGGCATGGGGCCGGTCTTCCGGCAGCTCTCCATGCTGCCCCGCGGCCTGGTGCTGGTCACCGGCCCCACCGGCTCGGGCAAGAGCACCACGCTGGCGGCGATGATCGACTACATCAACGACAACCGCTTCGAGCACATCCTCACCATCGAGGACCCGGTGGAGTTCGTGCACCGCAGCAAGCGCTGCCTGGTCAACCAGCGCGAGGTGCACCGCGATACCCATGGCTTCGCCCCGGCGCTGCGCAGCGCCCTGCGCGAGGACCCGGACATCATCCTGGTCGGCGAGCTGCGCGACCTGGAGACGATCCGCCTGGCGCTGACCGCGGCCGAGACCGGCCACCTGGTGTTCGGCACCCTGCATACCACCTCCGCGGCCAAGACCATCGACCGGATCATCGACGTCTTTCCCGGCGAGGAGAAGTCCATGGTGCGCTCGATGCTCTCCGAGTCATTGCAGGCGGTGATCTCCCAGGCCCTGCTCAAGCGCCAGGGCGGCGGCCGGGTGGCGGCCCACGAGATCCTGGTGGCCACCGCGGCGGTGCGTAACCTGATCCGCGAGGACAAGGTGGCGCAGATCTACTCGGCGATCCAGACCGGCGGCAACCTGGGGATGCAGACCCTGGATGCCTCGCTGGCGCGCCTGGTGGCGGACAACATGGTGGCGCGCGAGGAGGCCCAGGTGAAGGCCAAGGGCGTGCTGGCGAGCTGAGGACGCGACAACGATAACAAGGAGCAGGGACATGACGGCAAAAGAGTGGCTCTATCAGCTGCTGGACATCATGGTGCAGAAGGAGGCGTCGGATCTGCTGATCTCGGTGAATGCGCCGCCGACCCTGAAGATGGCCGGCCAGCTCACCCCCCTGGGCGACCAGGGGCTCAGCGTGGCACAGGTCACCGAACTGGTCGGCGCCTCGATCCCCGATGCGGTGCTGGAGCGCTTCCGCGTCGAGCACGAGGCCAACTTCGCGCTGAGCCTCAAGGACAAGGGGCGCTTTCGCGTCAGTGCCTTCCAGCAGCGCAACCAGATGGCCATGGTGATCCGGCGCATCGGCTTCGAGATTCCCCACCTGGAGGAGCTGTCGCTGCCCTCCACGCTCGGCGAGCTGGCCAACAACAAGCGTGGCCTGGTGTTCGTGGTCGGGGGGACCGGGACCGGCAAGTCGACCACCCTGGCGTCGATGATCCAGCAGCGCAACGAGACCCTCGGCGGCCACATCATCAGCGTCGAGGATCCCATCGAGTACGTGCACCCGCACCGCAAGGCGATCGTCAACCAGCGCGAGGTCGGCATCGACACCGAATCCTTCGAGGTGGCGCTGAAGAACACCCTGCGCCAGGCACCGGACGTGATCCTGATCGGCGAGGTGCGCACCCGGGAGACCATGGAGCACGCCCTGACCTTCGCCGAGACCGGCCACCTTTGCCTGGCTACCCTGCACGCCAACAACGCCAACCAGGCGCTGGACCGGATCATCAACTTCTTCCCCATCGAGCGACACTCCCAGGTGTGGCTCGACCTCTCGCTCAACCTGCGGGCCATCGTCGCCCAGCAGCTGCTCCCCACGGTGGATGGCGGGCGCTGCCCGGCCATCGAGATCATGCTCAAGTCGCCGCTGATCGGTGACCTGGTGCGCAAGGGGGAGGTCTCCGAGATCAAGAACGTCATGGCCCGTTCGCGGGATCTCGGCATGCAGACCTTCGACCAGGCGCTCTTCGACCTCTTCAAGGCCGGCAAGATCACCGAGGAGGTGGCGCTGGTGCACGCCGACTCGGCCAATGACCTGCGCATGATGATCAAGTACGGCGACGAGAGCAGCGAGGGCGTGGCCGGAGCCAGGGAGGCGGCCAGCCACCTCTCGCTGCGCGGCGAGGACGACTTCTAGGGAGCGTAGACCCCGCCCAGCACCCGGGGGCCGGCGGCGCCGGTCACCGAGGGCAGGTTGCCGGGCAGTCCGGCCAGTCGCCGCCACGCCAGCCAGGCGAAGGCGCCGGCCTCCAGCCACTCGGCCGGCCAGCCCCAGTCCTCCCCAGGGAGCAGCGGTGTCTCCGGCAGCCGGCGGGCCAGGCGGGCCAGCAGGTCCGCGTTGCGGGCGCCGCCGCCGCAGGGTACCAGTACCGCGGCCGGCGGGGCATCGAGGCGCTCCCGGGCCATACCCACGCCGAGGGCCACGCTGGCCGCGGTGAGCTCGGCGAGGGTGGCCTGGATGTCTTCCGGGGCCTCCCCGCCCTGCAGCTTTCCTTGCAGCCACTCCAGGTGGAAGAGCTCCCGGCCCGTGCTGCGCGGCGGTGGCAGGTGGAAGAAGGGCTCCGCCAGCAGCCGCTCCAGCAGTGCCTCGTCGACATGTCCCGAGGCCGCCCAGGCGCCGCCGGCATCGAAGCGTCCCCCGCGATGCCGGGCATGCCAGGCATCCAGCAGGGCATTGGCCGGGCCGGTATCGAAGCCCAGCGGCGCTCGTTCGTCCTCGGCGGGCGGCAGCAGGGTGAGGTTGGCGAAGCCGCCGAGGTTGAGCACCAGGCGCCATTCGCCGGGTGCCCGGAACAGCGCCTCATGGAAGGCCGGGGCCAGGGGCGCGGCCTGGCCGCCGGCGGCCTGGTCGCGGCGCCGGAAGTCGGCCACCACCGGGCGGCCGGTGAGTTCGGCCAGCAGGCTGGGGTTGTCGAGCTGCAGCGTATAGGCCGGGCCGCCGTCATGGCCCTCGGGGGCGTGCTCGATGGTCTGCCCATGGCTGCCGATGGCCGTGATGGTGGCTCTCGCCACCCCGCTCGAGGCGATCAGTGCCTCGACGGCCTCGGCCTGCAGGCGGGAGAAGGCGTCCTCGGCGGCCGCCAGTTCGCTGAAGGCCACTCGGTCGGCATGGCAGAGCCGCCACAGCAGGTCGCGCAGCTTCTCGGGCATCGGCGTCTCATGGGTGGCAACCAGGCGGGATGCACCATCCTCCCGGATATCGACGAGGGCGGCATCGATGCCGTCGAGGCTGGTGCCTGACATCAGGCCGATGAAGAGGCTCATGGGGACTCCCGGGTGGGCTCAACCGTGGATAGCAGGACATGGTAACATCCCCGACCATTCGACTACCGAGTGCCCGCGGGGTCGCGGGCCGCCTGCTGAGTGGAGAGGAGACAATGACCGATGTTGCTGGCGCCCTGGCGCTGCTGAAACGCGGCACCCACGAGATCCTGCTCGAGGAGGAGCTGATCAAGAAGCTGGAGTCCGGGCGCACGTTGCGCATCAAGGCGGGCTTCGACCCCACCGCGCCTGATCTGCACCTGGGGCACAGCGTGCTGCTGACCAAGATGCGCCAGTTCCAGGATCTGGGCCACGAGGTCATCTTCCTGATCGGCGACTTCACCGGCCGCATCGGGGATCCCACCGGCAAGAACGTGACGCGCAAGCCGCTCACCGAGGAGGAGGTCAAGGCCAACGCCCAGACCTACAGGGAGCAGGTGTTCAAGATCCTCGACCCCGAGAAGACCGAGGTGCGCTTCAATGCCGAGTGGTTCTCCGCCATGAGCGCGGCCGACATGATCGAGCTGGCCGGGCAGAGCACCGTGGCGCGCATGCTCGAGCGTGACGACTTCGACAAGCGCTACAGCGCGGGTCAGCCGATCTCCATCCACGAGTTCCTCTATCCGCTGGTGCAGGGCTACGACTCCGTGGCGCTGGAGGCCGACGTGGAACTCGGCGGTACCGACCAGAAGTTCAACCTGCTGATGGGGCGCGAGATCCAGAAGCACTTCGGTCAGGCGCCCCAGGTGGTGATCACCATGCCGCTGCTCGAGGGGCTGGACGGCGTGCAGAAGATGTCCAAGTCCCTGGGCAACTATGTCGGCGTCGATGAGGCACCCGGGGCGATGTTCAACAAGCTGGTCTCCATGCCCGATAGCCTGATGTGGCGCTACTTCGAGCTGCTTTCGCTCAAGCCCAACGAGGAGATCGAGGCCCTCAAGCGCGATGCCGAGGCCGGTGCCAATCCCCGGGACATCAAGATGATCCTCGCCCGCGAGTTGATCGGTCGCTACCACGGCGAGGAGGCGGCGGCCAACGCCCACCGCTCCGCCGGTAACCAGCTGGCCGAGGGGGAACTGCCCGAGGACCTGCCCGAGGTCGAGGTCGACTTCGAGGGCAGCGCCCAGGCGCCCATCGCCGCGGTGCTGAACCGTGCCGGGCTGACCAAGAACAGTGCCCAGGCCAAGGACATGCTCGGTAATGGCCGGGTCAAGGTGGATGGCGACGTGGTCCAGCGCGACCATATGCTGGAGACCGGCAAGAGCTATGTCATCCAGGCAGGCAAGAAGCGCTATGCTCGGGTGACCATCGCCTGATGCCTCTTTGCAAGCCTTCCCACGACGCCCGCCTCGTGCGGGCGTCGTCGTCTCTGTCGGCGGGCCATGTCATCCACAGGCGGTCGGCGCCAAGGGGCTGTGGACGGCCTGCCAGCCGCCTTGTCGTCATCGCCTGTTCACGGGGGCGTCATCGCCGTGACATTTTTCTTCGCGAGGGCCTTGCGCGGCCCCGGCAAAATCCGTAAAGTACGCATCCGCTGCCGGCGACGGGCATACGTTGCAGGCGGTGGAGAGTGGTAGAAGTGCTTGTTTCCATTTGGGTTTTTCAAGACGTCCTGGAAAATTCCCGCTTGACGAACTCGCCGCATTCGGTAGAATGCACGCCACTCGTGACAGAGACCCGCTGAGGGCATTTCTTGAATCAGCTGAGGGCTCTATCGGACGTCACCTCGCTTGCGAGATGACCGCTCGGTCAGCCGGATCGCTTCCTCGGAAGCCATCGACAGACACGGTTGACACACAGCGCCGATCACGTAGAATACCCCTTCCTCGCAGGGCGTCGGCGAGACC
>NZ_JAWSUJ010000012.1:0-10011 GCF_033549285.1 Halomonas sp.
CCTGGGCTTTACCCATTACTGGGGCAAGTCACGCCGGGGTAGCCTGATTATCAAGCGAAAGACGGCGAAGGACAGGGTCAGTCGCGGGCTCAAAAGGATCGCACACTGGTGTCGCCACAATCGACACCGCCCACTGCGTGACCAACATCGCGAGCTGTGCAGGAAAGTTCAGGGGCATGCAGCCTACTACGGTATCCGTGGCAACATGAGAGCCCTCCAGACATTTCGTTTCCGAGTGTCTTGGATCTGGGTGAAGTGGCTGAGTCGCCGCTCACAGAAGAGTCACATCCCGTGGGACAAGGCCTGCAGGCTACTGGAAGCCCTGCCGCTGGCTCAGGTGAGGATTATGCAGCAGTGCTAAGTTCTTCAGCGAAGCTGATGGTTGAGGAGCCGGGTGCGTCAATTGCGCATGCCCGGATCTGAGGGGGGCCGGGTCGAGCAATCGCCCGGTCTACCCGACTAGGTTTCGACGGCCACCTGATCCACGGCCTCAACCGGCCAGACGGCATCGGCACAAGGTCGCCACCAACGGGGCGCGCTCTCTCGTCGCGGGCGACCAATGGAAGCTGCGCTGCAGGACGGGAAGTCGGAACACGCCCGTCATGAAAAGGCCGAGCACGATGACGATGCTGCCGGTGAGATGGCTTTCACGTTATCGGCATTCGGTGACACACCCCGTCAGCTCCGCGGCGATCCGCACCTTCGTGACGTCGACACGGCCACCGACATCGATCCGTACGATATGGTGGTGGCGCGTGATGACCGGAGCCGTCAATGGCAGCTCCACGGCTCCTTACTGGCATTGTCCTTGATGTTCTGGTCGACGAACCGGTAGTGGTCTTCCTTGAAACGTGTCCACCAGTCCTTGCTGATCTCGATGGCGTGCCGGTCGAGGATCGCCTCGATATGGTCGATGCATAGCCGCGACGCATCATAGGCCAGGCTGAGCCTGCGCGTGTCGGTGTCGTAGTCGACTCTGTCAACCCCGTACACCTCATCGATCTCCCCGATGGCGAGGCCTAACGCTTCCTCATTGCAGAGCTCGAGCTTCAGCTTGCGAGTCACTAGGTTGACCTCGGAGACGCCGAGGCGGCGCTCTTGCTTCGACATGATGCACACTCCCCTCTATCTTTTTTCGTCCTGCACAGTCAGGTGCTTGTCGGGCCGAGGCGCAGGGCATTGTCCAGCACCGACACCGTGCTGATCGACCTGGTGACATTGGTACCTGTCCCCATGGCGATACCGACCTGCACCACCGCATGCTTCGTCTTCACCTTGCCCGCCTTCTGCTCTGGCAGCACCGCAGCTTGGTTCAGGCGCTTGGGAACTGCCAAGTTGCTCAAAGTCTAAATCCCTTGTGGTACCCAATGGTCAAGCGAAAGGGGAACACCAAGGGGCGGATGGCACCACACCTTGATCGACATCATGCAAATCCCGCCTTCCTGGGTCCCCGCCACCCGCCTGGACGATGTAGTGAAGCCAAGGCGGAAAAGGCGGAGCTTGTGCGTGGTGTCATGGGAGTGGCGGCACTCTACCCTGTCAGCGAGGGATGACAGGGTAGAGTGCCGCCAGTCCCATGATAATCGGCTCCAGGGGGGCTTGGTGGGACTCAGACTGGCTATCCCAGGTGAAGCCAGCGCCTGAGGGCCACTCGCACGTGTGCCGGCGTGACCTTCCAGGCCAGTGGGAGCAGGGTAATGGTGCCGAGCGCGAGCACGGTTAGACCCGCGCGGCGCAGATCGTCTGAGGCGAGTTCGTCGCCGAAATGCGCCAGCAGGAAGCTTGCTGGTAGCACCCCCAGCAGCGTCGCGACGGCGAAGCGCCAGGCCTTGAGAGGCGAGAGTCCCGCCGCGTAGCTGATGACGTCGAATGAGACGAACGGCATGAGCCGGGTGGCGAAAACGGCGGCCATCAGGGCGTTCTGGGAGTCAATGAAACGGTATAGCAGGTTCGGGGGCGGGCGCACGCCCGACCAGGCCCTCAGGGCGTCATACCCCAGCAGGCGGGCAATGCAAAACGCGATCAGCGCACCGGTACCGGAGCCGATGGCGACATAGAGTGTCCCCCAGGCATGGCCATAGGCCGCGCCGGCGGCAAGCGCGATCGGTGCACTGGGGATCGGACTCATGACGATGGCAAGGGTCATCAGGCCTATGACCAGGATCGGCCCCAATGGACCAAGTCGTATCACCGCCTGCTCGAGGGTATCGCCGGTTAGCAGGGTATCCAACGTACCACTACGCCACAGCACCAGGGCAATGGCAAGAAAGGCGGCAAGCAGCAGAGCGCCCAGCAGGATGCGCCGCCTCGAGGTAGGGAAGACGAGGGAAGGGGCGCCGTCCTCATGCTTCTGATGCCTGGCCATGTCACCCAATCCTGATTTCCTTAACCCCGCCTTGTTCATGAAGGCACCGAATCGCACGTTGTGAATCCTGGATTCATGGAATGACCGCAGTGCTTTGGGCTACCCGGTAGAAGAAAGAGTTCATCGGGTCATGCCTGGATATCGATGTCCCCGTTCATGCCAGCCTCATGGTGGCCGGGGATATTGCAGGCGAACTCGACCTCATCCTTGTCGGCGAGCCGTCGACACCAGGGTAGCGGTCTCGTTAGGGTCGATGGTCACAGACGGCATGGCGTCGCCGCCACCATGATGGCTGTCGTTGCCATGGCCATGCCCACTGGCGGCCATGTCGCGCATCATCTCGCGATGCGCCGCCTGGGCCGTGGCATCCCCGATCACGAACTCATGCTGGAGGTTGCCGGTGTTGGTGATCTCGAACTTCACCGTCTCGCCGGGCTGAACATCCAGTGGTCGGGCGTAAACCGCATGTCGCCGGCCTCGAAACTGATGGTGCGGTCAACGTCGCCATCCTTGGGGGCCTCGTGGTGACCACCTTGCTGGCCGGCGGCCAGGGCCGTCGTGGCCGCCAGGCCGGTAGCGAGTGCCAGGAGTGTCTTGCGCATGAAGAGAACCTCGCGAAATGAATGGGGAGTGCCGACTATACGTCAGCAGGCCGAATGCAGGCTGAAAACGTCAAACTCCTCTGCTGTCCGTGGCGACATGATGTAGGCACCCGCGACGCTGATCAGGCGAAGTAGTGGCACGAGGAGAGGGGGCAACCGCTCGTTTCGACACTCGTCGGGAAGATACCTGGATCATGCTCAAGGCCAGCGGCACAAGCGTGATTCGCCACGGCCATTGGGTTGGCGATAATAGGCTCGGTCCGGGGCTGAACGGCTGGTTGCCCGTCGGCGCTGATGGGGGCCGTTGCGACTTTGCTGGCGGTGGCCTTGTGGGGGGACTGAGGCCACCGCCCCGGCAGGCACCGGGGCAATGTTGTTGCCTGAAGACGATTCAGCCGATATTGCGTGAGAGGCTCGGGGTGAGGAGCGTTAGAGCAGGGTCAGAACGGGTAGTGGATGGACGCCGTCACCAGGTTGAGGTGGTCCATGGTCTGGGCATCGATCTCCTCGAACTCCAGGCGGCTCACCAGGTGGCGCAACTGCAGGCGGGCCCCGAAGCCCTGCACCCTGGCCGTGCCGCCGCCCTCGCGCAGCTGGTCGCCGCCGCCGACGGGGTCGCCCTGCCACTCCGCCAGCCCCGACTTGGCATAGAGGCCGAACGGCCCCAGGCGCACGCCGGCCACCAGGCTGCCGCCGAGGCTGGTGGTGTCGAGGAGCTGCTGTCCATTGGCAAGGGTCACCGGCACATCATCGCTCTCGCGATAGCTGAATTCGGCGCCGAGGTCGAGGCGGGGCAGGTGCTGTGGGGTGAAGCCGGCGGTGAGGCGGAAGCCCGAGGTATAGCCGTCGGGGGTCTCGACGTCACTTCCCTGGATGATCATGCCGTTGTCGAGGTGCATCAGATCCTGCGCCATGCCGCCGTAGGCGGGCATGGCCGAGTCGGCCTGCGCGGGCAGCGCCACCAGCGCCAGAAAGCTGGCCAGTGCAATGGCGAGGCGTGAATCCGGATGCATGTTCCCCGACCTTGAGTCGGCAGCACGCGGGGGCTGCCGGCCCGGAAGCATTGTCATTCAAGACTAGCAAGCCGTCGGAGGTTCCGCCAATGTCGCCGCCCGGCGGCGCAGGGCCTGGAGATGGCCGCCAAGGCAGGGGGCCGGCAGCCGGTGCCGCGAGGCGGCGTCCAGCAGCGGGGCGAGGATCGCCTCGTGCTCGGTGAGGCGGCCGGCCCGCACGTCCTGCAGCATGGAGGCCCGGTTGCTCGCCGTGGCCTCTACGACCTGCCAGACCAGCTGCCGCCACCCCTCCAGGCCGTCCCCGTCGGGTGGGCTGATGCCCTCCGCCTCGAGGATCGCCGCGACCTCGGCGATCAGCCGCTCGACCATGGGCCGGAAGGGACGGTCGCGCAGCTGGCCGTTGCGGATCATGAATCGGGCGACCAGGGGGTTGATGGCGGCATTGACGGCCAGCTTGCGCCATAGCCGCACGCGGATGTCGGCGACCGCCTCGGCCGGCAGCCCGGCATCGGCGAGGGTCCGCGCCAGCGCCCCGGCCAACTCCGCATGATGCCCGTCCAGCGCGCCGAGGTAGGTGTGGCCATGGCCGGCATGGGTCACCCGAGCGTCGCCCTGCACATGGGCGCCCTCGGTGGTGGTGGCGCAGAGCACCGGGCCGTGATGGCGTGTGGTGAGCCGAGGCTGACAGGCGAAGCCGTTCTGCCACAGCACCAGCGGCACGCCGGCGGGCAGCCGGGCGGCAAGGATGGCATGGGCCGCCTCGGCGCCGTGGGCCTTGGTGGTGAGGTGCACCACGGCCGGGGTTTCCGGGGGCAGGGCATCGATCCGTGACATGGCAAGTGCCTGGACCCGGGTGTCGCCCTCCGGGGTAACCAGGGTCTGGCGGCCGGGAAGCCGGCGGCGGCCGACCAGCCTGACCGGGACCCGGCCGGCCAGCCGCAGGGCGATCAGCCGCCCCAGGGCGCCGGGGCCGACGATCCAGTGCGTCTCTCGGGTCATGGGGCACCTCCCGGGGTCATGAGCGACGAGTGCGCCGAGCCGTGGCCGCCTTGCGGCGCGACCCGCCGCGCCGGGTGCCGCGGGGCGAGCGCGCTGCCGGGGCCTGCTCGCCCCGGGCGCTGTGCAGCGCCTCGCGCATCCGCCCCGCGTCGGCGGCAGCGAGCAGGCCATGCAGGTCCTCGACCAGGGCCGCGAGGAAGGGCGCCGGGGCCTCGCCCTGCTCGGCGATGGCGCCCAGGCGCTGCTCCCAGAGCGCGGTACGCTCGGGGCGGCCCACCGCCTCGGGCAGCGAGGCGATCAGCGCACTGCCGAGCCGCGTGGCACGCAGCGCCTTGGCCTGGCGGACCAGGTAGCCGCGCTCCACCAGCGTCTCGATGATCCCGGCGCGGGTCGCCTCGGTGCCCAGGCCGTCGTGCTCGCGCAGGGTGCGCCGGACGGCCGGGTCCTCGACATAGCGGGCAATGTTCATCATCGCCTTGATCAGGCTGGCGTCGGTGAAGGGCTCCGGCGGGCGGGTCTCGCGGTCCTCGACGCCGGCCTCCTGGACCCGGCACGCCTCGCCCTCGGTGAGCGGCGGCAGCGGCGGCGCCTCGTCACGGGTGGTGAACAGCGGCTTCCAGCCGGGGTCGAGGATCTCCTGGCCCCGGGCGCGGAAGCACTCGCCGACGATGGTGAATTCCGCCTTCACCTCGCGGGTGGAAAGCGCGGGATAGAACTGCGCCAGGACGTTGCGCGCGACCAGCCGGAAGACATCGGCCTCGGCCTTCTCGAGTCGCGCGAGGTCGGCGGGCTTGCCGGTGGGCGCCAGGGCGTGGTGGGCGCCGACCTTGCGGTCGTCCCAGGCCCGGGAGCGCCGCGAGAAATCCGCCCCGGCAAGCCAGCCTCGTAGCGTCTCGTCCTGGCGGCAGGCGCCCTCCAGGGTGGCCCGCGCCGCGGCGAGATGCTCCTCGGGGAGGTAGCGGCAGTCCGAGCGTGGGTAGGTGATCAGCTGGTGGCGCTCGTAGAGGCGCTGGCAGATGTCCAGGGTCGCCTTGGCGGAGAGGCCATGGCGCCGTGCCGCGTCCACCTGAAGCGCCGAGAGCGAGTAGGGCAGGGGGGCGGCCTGGCGCCTGTCGCGGCGCTCGAGTGCCGTAAGCCGACCCTCGGCACCGGGCAGCCGCTCGGCCAGGGCGGCGGCCGGTTCCCGGGCGAGCAGGCGTCCCTGGTCGTCGAGGGGGTGGGCCTCATCGGGGACCCACCAGGCGCGAAGTTCTCCCTGCGCCACCGCGAGGTCGGCCCACAGCACGAAGAAGGGCCTGGGGACGAAGTCGCGGATCTCGGCGTCGCGGCGCACCACCAGCCCGAGCACCGGGGTCTGGACACGGCCCACCGAGAGCACGCCCTCGTGGCCGGCCTGGCGGCCGGTAAGCGTCCAGGCGCGGGTCAGGTTGATGCCGTAGAGCCAGTCGGCCCGGGCGCGGCACTGGGCCGCCCGGTAGAGCGGCTCGAAGCGGCCGTTGTCCTCGAGCCGGGCGAGCGCGCGCTGCACCGCCGGGCGGTTGAGGTCGCTGACCAGCAGCCGTGATACCGGGCCCTTCCAGCCCAGGTGCTCGATCACCTCCTGCACCAGCAGCTGCCCCTCGCGGTCTGGGTCGCCGGCATGCACCACCTCGCGGGCGGACGTCAGCAGCCGACGAATCACCGCCAGCTGGCCGCGGGCCTTGGGGCGAGGCATCAGCTTCCAGCGACTCGGCAGGATCGGCAGCTGATCGAGGCGCCACTGCTTCAGGGCGGGGTCGTAGGCATCGGGTGGGGCCTGTTCCAGCAGGTGGCCCAGGCACCAGGTGACCGTGGTCTCACCCACCGCCAGGGCGCCCTCCTGCTTGCGGGGCGAGCCGGGCAGGGCCTCGGCAATGGCCCGGGCGAGGCTCGGTTTCTCGGCGATGATCAGTCGCATGATGGCTCGTCGCGGTGAATGACATGGACATTCTTCCAGTATTCGTCACGCCCTGCCAGGTGTAACCTGCACCAGGATGTGTACAATGCTTGTACAATGGTGATCACGGGAGAGAGCGCATGCGCGAACGTGGCCGTACCCGGCGTCTGCTGGGCCTCGGGGCCCGCACCGGCGGGGCTCTGATCCGCACCCGAATGGGCGGGCAGGCCGACTGGCGAGCCCTTGGCGAGGCCCTCTTCGAGGGGCTCTCCGAGCTGAAGGGGCCGGCGATGAAGCTGGCCCAGATCATGTCGCAGTGGGACGACCTGCTGCCGCCGGATCTCGCCGAGGAGCTCGCCCGCCTGCAGCGCCAGGCGGAGCCGATGCCCTGGGCGGACATCCGCCGTACCCTGGTCGCGCAGTACGGCGACCTGGAGGCGGTGTTCGCCGGCATCGAGGAGACCCCCTTCGCCAGCGCCTCCATGGGCCAGGTGCACCGTGCCACGACCCGGGACGGCGAGACCCTGGTGCTCAAGGTGCAGTATCCCGGCCTCGCCGAGGTGCTGGAGAGCGACCTGGCGCAGGTGCGTCGCCTGATGCGCCTGGGGCGATGGTTCAAGGTGCCCCAGGCGCGGCTCGATGCGCTCTTCGAGGAACTGGCGGTCAGCCTGCGCGGCGAGCTGGACTACCACGCCGAGGCCGAGGCGCTGGCCCGCTACCGCGCGCGCTACGCCCACCTCGACAGCCTGGTGATCCCCGAGCCGCTGCCGGCGCTTTCCGGCCCCCGGGTGCTGGCCATGCGCTACGAGCCAGGTACGCCGCTGCGTGAACTGGAGGCCGGCAATGACGCCCAGCGTCAACGCGTGGCCCGGACCCTGGCGGACTGGATCACCGAGGAGCTTTTCACCCATGGCGAGCTGCATGCCGACCCCCATGCCGGCAACTTTGCCGTCAACGACCGGGGGCAGCTGGTCGTCTACGACCTGGGCGCGGTGATCCCGGTGCCCGAGGCGCGCCTGGCCGCGATGATGCAGTTGCTGGAGGCCACCCTGGCGAAGGACCCCATGGCCATGGACGAGGCGCTGCTCAAGATGGGCGGCCGCCAGGGGCAGGGTGCGCCCCTGGCCCTCTACCGCGAGGCGGCCGAGGCGGTGGAGCCGCTCTTCCGCCCCGGCGAGCAGGACTTCGGCGACGTGCGCGTTCACCGTCGCCTGCGCGAGCTCTCGCCGAAGGCCTGGGCGGCCATGGACCGCCTGCAGCCCCCGGCGGACACGCTGCTGCTCTCGCGCACCCTCAACGGCCACTACTGGAACCTGGTGCGCCTTGGCGCCCGACTCGACATGGCCGGGCGCACCCGGCCGCTGTTTGCCAGGGTGCACGCCTGATCCTCCCGGACAGACCCCCGACCCACCTGCCCAGCCTGGCGCCGGACTGGTAGACTATGCCGTTTTCCAAAGGTTGGAGTGCGCGATGCTGGCAGTATGGGTAGAACAGCTGCTGGGCTTTGCCTCGGGTGCCCTGGCGGCCATTCGCCAGGACGAGCGCTACCCCACGCTGATGGCCTGGGCCCGCGACGAGGGACCGCCCCTGGTCGGCGGCAACCTGGCGCTGGCCCAGGCGCTGGCCCCGGAGCTGTGGTCGCAGACCCCGCTGGCGCGACTCGACTTCGCCGCCGAACCCCTGGCACGCCCCGGGCGCAACGAGCCCTGCTGGTGCGATTCCGGGCGCAAGACCAAGCACTGCTGCGGGTCGGTCAGCCTGCCCGGCCACGTGCCGCCGCACCTGATGTGGATGCTCTCGCTGCGCGACTGGAAGGGCGAGACCCTCAAGGCCGCCCTGGCCAGCGGTCGGGCCCCGGCCCAGGCGTTGCTGGAGGCCGGCCTGATCGCCGCCGAGTCCGGCCAGCGCGGGCGGGCACAGCAGATCCTCGAGTCGCTGTTCGAGCGCGCCGACTGGCTGACCCTCCCCGAGCAGGCCGAGCCCGCCTTCGAGATCCTCATCGACCTCTACCAGGAGCGCGGCTTCAATCGCAAGCGAGAGGCGCTGCTCGATGCGGTGCTCGACCGCGGGCCGCTGTTCCTGCGCGGCGTGGCCCTGGAACGGCTCTGCCTGATGCACCTGGACAACGACGACCTGGACAGCGCCCGGGCGGCCTTCGTGCGCGCCCAGCAGGCCCTGCCCGACTCGCCGACCCTGGCCTACATCGAGGCCATGCTGCTGCTCCACGAGGGGCATGAGCAGGAGGCCGCCGAGCGCTCTCGCTTCTGGTTCCGGCGCCTGTCCCGCCAGGGCGACCTGGACCCCGACCAGCTGCAGTTCCTGGCCGACCTGGCCGAGAACCCCGGGGCGACCCTCGCCGACCAGCTGCTCAGCGCCGAGGAGGACCTGGCCGAGCCGCTGGTGGCCCTGCAGGCGCTGCTGGAGTCGCTGCCCGTGGCCCCGCGCCTGGAGATCCGCCGCGCTGACGACGGCGGTCTCGAGTACCACACCACCGCTCGCGAGGACACCCTGTTCGCCGCCTGGCAGAAGGTCTTCCGGGCGGTGGTCGAGAGCGACGCCCCGATGGGCTTCGACGAGGATCCCTGGCCCCATGCCGGGGAGTGGCTGCCGGCGCTCTGCGCCCATCCCGAGTGGCTGGACGCGCCCGCCGTGGTGCAATCCCTGGCGCTGGCGCTGGCCAGTCGCTTCGGTAGCCTGCCGTGGATGGCGCCGAGCCTGTTCGAGCCCCTGGCGAGCCGGCTGGAGCGCTGGCTCGAGCAGGTGCGCGCCGAGGGCGAGGGCGCCTTCCTGTGGGACAGCGCCGACAACGCCGTGCTGCTGCGTACCGGCCTGGCACTGGTGGTGGGCATGGAGCGCGGCGCCCGGGCGCGCTCCCGTGAGCTCGCCGAACGGCTGCTCACCCTGGACGACCAGGACAGCCTGGGCCTGCGCGAGCTGGTCCTCGACCAGCTGCTCCGGGAGGGCCGCGACCGCGCGGCCCTGGCCCTGAGCGAGCGCGAGCTCGAAGGCGACGACGACGAGACACCGCCGCTGGGGCTGCTGATGGGGCGGGTGCTGGCGCTCTACCGCCTGGAGCGCCGCGACGAGGCCGCCGAGGCGCTGGGCGAGGTGGCCCGC
>NZ_JAWSUJ010000012.1:10021-60604 GCF_033549285.1 Halomonas sp.
GCGTGGGGGTTGTGGCGGGCCACCTCGCCCAGCGCCATGGCCATGCTGTGCGCCGAGAACCCGCGTCCGGTCGGCGGCGGCGAGGGCGTCGCCGACCCCGGCTCCCGTGCCGAGGCGTGGCAGTATCGCACCCTGATGCGCGACCAGTGGCGCACCACGCCGGGGGCGCTTGACTGGCTGCAGGCGCGGCTGGACGGCTGAGCGGCGATCAGGCGCCCTCGGGCGCCGGCACCAGCTCGCGGTCGCGGCTGATCCAGATCGCCAGCAGCACGGCCGGCAGCCCCAGCAGCGTGGAGATCAGGAAGAAGGTGGCATAGCCCTCGCCGCTGACCACCAGGCCGCCGAACCCGCTGAGGAACTTGCCGGGCAGGGTCATCAGCGACGAGAAGAGGGCGTACTGGGTGGCCGTGTAGGCGCGCGAGGTGAGGCTCGACAGGAAGGCGATGAAGACGGCGCTGGCCAGGCCATTGGCCAGGTTGTCGCCGATGATCGCCATCACCAGCATCGGCAGGCTCTGGCCGGCCAGCGCCAGGGCCGCGAACAGCAGGTTGGTCAGCGCCGCGGCCACCGCCCCCAGCACCAGGATCGGCCCGATGCCGTAGCGGGCCACCAGCAGCCCCCCCAGGATCCCGCCGCCGATGCTCATGGCGATGCCGAAGACGTTGGTGACATTGGCGATGGTGGCCAGCGTGAAGCCGAGGTCGATGTAGAGCGGGTTGGCCATGGAGGCCATGGCCAGATCGCTGATCCGGAACACCGCCACGAACAGCAGCAGCCACAGCGCCTTGCGGCGGTGGCGGGTGAAGAAGTCGGTGAAGGGACAGACGATCGCCCCTATCACCCAGGCGCCGAGCCGCCGCAGCGGCTTCGCCCGACCGCGGGAGGCGCGCAGGAAGGCGCGCACCCGGGGCTCGTGGATCAGCTGGGTGGTCAGCGAGAGTCGCTCGGGTTCCGGACGCAGCAGCACCGTGATCACGCCGATGCCCACCAGCGCCGCCATGGTCAGGTAGGCCGCCTCCCAGGAGGCCAGCGAGGCGACGTAGAGGGCGCCTGCCCCGGCCGCCAGCAGCCCGCCGCGATAGCCGATGATGTAGGTCGAGGCCATGGCGGCCTGGACATCATCCGGGGCGGACTCGATGCGGAAGGCATCGATGGCGATGTCCTGGGTCGCGCTGCCGAAGGCCACCAGCAGGGCGAAGGCGGCCACCAGGGGCAGGTGGCCCACCGGGTCGACCCCGGCCAGTCCCACCAGGCCGGCGGCGATCATGCCCTGGGCCAGCAGCATCCAGCCGCGGCGCTGGCCGAGGGTGCGGGTCAGCAGCGGCAGGGCCAGCCGGTCCACCACCGGGGCCCAGAAGAACTTGATCGAGTAGAGCATGCCGATCCAGGCGAAGAAGCCGATGGCCGCCACCTCGACCCCGCTGCTGCGCAGCCAGGCCGAGAGGGTCGAGAAGACCAGCAGGAAGGGCAGGCCGGCGGAGAAGCCCAGGAACAGCATGGTGATGACCGGTGCACGCAGGTAGATGGCCAGGGCGTCGCGCCAGCTGCGACGGGGGGTGGGAGACGGCATGTCGGGCAGCACTCCTTGCATGGGACTCGACGGGGCCACGCAGGCCTCGACCATCGATGGTAAAATCCTGGATCGGCAGCCGGGCAGCGTCCGATCCCAGTCATCCGAGCCGTGCCAGCCGGGCTGGCATGCGGTGGGATTGTTGCAGAGCCCCGGCAGTGATACCAGGCGCCTGTCGGACTTGTCACCGATCTGCTGCGAGATCCGTCACCTCCGACAGGCGCCTTGCAGGAACCCTTATCAGGAGCGACATGAGCGATTCCGAGATTCGCCAGGCCGAGGCCGACGATGCCGTGCCCCGCTGGTACGTGATCCAGTGCAAGGGAGGAGAGTCCTTCCGCGCCGCCGAGCACCTGGCCAACCAGGGCTACGAGATCTTCCACCCCGTGCTCCAGGTCCAGAAGAAGCGCCGCGGCAAGCTCGAGTGGATCAGCGAGCCGCTGTTCCCCTACTACCTGTTCATCCGGCTAGACCGCCTGGCCAGCAACTGGCGGCCCATCCGCTCGACCCGCGGCGTGCTGAAGATCGTCACCTTCGGCCTGGACATGCCGGTGCCGGTCAGCGACGAGCTGGTCGAGACGCTGCTCACCCACGGCAGCGGGGAGGAGGACGCGACCTCGAACGTCTACTTCCGCGCCGGCGAGGCGGTGGAGATCACCGAGGGTCCCTTCAAGGACCTCCAGGCCGTGTTCGCCAGCCACAAGGGCGAGGAGCGCGCCATCGTGCTGCTCAACATGCTGCACAAGCAGCAGCGCCTGGAGATGCCCGTCGGCCAGCTGCGTCGCCGCGACTAGGCGGCGCGCCTCTCTCACTCAGCCACTCGCCTCAGGAGACCCCATGACCATCGCCCCGCAACGGGTCGTGACCCTGCACTATGTGCTCAGCGACCGGGACGGCAGTGTCCTCGACGACTCCCGTGCCCGCCGGCAGCCCCTCGAGTACCTGCATGGTCACGGCAACATCATGGCCGGCCTGGAGAACGCCCTGGCGGGCCAGGACGCCGGCGCCCAGCTCTCCGTCACCCTGATGCCGGCCGAGGCCTATGGCCTGCGCGACGAGGCGCTGGTGCGCGAGGTCGGCCGCCATGCCTTCCCGGTGGAGGAGGTCGCGCCGGGCATGCGCTTCCAGACCCCGGGTGACGACGGCCCCGAGATCGTCACCGTGCTCGAGGTGCGCGATGACGCCGTGGTCATCGACACCAACCACCCGCTGGCCGGGCAGGTCCTGCGCTACCGCCTCGAGGTGCTGGAGGTGCGCGACGCCACCCGTGCCGAGCTCGCCAAGGGCCATCCGCTGCCCCCGGGCACCGATCCCGGCGAGGTCGAGGACAAGAAGATGCCGTGAAAACTGACCTGGATCAACGGATTTCCCGCGACTCGGCGAGGCCGCGGAGAAACTTGATGCAGGTCAGCTTTCCTCCCCACGTGACGGGCTACAGTTCACTCATCACATCGGGACGGGAGGACACCACCATGTATCTGGATGACGCCGTAATCTTCGGGCTGGTAACCGTCGCGATGATGGTCGCTTTCATGGGGGGCTGGGTCGCGTTCATCGTCCGCGACCACCATCGCAAGAAGAAGCACTGATCCAGCCGCTTCAAGAGTCGTCAGGGGAGGGGGGAGCTTTCCCCCCAGTAGCCGGCCCGCTTGGGTCGGCTTTTTTTCGTCTGCATGGTGCACCTGCCTGTCCGCAAGGCCAGCCGATGTCCGGGAAGGAGCGATGCGCGAGTGGCCGGCCGAGGCCGAGCCGGTCGCCCCGGCCCGAGGTCAGCGCTCGGC
Organism: Halomonas sp.; assembly: GCF_033549285.1. GTDB lineage: Bacteria > Pseudomonadota > Gammaproteobacteria > Pseudomonadales > Halomonadaceae > Halomonas. Next base: position 13,373 of record NZ_JAWSUJ010000012.1, read on the forward strand.
GGTGGTGCGCACCGGGGCGGGACTCGCCGGCGACCAGTGGCGGGCCAGGGCCCGCATCACCCGCTCCGGGTACCAGGTCTTGCCCAGGCTGCCGTTGTAGCGAGCCAGCGCCCGGGTCAGGTCGCCGTCCTCCACGGCCAGGTAGTGGGCGAGGATCGTGCAGCCATAGCGCAGGTTGCGACGCGGGTCCTTGAGGTCGTCGGCGGGAAGGCCCAGCTCGCGGATCCAGAACGGCATGATCTGCATCAGGCCCACGGCGCCGGCCGAGGAGACGGCCTCGGCCTGGAAGGCGCTCTCCACCTGGATCACCGCCAGCACCAGCTCCGGTGCCAGGCCGGCCAGGCGCGCCTCATGGTGGATGCGCCCCAGCAGCTCGCGGCGCCGCGCCGGGTCCGGCAGGTAGCGGGCAAGGCGCGGCTCCATGTCATTGAGCCACTGGCGGGCGGCCCAGATCTCGGCGGGCGCCACGGGTGCGCCGCGAATGCTGTCGAGGGTGCCGCGCAGGCTGGCGGGGGCCTCCGGCAGGGCCCGCACGACGGGTGCGGGCCGCTCGGGCGCGAGCGAGGCGGGCAGGGCGGCGATGAAGTCCCCGTCGCCCTGGGCCAGCGCGGCGGTGGTGAAGAGGGAGCAGGCCACTGCCAGGGCGGCGGCCCGGCCGCCCTCAGCGAGCGACCTTCTCGCCCAGGAAGTCGAGGATCTGCTCGGCCGGTACCATGGTAGCGTCACTGTCACGGCGTCCCTTGTACTCCAATTCCCCCTTGTCCAGGCCGCGGTCGCCGACCACCAGGCGGTGGGGAATGCCCATCAGCTCGTGGTCGGCGAACCGCACGCCGGGGCGCAGGTCGCGGTCATCCAGCAGCACCTCGAAGCCGGCGGCGGTGAGGGCCTGATACAGCCGCTCGGACTCCTCGCGCACCCGCTGCGACTTGTGGGCGTTCATCGGTACCATCGCGATCTGGAAGGGGGCGATGGCATCCGGCCAGATGATCCCGGCGTCGTCGTGGTTCTGCTCGATGGCGGCGGCCACCACGCGGGTCACCCCGATACCATAGCAGCCCATCCAGGGATGCACGGCACGACCTTCGTCGCCGAGCACGGTGGCGTTCATCGCCTCGCTGTACTTGCGTCCCAGCTGGAAGACGTGGCCCACCTCGATGCCGCGCTTGATGGAAAGCGTGCCCTTGCCGTCTGGTGAGGGGTCGCCCTCCACCACGTTGCGGATGTCGTACGCCGGGGGCAGCGCCACGTCGCGCTCCCAGTTGATCCCGAAGTAGTGCTTGCCATCGACGTTGGCACCGGCGCCGAAGTCGCTCATCAGGGCGACCGAGCGGTCAACGATGATCGGCATGTCCAGATTCACCGGGCCGAGCGAGCCGGGGCCGGCGCCCACCGCAGCGCGGATCTCCTCCTCGCTTGCCATGGTCAGCGGGGTGGCCACCTCGGGGAGGTTCTCGGCCTTGACCTCGTTGAGCTCGTGGTCACCGCGCACCAGCAGGGCGATCAGGCCACCCTCGGCGGCGTGGACCATCAGTGTCTTGAGGGTCTTCTCGATGGGCAGGCCATGCTGCTCCACCAGGGCGGCGATGGTGCGGGCATTGGGGGTATCGACCAGCCGCAGCTCCTCGCCGGGGGCCGGGCGCTGGAGGTCGCTGCCCAGCGGGGCGGGCAGCGCATCGGCCTTCTCCATGTTGGCGGCGTAGTCGGACTCGGTGGAGAAGACGATGTCATCCTCGCCGGAGTCGGCCAGCACGTGGAACTCGTGGGAGCCGGTGCCGCCGATGGCGCCGTTGTCGGCGATCACCGGGCGGAAGTCCAGGCCCAGGCGGGTGAAGATGCGCACATAGGCGTCATACATCACCTGGTAGGTCTCCATCAGCGAGGCCTCGTCCACGTGGAAGGAGTAGGCGTCCTTCATGATGAACTCGCGGGAGCGCATCACCCCGAAGCGGGGCCGGATCTCGTCGCGGAACTTGGTCTGGATCTGGTAGAAGTTGGCCGGCAGCTGCTTGTAGCTGGCGATCTCCTTGCGCACCAGGTCGGTGATCACCTCCTCGTGGGTGGGGCCGACGCAGTAGTCGCGCTCGTGACGGTCCTTGAGGCGCAGCAGCTCCGGGCCATACTGCTCCCAGCGGCCCGACTCCTGCCACAGCTCGGCGGGCTGCACCGCCGGCATCAGCACCTCCTGGGCGCCGGCGCGATCCATCTCCTCGCGCACGATGCGCTCCACCTTGCGCAGGGTCTTGAGGCCCAGCGGCAGCCAGGTGTAGAGACCGGAGGTGAGGCGGCGGATCATCCCCGAACGCAGCATCAGCTGATGGCTGACGACCTCGGCGTCGGCGGGGGTTTCCTTCAGGGTGGCGATCAACAGTTGGCTAGCGCGCATGGGTCCGGCGGTTCCTCGAGCGTGTTCGTGCGGGTGACGGAAGCGGGGCCGCGCAGGTCGGCGGCAATGACCGAGCATTGTACGGCCCGCCGTCCGGGGCGGCAAAAGCTTGTGTCTTCCCGGTGCGGCGGCCGGGGCCGTCGGCCCGTTCAGCCTTCGAGCAGCAGCAGGCGCACCAGCATGCCCAGCACCAGGGTGGTGGAGACGCTGAGCAGGGTGCCGAGCAGCACGTACTCGGTGAGCTTGCGGTCGCGGGAGTCGCGCAGGTCACCGAAGCGCAGCACCGACTTCGCGGCGAGCAGGAAGCCGACCGCGGTGAGCTGGTCGAGCAGCACCAGGGTCAGCACCAGCAGCCGTTCCAGCACGCCGATGCGCGCCCCGGCGCTGGCCAGGGTGCCGGTCTCCTCGAGCTGCTCGCTCCAGCGCTGCATGACCAGGGCGATGGCGATCGACAGCGGACGCGTCACCAGCAGGTAGGCGGCCGCCATCCCCAGCACCGTGGGCGAGGCGAGCCAGGCGGCGAACTCCCGCAGCGGGGCCAGGCTGCCGAGCCAGGCCAGCCAGAGCCCCAGCAGCACCAGCAGGTGGGCGGCCTGGTCGAGCAGGAACCAGCGCAGCTCGCCGGCCGGCAGCCGGGCCTTGGCCAGGTCGATCAGCCAGTGGCTGGCGGCCACCGCCAGGGCGCCGAGCAGCACCGCGGCCAGGCCCCGGGGCATGGTCGCACTCGCCACCAGCAGCACGCCCCCGGCGAGCAGGCCGTGCAGGCCGGCATGCTGGAGCAGGTGCTTCGAGCGGTGGCGCAGCCGGTAGCGCTCCTCCACCCAGTGCCGCGGCTGCAGCAGGAAGTCGCCGATCAGGTGGGTAAGGACCAGGCCCATCAGCAGCGACAGGGCATCGGCGCTCATGGCGTGCCCTCCTCGTCGGCGAGGCGCTCTCGCAGGTAGTCGAGGGTGTCGGAGAGCAGGGACCAGCGGGCGGCGCGCAGGCGCTTGTGCACGCTGGGCTGACGGATGCCGAGACGCTCGGCCAGGGCCTGCTGGGAGGCGTCATGGCGCAGGCTCAGGCCGACGACCTCGGCGGAGTAGGGCGACCAGCCGTCGAGCAGGTCGTCGATGAAGCGCACCAGCAGGGCGAGGCCGGGGTCCTCGGGTGCCTCGAGCCGGGTCAGCGACAGGTGGGCGCTGGTATCGGCCAGGGCATCCAGGGCGCGCCCCGAGGCCACGAAGGTGGCGCCGTCGGCTGCCGCGACGCCGCGCTCCGCCTGCCCGACCGCCACGGCGATCCGGGCATCCCAGCGCTGGTCAGGCTCGGAGTGCTCGATCAGCCCCGCTCGCAGGGCCACGGCCGCCTCCATGGCCGGCGCCGCCCGGGGCAGGGCGAGCTGGAAGCCGTCGCCCCGGAAGCGTTCGCCGTGGCCGCCATGCCGGGAGGCCAGCTCGGCCAGGCTCTCGTCCAGTAGCCGGTAGAGACGAGCTCGGTCCTCGACCTTGCGCGAGTCGATCACGTCGCCGGTCAGCACCGCGATGCGCTGTGGCATGGGGTTCCTTCCTCCTCCGGTGGCGTGCCTCGAGTATAGCCCTTAAGGGCTATTTGTCACCTCGATAGCCTTTAATGGCTATATTTGTGATAAATAGCCCATAAGGGCTATTTCTTGCTACCGGGCCAGCTCCCGCATGGCATTCTCCAGCCCCTCGAGGGTCATGGGGTACATGCGCTCACTGATCAGCTCGCGGATCAGCCGGGTGGAGTGGGTGAACTCCCAGGCGCGCGGCGGCATGGGGTTGAGCCACGCCAGGCGCGGGAACTTCTCCACCAGGCGCCTGAGCCACACGGCCCCGGCCTCGTCGTTGAAGTGCTCCACGCTGCCGCCGGGGTGGGTCACCTCAAACGGCGACATGGCGGCGTCGCCGACGATCACCACCTGGTAGTCGTCGCCATAGGTGTGCAGCACGTCCATCGTCGGGATGCGCTCATGATGGCGACGGGAATTGTCGCGCCACAGCCCCTCGTAGAGGCAGTTGTGGAAGTAGTAGGCCTCCAGGTGCTTGAACTCCGAGCGCGCTGCCGAGAAGAGCTCCTCGCAGGTGCGGATGTGGTCGTCCATGGAGCCGCCCACGTCGAGCAGCAGCAGCACCTTCACCGCGTTGTGGCGCTCCGGGCGCATCTGCACGTTGAGCAGGCCGGCATCCCGGGCGGTCTCGCGGATGGTGGCGTCCACGTCGAACTCCTCCGCGGCCCCCTGGCGAGCGAACTTCCTGAGCCGGCGCAGCGCCATCTTGATGTTGCGGGTGCCCAGCTCCAGGGAGTCGTCGTAGTCGCGGAAGCGGCGCTCGTCCCACACCTTCACCGCCCGGCGATGGCGGGAGCCCTCCTGGCCGATGCGAATCCCCTCGGGATTGTAGCCGTAGGCGCCGAAGGGGCTGGTGCCGCCGGTGCCGATCCACTTGTTGCCGCCGGCGTGGCGCTCCTTCTGCTCCTCGAGGCGCTGCTTGAAGGTCTCGATCAGCGCCTCGAGCCCGCCCAGGGACTCGATACGGGCCTTCTCCTCCTCGGAGAGCTGCTTCTCGAATTCCCGGCGCAGCCAATCGTCGGGGATCAGCGCCTCGATGGCGGCATCCATGTCCTCCAGCCCCTCGAACCAGGCGGCGAAGGCGCGATCGAAGCGGTCGAAGTGGCGCTCATCCTTGACCATCACGGTGCGGGCGATGCGGTAGAAGGCTTCCATGTCGGCGAACACCACGCCACGCTCCACCACCGCGTGGAGGTCGAGCAGCTCGCGCAGCGACACCGGCACCCCGGCGCGCCTCAGGGTCTCGAACAGGCCGATGAACATGCGTCAGCGCCTCGCGTTGCCCTGGCGGCGCATCATGAAGGCCAGCCGTTCCAGTAACTGCGTATCCTGCTCGTTCTTGACGAGTGCCCCGGCCAGCGGCGGGATCGCCCTGGCCGGGTCGCGCTGGTAGAGCGCCTCCCGGGCCAGGTCGTCGGCCATCAAGAGTTTCAGCCAGTCCACCAGCTCCGAGGTGGAGGGCTTCTTCTTCAGGCCCGGGGCCTGGCGCAGGTCGAAGAACACCTCCAGCGCCTCGCCGACCAGCTGCGGGGCGATCTCGGGGAAGTGCACGTCGACGATGGCCTGCATGGTCGCGCGGTCGGGAAACTCGATGTAGTGGAAGAAGCAGCGACGCAGGAAGGCGTCGGGGAGCTCCTTCTCGTTGTTGGAGGTGATGACGATGATCGGGCGGTGCCTGGCGCGGATGGTCTCGCCGGTCTCGTAGACATGGAACTCCATGCGATCCAGCTCCTGGAGCAGGTCGTTGGGAAATTCGATGTCCGCCTTGTCGATCTCGTCGATCAACAGCACCACCCGCTCGTCCGCGGTGAAGGCCTCCCACAGCTTGCCGGGCCGGATGTAGTTGGCGACGTTCTCCACCCCTTCGACGCCCAGCTGGGAGTCGCGCAGGCGGCTCACCGCATCGTACTCGTAGAGCCCCTGGGCGGCCTTGGTGGAGGACTTGATGTGCCAGGTGTGCAGTCGCGTGCCCAGAGAGGCCGCCAGCTCCTCGGCGAGCAGGGTCTTGCCGGTGCCCGGCTCGCCCTTGATCAGCAGCGGGCGCTCCAGGGTCACGGCGGCGTTGACCGCCTGCTTGAGGGCCTCGGTGGCCACGTAGGTGGAAGTGGAATCAAATGCCATGGGGCTTGCCTCGGCTGGGGAAACACTGCACAAATGTCTGCACGGGCGAATCGCTTCGTTGCGCGCTGCTGGTTCGCCAGCCCGGTCGACATCCTCACCTAGTACCGCATAGGCTCCGGCGTCTGCGCTGCGGGCGCCTTGCGCTTCATTCGGGGACGCCTAGTCCGCTCGCCGATTTGTTCAGCGTTTCCCTGAATCGTCGGGAAATGTTCGTAATCAAACGAGTGTACGGAAGGGGGCAAGAGGCGACAAATCCTGGCGTCTCACTCCGCGTAGATCATTCGCCGGGTCATGCCGCCGTCCACCACCAGGTTCTGGCCGGTGATGAAGCCCGCCTGGTCGGAGAGCAGGAAGGCTGCCATGGCGGCGATATCCTCGGGGCGGCCGACGCGCCCGACCGGGTGCTGGTCGCGGTCGATCTCGCGATGCTCGACCGGCGTGCGACTGGCGGCCTTCTGCCAGTCGCCGACCTCGATCCACCCCGGGCTGATGGCGTTGACACGGATCTCGGGGCCGAGGCTCACCGCCAGGGCATGGGTGAGCGCGACCACGCCGCCCTTGCTGGCGGCATAGGCCTCGGTATCGGGCTCCGACTGAAGGGCTCGGGTGGAGGCCATCAGCACCATGGCGCCGCAGCTCTCGCGCAGGTGGGGCGCGGCATGCTTGGCGCAGAGCATCGCGCCGGTGAGGTTGGTGTCCAGATAGGCCTGCCAGGTGGCGAGCGGCAGCGATTCCACCGGACCCTGAAAGGGGTCGGCCAGGCCGGCATTGTGGATGACCCCGTCGAGCCGGCCGAAGCGTGCCACCGTCGCCTCGAGGCTCTCCGCGACCCGAGCCTCGTCGCGCACGTCCGAGACCATGGCCAGCAGGCGTTCGGCATGACCCAGGTGCTCGCGGCACTCGGCCAGCGCCTCGTCGTCGATGTCGGTCAGCGCCACGCAGTCACCGCGGGCCAGCAGGTGCTCGGCGATGCCCAGGCCGATCCCCTGGGCGCCGCCGGTGAGGTAGACCACCCTGGGCGCGCTCATGCCTCATCCCCCTCGCCGACGGGGCGGTAGGCCTCCACCAGGATCGCCGGGTCGTGCCCGGCGTGGCCGCGCCCGGCATGGGCGCGCATCAGCTGGGCGGCCAGGCCGCTCATGGGGGTGGCGCTGTGGCTGCGCTGGCTCTGGGCCACCGCCATGTCCAGGTCCTTGAGCAGGGTACGCAGGTGCCAGGACGGGTCGGCGAAGTCGCTCGCCGCCATGCGCGGGGTGAGGATCCGGAAGGGGGTCGAGTCGGCGAAGCCGCCGGAGAGCGCCTCGACGAGCCGGGTGGCGTCCACGCCGCTCGCCTCGGCGAGGGCCACCATCTCGGCCAGCACCGCCGCCTGGCAGCCGACCACCATCTGGTTGCAGACCTTGGTCACCTGGCCGCTGCCCACCGGGCCCATATGGGTCACCCGGGCGGAGAGGGGCGCCAGCACCGGCCGGAGCGCCTCGATATCCTCGGCGTCGCCGCCGCACATGATGGCCAGGCTGCCTGCCTCGGCGCCGGCGACGCCACCGGAGACCGGCGCATCCACCCAGTGCATGCCGCATTCGCTCTCGAGCCAGTCGGCGAAGTCACGCGTCGCGGCGGGGTCGCTGCTGGAGAGGTCGACCAGCCGCTGGCCGGCACGGCCGTGCTGGGCCACGCCCCCGTCGCCGAACACCACGTCCTCCACCACGGCGGTGTTGGCCAGGCAGAGCAGTACCACGTCGACTCCCTCCACCAGTTCGGCGATGGAGCCGGCCACCCGGGCGCCGGCCTCGCCCAGGGGGGCAGCCTTGGCGGGGGTGCGGTTCCATACGGTCACGTCGAATCCCGCGGCCAGCAGTCGGCGCGTCATGGGGTTGCCCATCAGGCCGATGCCGATGAAGCCGAGGCGAGGCTGGGTCATGGAGGGTCTCCTGGCGAAGTGGACTGGAGAGGCAGCATGCGCGATGGACGGGTTTTTCAGCAACTCGGCTTGTCGGGCGCGGCGGGAATGTGCGAGAAGCGAAGGGGGCCGGCGGCAGGGCCGGGGAAGGCAAGACCTCGACAGGGAGAGGTGCCATGCAGCGACGGCGGTGCCAGAGGCCATCGGAGAAGCGCACCAGCACGCGCCTGGAGCCCTCGCCATGAGCGGGGAACCTCGCCGCGAGCCCGCCTGGTACAGCCAGGCGCCCGCCGCGGTCCTCGCCGGGCTCGAGGCCTCGGAACGGGGCCTGACCGCCGAACAGGCAGCGGATCGGCTGTCGCGCCACGGCCACAATCGCCTGCCGACGCCACACCGCAGCGGCCCGTTGCGTCGCTTTCTGCGGCAGTTCCACAACGTGCTCATCTATGTGCTGCTGGCCGCCGCGCTGGGCACGGCCCTGCTGCAGCACTGGGTCGACACCGGGGTGATCCTGGGGGTGGTACTGATCAACGCCATCGTCGGCTTCCTCCAGGAGGGCAAGGCGGAGCAGGCCCTGGCGGCGATCCGTGGCATGCTCTCGCCCCGGGCCCAGGTGCTGCGCGACGGGCAGCGACGCACGGTTCCCGCCGAGGAGCTGGTCCCCGGCGACCTGGTGTTCCTCCAGGCCGGGGACCGGGTGCCGGCCGACCTGCGCCTGCTGAAAAGCCACAACCTGCGCATCGACGAGGCCATGCTCACCGGCGAGTCGGTGGCCGTGGACAAGCAGACCGCGGCCGTGGAGGCGAAGGCCGACCTGGGCGACCGGCGCTGCATGGCCTTCTCCGGCACCCTGGTGGCCTTCGGCCAGGGACGGGGCGTGGTGGTGGAGACCGGCGCGGACACCGAGATCGGACGTATCTCGGCGCTGCTCGGCGAGGTGGAGACCCTGACCACGCCGCTGCTGCGCGATATTGCCACCTTCGGGCGCTGGCTGTCGGGGGCCATCGTGGTGCTGGCCCTCATCACCTTTGCCATCGGCTACGGGCTGCGCGACTACGACCTCGTGGAGACCTTCCTGGCCGCCGTCAGCCTGGCAGTGGCGGCCATCCCCGAGGGCCTGCCGGCGATCATGACCATCACCCTGGCCATCGGCGTGCAGCGCATGGCGGTGCGCAACGCCATCATCCGCCGCCTGCCGGCGGTGGAGACCCTGGGCTCGGTCACCACCATCTGCACCGACAAGACCGGCACCCTGACCCGCAACGAGATGACCGTGAAGACCCTGCTCACCGCCGAGGAGCAGTTCGAGGTCAGCGGGGTCGGCTACGAGCCCCGGGGTGGCTTCAGTCGCGCCGGCGAGGCGGTGGAGGTCGCGCACTACCCGGTGCTGGCCGAGGCGCTTGAGGGCATCCTGCTGTGCAACGATGCCGAGCTCCAGCAACGGGACGGTGCCTGGCAGCTGGAAGGCGACCCCACGGAAGGGGCGCTGGTGGTCGCCGGGCTCAAGGCGGGGCTGGATGCCCGGGAGGTCGCCAGGCGCTATCCCCGTACCGACGTGATCCCCTTCGAGTCCCTCTACAAGTTCATGGTCACCCTCCACCAGCACCACGAGGGCGATCATGGCCTGCTGTTCCTCAAAGGGGCACCCGAACGCGTGCTGGCCGTCTGCGACCATGAACGCACGCGGGAGGGCGACCGCCCGCTCGACCGGCCCTCCTGGGAGCGACGCATGGAGGCGATCGCCTCCCACGGGCAGCGGCTGCTGGCGGTGGCGGTCAAGCGGGTGGATGCGGATCAGCGCACCCTGACCTTCCCCGACGTCGAGCAGGGTGGCCTGAGCCTGGTGGCGGTCTGCGGCCTCATCGACCCGCCCCGTGAGGAAGCGATCGCCGCGGTGAAGCAGTGCCAGCAGGCCGGCATCTTGGTGAAGATGATCACCGGCGACCATGCGGTCACCGCCCGGGCCATCGCCGACGAGCTCGGCATTGCCACCGCGGGCGGGGTGATCCCGGGGCACGCCCTGGAGCAGGCCTCCGATGCAGACCTCGAGCGCCTGGTGCGCGAGGTGGACGTCTTCGCCCGCGCCACGCCGGAGCACAAGCTGCGCCTGGTGCGCGCGCTCCAGGCGGGCGGCCAGGTGGTGGCCATGACCGGCGACGGCGTCAACGACGCCCCGGCCCTCAAGCGCGCCGACGTGGGGGTCGCCATGGGCATCAAGGGCTCCGAGGCCGCCCGGGAAGCCGCCGCCATGGTGCTGGCCGACGACAATTTCGCCTCCATCGCCCATGCCGTGGAGGAGGGGCGCACCGTCTACGACAACCTGCGCAAGGCCATTCTCTATATCCTGCCCACCAGCGGCGGCGAGGCCCTGACGATCCTGGCCGCCGTGCTGCTGGGCATGACCCTGCCGCTGCTGCCGGCCCAGGTGCTGTGGGTGAACATGGTCACGGCCGTGACCCTGAGCCTGGCCCTGGCCTTCGAACCCGCCGAGCCCGGCGTCATGCGCCGTCGCCCGCGGGACCCCGGCACGCCGATCCTCTCCGGCTTCCTGATCTGGCGGGTCCTCTTCGTCTCGCTGCTGCTGCTGGCGGGAACCTTCGGTCACTTCCTGTGGATGGAGCAGCGGGGCGTGGAGATCGAGCTCGCCCGAACCGTGGCCATCAACGCCCTGGTGATGGGGGAGGTCGCCTACCTCTTCAACAGCCGCTACATCCTCGAGCCCGCCTGCAACCGCACCGGCCTGCTGGGCAGCCGAGCGGTGCTGGTGGCCGTGGGCGTGCTGGTCATCCTGCAGGCGCTCTTCACCTATGCCCCACCACTGCAGTTCCTGTTCGGCACCGCCCCCCTCGGCGCGATGGAGTGGGCCAGCATCCTGGCCTTCGGCGTGGTGCTCTTTGCTCTGGTAGAGCTCGAGAAGGCCCTCTTCAGGCGTCGTGAGCGAGGCGCTCCCGTGGCGTGAAGGGGCGAGGCCGGCGAGGGAGGCATTGCCCATGGCACCGGCCAGGATTCCGGGCTAATTTCATGAGAACTAGAAAAGTGCGTGGCAAGTCTTGATGCCACTCAAGGCCTGCCGCCAACGCCATGGCGCGGCCAGATCCCGCTGATACGCCATGCCCGCCAGTCGAGGCGGCACCGACCGGCCACCCAGACAAGGAATTCCTCATGCCGCCTGACATTCGCCCCTTGCCGCCACTTGCGCCTGTGAGTCATCACGCCCACGGCCCCTGCGGCTGCGGCTCACCGCTGCTGCAGCGTTTCCATGAGCGCATGATGGCGGAGATCAGCCGCCGTCACTTCCTGGGCGGGACGGCCGCCCTCATGGCGCTCTTCGCCGGCCTTCACGCCCCCTTCGCGGTGGGGGAGCAGCCACGGGAGCGCGAGGGGCCGCTGCTGCTGACCCACCTGCGCCTGTTCGACGGCAGCGGCTCCTCGCTGCGCGATGACGTGGCGGTGAGGGTGGAGGAGGGGCGCATCGCGGCCCTCCTGCCCGGTGATGCCGACGCCGATGGGGCCGAGGTGATCGACTGCGGCGGGCGGGTGCTGATGCCGGGGCTGATCGATGCCCACTGGCACACCACCCTGGCCGCCATCACCCAGGTGGCGGCGATGACCGCCGATGTAGGCTATGTGCACCTGGTGGCGGCCCGGGAGACGGAGCGCACCCTGATGCGCGGGGTGACCAGCGTGCGCGACGTGGGCGGGCCATCCTTCGCGCTCAAGCGCGCCATCGACGAAGGCATCGTGGCCGGCCCCCGGATCTTTCCCGCCGGCGCCATGATCTCCCAGACGTCGGGCCATGGCGATTTTCGCATGCGCCACGAGGTGCCCCGCGGCACCGCCACGCCGCTCAGCGAGCAGGAGCGTCAGGGGGTGGCGGCGATTGCCGACGGCGAGGCCGAGGTGCTGCGGCGCACCCGGGAGCAGCTGATGCTCGGCGCCTCCCAGATCAAGCTGATGGCCGGCGGCGGGGTCGCCTCCATCTACGATCCCCTGGACAGCACCCAGTTTACCGAGCGCGAGCTGCGCGCCGCGGTGGAGGCCGCAGACGACTGGGGCACCTACGTGACGGTGCACGTCTACACGCCGCGGGGGATCCAGCGCGCCCTGCGGGCCGGGGTGCGCTGCATCGAGCATGGCCAGCTGGCCGACGAGGAGAGCGTGCGCATGATGGCCGGGCAGGGCGCCTGGTGGAGCCTGCAGCCCTTCCTGCAGGACGAGGATGCCAATGTCTATCCCGACGAGGCGCGTCGTGAGACCCAGCGCCAGGTCACCGAGGGCACGGTGCGTGCCTACGAGCTGGCGCAGCGTTTCGACGTCCAGACGGCCTGGGGCACCGACATCCTCTTCAGCCCCCAGAACACGCCGAACCAGCTGCGCCACCTGGCCAAGCTCACCCGCTTCTACGACCCGCTGACGGTGCTGGCCATGGCCACCGGGCGCAACGGCGAGCTGCTTGCCCTCTCTGGCCCGCGCAACCCCTATCCCGGCACGCTCGGTCGCATCGAGCCCGGCGCCCTGGCGGACCTGCTGGTGGTGGATGGCGACCCGAGCCGTGACCTCGATTTCCTGCACGACCCGGAGCGCAACTTGCGGCTGATCATGAAGGGCGGTCGCATTCACAAGGACCGCCTGGAAGAAGGCTCATGACGACTCGACATGTTCCACTGGCCCTTGGCCTGGTGCTTGCGGTACAGGGCATGGCATCCGAGGCTCGCGCTGCCGACGATGGCTGGCGCTACCAGCTGACTCCCTATGCCTGGATGGCTGGCGTGTCGGGTGACGTCCGTCCCCTGGCGGGCGCTCCCACCGTCAGCACCTCGCGCTCCTTTGGCGATGTGCTGGACGACCTGGAGGGCGCCTTCTTCCTGGCCGGCAGCGCGCGGCGCGATCGCTGGGTACTGTTCGGCGACCTCACCTGGGCCTCGCTGAGCCACGAGAGCACGCTGGCGCCTGGGGTCGCCGTCCAGGGCAAGCTGCGCCAGCGCTCGCTCACGGCGGCGGCGGGTTACCAGGTGGTCAGCGAGCCCGACCATCGCCTGGACCTGCTGGCGGGCGCACGGGCCTGGCGGATCGAGGCCGAGGTGGGCGTACCGGCCCTGGCGCTCGGTGCCCGCGACACCGAGCGCTGGGTCGACCCGATCCTCGCCGCGCGGCTGCGATCCAGCTGGCGCCCGGCCTGGACCACGCTGCTGCACGCCGATGTCGGCGGCTTTGGTGTCGGCGCCGACAGCACCTGGCAGCTGGTGGCTACCGGCAACTACGCGGTGAACGAGACCCTCTATCTCTCCGCGGGCTATCGCCACCTGGCGGTGGATCGTGACGAGGCGGGCACGCGGCTTGATGTGGCGATGAGCGGCCCGCTGTTGGGGGCCACCTGGCGCTTCTAGCGCGAAGCGCCTGCCTCGCCATGGCGCATCCATCTGCCGGAAGGTGCTCGTATGGTGCAGTGCCGCATGGCTGTCGCCGGGTGCAGGAGAGGCTAAACACCTCGATGATTCCATAACCCTTTGTATTTTAAATAACTATCAAATTGGTGGCCTGATCTTCGCAAGTAGTCAGGCATGATCGCCGAATCAGGTGGCGATTCACCGAGTGAGCTGGCGTGCTCCAACTGGTCCCCTTCGGGGGGCCTTTTTTATGTGTCCCCTCTTAAGATAATCCCATAGGGTGGCGTGCGATAATTGCGGGTCTGCGTGGGATTGCACGGGTTCTCATGGGATCAGAAACGAAATGACGGTTTCAGTTTTGCGGGGTGCGATGAGGGGCCGCAGATATAGCCTCAAGCAGCTGGCCAGGCGGTCAACTCGCTCGACCCTTCCAGCGGCGCTTGAGCGCCTGCCACCTCACTGAGCACCGGGCGCGAAGCCCGCACCACCCTCCCCAGGCTGCGACTGCAGCAAAGCCACACACGGCCAGGGCGTCCAGGAAGTCGAGTGAGGTTCGGCTACTGGTGGCTGCGGCCGTCATAACGACCGCTGAACACGCGATGATCAAGCCCAGCACGAAGCGCTCGTATTGCCGCCGATCTCGTTCGGCTGCGATGGCGCGTTCCAGGGCGTAATTGTACCCGCACTTCCCGCACTGAGGGGCATTCACCGCCACACCGTGCCAGCCGCAGGCCTTGCAGGGCTGGAGGTAAGGGCTATCGGCCGGCGGTGTGTACTCCTCGCGGGTATGGTTATGGATGTCGTTGCCGGCGATCTGATGCCCCTCGCCCTGGATAACCTGATGGGCGCCAGCCTTTGGCCGCTCCTCTCTGGTCACTCCTTGAATCTCATGCCGATGCTCACGCCGCAGTTGTTCTCGATGTTGCCGCCAGCAATCTGGTGCCCCTCACCACCGATCTCCTGGTGGGCTCTTTCTCCGCCCGCCCCCGAAGAGCTCTTTTGATCATCAGGAACTTGTTGATTCCCGGAACCCTTGCTGGGCCTATTCTCCCCCTGGGCGGCGGCACCCCCGCTACCATTCTCGGAGTCGGCATCCCGGCGCAGCGAGGGGGTTAGCTGCCTTTCATAATCAAGCTTAACGATCTCAATAATGTGCTCAATCTCTCTATCGAGCGCGGGAGTCCAGATGTGGCCAGGAGGAAACTGGTCGATAGTGCGATTATAAACTATTGCTGCATAAGCAAAAATCTGCGGACCCTTCATGAACCCCTCGTAATCGGGGCCATTTTCTGCCTTGACCTGATTCACAGCATCCAGCAGAGCGTCACCAATCACCTCTAGTTTCTGTGCGCTAACGCGATTGCCTTCGACGGGAGTCTCTATCGAGCGCGGCTCCTCCCCCCAAAGCAAGTAATTGAGAGACACGTCCTCTGAGCTCTGCGCGAATTCTACGAGCTTCTCGTATGGGATGGTGCCCCGCTTGCGCCAGCCAGAAAGCACCTGTCTAGAGGTGCCAAGCACGTCCGCTAGCGCGGCATCCGTCTGGGCTCCGGTTAGGCGAGCCAGGCGATCCAGCACCGCAATGATATCCACGCCTTGGCGTTGCGGGTCAGCGCAATGTGTTGACATGAGTAATCACCATGCTTACATTAAGTACGCACGGCGCTTACGTACGCCATGCAGTTACACCAAAGGATACCGGAGAGACCGCGATGAATGACAGCAGGTATGCCCCAGGGCCCGAGCTGTACCTCAGCGTCAGGGCAGGCTTCGTCACTCAAGGCACATCCCTGACCAGCTGGTGCCGCAAGCGAGGAATCAATGCCTCAAACGCACGTGCAGCGCTAGCAGGTGCCTGGAATGGCCCTAAGGGCTCCAGGCTTCGCAGGGAGCTGCTCGAAGCTTCTGGGGTCATCGAACCCAGTACCGCCGATCTGGCCCAGTAACAACAGGCTAGACGGCGGGCTGGATAGCGCATAGAGCCAAGGCAGTTCTTTGTTTGGATGGCATGGTTAAGGGGATAGGGCAATGACGAGGCGAAGTTGGAAGCACCGGCAGCCAGGCTCATTGCGACAAGCAATGGAATGGAACCTGGAGCACGCCCGAGTGAAGCATCAGCGTTCAGTGGACCGCGTCGCCGACCTGATGGGCCTGCCCAGCAAATGGGCGCTTTACAAGTGGCTGGAGAATGGCCGGATGCCGGCGATCCTGATCCGTCCCTTCGAGCAGGCCTGTGGGATCGATTACGTGACGCGCTTCATCGGCCACTCCGGCCACAAGCTGTTGATCGGTATTCCGACTGGCAAGAAAGCCAGCGGCACCGATATCAATGCGCTGCAGTCGAGCTTCACCGAGGCGGTGGGCCTGCTGCTGCGCTACTACGACGGCCAGGCGGAGGCCGAGGACACGCTGGGGGCGCTTTACACCACCATGGAGCAGCTGGCCTGGCACCAGGGAACGATCCAGCGGCACCGCCAGCCGGAGCTCGATTTTGGCACAGAGATGGGAGGCGCGGTGTGATGTTGAACGCAGCGGAGCTGACCCGGCGGCGTAACCGGGTGCTAGGAGCCATCGACAAGCTGACAGTCGCCGACGCATTGGCGGTGATGAGCGCGGCGATGCATGAGCTAGCAGAGAAGGAGGCGACCGATCGGCCCGTAGCAGCCAACGACGCCGAGCCTTTCAGCGTGGACCTGATCCTGGAGGGAGAGGGAGAGGCGCGCCGCCTCAAGGTCGATCGCGACTCCGAAGTACGGGACTTCATTCATGGACTACGTGGCCTGCTCTCGATTAGTCAGATCCAGATCAAGTGCCAAGAGCGATTCGGCGATAGGGCTCCCAGCAGCAGTAGCCTGTATCGCTATTTCGACAGCCTGAAGTACCGCCGTGGAGACGGAGGTAAGCGGGATGAATGAGGCACTGAATCAGTCCGTCGACAAGGCATTGACGCTGTTCGAGGCACTGCTTGCCGATGGCTTCCAGGGCAAGCCGCTGCTGGACGTGGCCGCCGGCGCCGGCGTCAGCCCGACCACAGCATGGCGGCTGCTGAAAACGTTAGAGGCCCATGGCTGGGTCGTCGAGGTGCCGGTGGCCGGCAGCAAGCGGTCGCAGTGGCGCGTGGCGACTCGCCTGGCTGGAGTGGCCCATGCCTATCAGCGGGATGCGCTCAACCGCTTGCAGGCGGTGCGCCAGGAGTATCGAGACGTGACAGGAGAGGAGTTGGTGCATGGGTAAGCAACCACAGACGCACGAAGAGCTGCAGGATCAGCTGGAGCAGGCCGACCTGACCGAGCGGCAGTTGGAGGAGCGCGCTCTGACCGAAGGTGCCGAGAAAGCCGAGCTCGCGCGTTATACCGTAGCTCGGGATCAGGCCAATCAGCTGTTGGGTCAGGCTCGGACGGCGCAGTCGTTCGCAAAACTGGCGACCGTCGTCACTTTGCGCACCCTGGCCGAAGTAAAGGAAACCAAGGCATATCGCGAACTTAAGGGCGTGCCCGGCGTTGATCCTCAAGGCAACAAAATAGACGACGTCGGCACTTGGGATGGTTACTGCCGAGCGATTGGACGCTCTAAGACATCTGTGGATGAGGATCTCCGCAACCTCGCCACCTTCGGCGAGGAGGCACTGGAAAGCCTTCAGGCTGTCGGCGCCGGGTACCGCGAGCTGCGCAAACTCCGACAGCTACCGGAAGAAGAGCGCGAGCTGATCATTCAGGGCGAAGCGGTACAGATCGAAGACAAAGATGCCCTGGTCGAGCTGATCGAGGACATGGCCGCTCGGCACGCCAAGGAGAGGGAGGCGCTGAAACAGCAAGCCGAAGATAGTCGTCAAGAGCTGGAGGCTTCCCGACGGGTCACCCAGGACAAGTCCAGCAGGATCGTTGAGCTAGAAGAGCAGCTGCACCGCCGCCAGCATATGACGCCCGACCAGCGGGTGGAGGAGTTCTCGGATCGCCTCGAGGCCGAAGGGTTCAAGGCCCGCAGCCTGCTGTTGCCGCTGCGCGCAGTAATGGTCGAGATCCTAGATTGGGAAGATGCGCCCCGCGAGCTGAAGCACGCCTGCGCCCAGCAGGTGGCCCGGCTGCGCATCGAGCTCGACCAGCTGCAGATTGAGCTGGGATTGGAGGCGGTCGACCTGGACGTCGACGACAGCTGGATGCAGGAGGTCGCGCCGTCATGACCGCCTTCAGCGCCGACGAACTTCGCCATTTCGACCGCGTCGCCCAGGAGCTTCGCGAGGCACCGCGCGGCCAGAAAGGCCAGATCGTGGCGCGGGCCGCTCAGTTCCTGAGTTGCTCTAAGGACCGGGTCTATCGCGGCCTGAAGGCTGCTGGCTGGGACGCACAGCGGCAGCGCCGGCGCGACCGCGGGGCCAGCCAGGTCAGCCGGGAAGAGGCGGCCACGGTGGCCAGCATCATGCGCCAGAGCACCCGCGACAGCGGCAAGCGGCTGCTGTCGGTCGAAGTCGCCCTGGAGATCGCTCTGGCGAACCCCGCCAGCGGTGTCACTACGCGGGCTTCGGCAGATACCTATGCCCGGGTGATGCGCGAGCAAGGCCTGCACCCTGACCAGGTGAGCCGGGCCACGCCACATACCCAGATGCGCAGCCAGCACCCCAACCACGTGCATCAGTTCGACGTCTCGGTCTGCGTGCTCTACTACCTCGACAAAGGCGGCCTGGCGGTAATGGATGCTAAGCGCTTCTACAAGAACAAGCCGGAGAATGCTGCCAAGGTGGTCAATCAGCGGGTGCTGCGCTACCTGATCACCGACCATTACAGCGGCGCCTTCTACGTCGAGTACTTCCTGGCCGCTGGTGAGGACCAGGAGACGCTGTTCGAGTTCCTGATGCACGCCTGGCCGGAGCGCGACCACCCACACGACCCCTTCCATGGGGTGCCACAGATGATGGTGTGGGATGCCGGCAGCGCCAACCAGTCGCACCTGATCCGCAACCTGTTGGATCAGCTGCAGGTGACGCACTGGGCGCACACCCCTGGCCAGCCACGCAGCAAGGGTCAGGTAGAGCGGACCCACGACCTGGTCGAGCGCGACTTCGAGGGGCGCCTGTCGCTGATGAGGGTGGAGAGCCTGGAGGCCCTGAATGCGGCGGCCCACACATGGATGCGCCACTTCAGCGCCACCAAGCTCCACACCCGCACCCGCAGCACACGCTATGGCCTATGGCAGACCATCAGGCCTGAGCAGCTGCGACTGTGTCCACCGCGTGAGCTTTGCGAGCAGCTACTGCGCACCAAGCCCGAGTCGCGCAAGGTGCGGGGCGACCTGACCATCTCCTACGCCATCAAGGGCTTCGAATCGGCGACCTATTCCGTGGCGGATCTCCCCGGTGTACGCGTCGGCGAGATCGTGACCGTCACGGTGAACCCCTACCGGGCGCCGAACGTGTTCGTCGCCCTGGAGAACGGTGCCGAGCAGTTCGAGTGCGCCCCGCTGGAGCGCGATGCCGCCGGCTTCTACCTGGACAGCCCTGTATTCGGCGAAAGCTACGCCGCCAAGCCGGATACCGACGTGGACGCCAACCGCAAGGCGATGGACAAGGCGGCCTACGGCGTGGAGACCCAGCAGGAGGTCGACAAGGCCCGGGGCAAGCGGCAAACCCCCTTCAGCGGCGAATTCGATCCGATCAGTTACCTGGCGGCCGATACCCTACCGGCCTTCATGGCACGCCGCGGCACGCCGCTGGACGTGGCCAAGGCCACCTCCGTGACGCTCGCCCCGCTGTCGATGATCGAGGCGCTGAAGCGGCTGCGTGAGCGGCTTGGGCGGGCGCTGAGCCCCGACGAGAGTGACCTGGTGAGAAACCGATATCCCGAGGGGGTGCCGGAAGAGCAGCTCGATGCCCTGGTGGCCGAGCTGATCGAGCAGCCGCGGGCCGTGGCTTTGGCCCGCTGACGCAGGAGGAGACGCAATGCTTGCGACAACCCACGTCCCACCCCGCCCCGAGGCGGCACCGGTGGCCTACCGCCCCATTCGGCTGCGCCGGCTGCTTGCCGAGCTGGGGAAACGGCAGATGGACCTGGCGGCCAACGTCGTGCTGGCCAACGGCCGGCACCCGTCCAACGCCACCATCACGCATGTACTGAGGGGCAACGTCTGGCCGGCCCGCACGCCACGAGTATTTCTGGAGCGCCAGATAACCGACTACCTGCGCCGCTGTGGCGCAACTGAAAAGGAGATCACGGTGGCATTCGAGACCGATGACGAGAACCCCGGCCCGCTGCGCCCCGTCCGGCAAGATAGCGCGCAACGAGGCCGGGATTCCGCCCCGATCGCTGACGACGAATTCGACCAACTACCGGAGAAAGCCATGCTAACACAGAGCGCTCGCCGCCATTTCGGCCTGTTCCGCGACCCCTTCCTCGACGATGTGCAGGGCGTGGAGGACGTCTTCCTCGCGCCCGAACAGCGCTACATTCGCGAGCACATGCTCAGTACCGCCAAGCATGGCGGCTTCCTGGCGGTGATCGGCGAGTCCGGTGCCGGCAAGAGCGTGCTGCGCCGCGACCTCATCGACCGCATCCAGCGCGAGGAGCACCCCATCACGCCGATCCTGCCGCGCACCATCGACAAGGGTCAGCTGACCGCCGGGGCGCTGTGCGACGCCATCATCGAGGATGTCTCCCAGGAGCGTCCGAAGCAGAAGCTGGAGTCCAAGGCACGCCAGATCGAGCGGCTGCTGACCGGCTCGAGCCGCGGTGGCACCAGCCATGTGCTGATCATCGAGGAGGCTCACGACCTGACGGTACCGACGCTGAAGTACCTCAAGCGCTTCTGGGAGCTGGAGGACGGTTTCCGCCGGCTGCTGGGCATCATCCTGATCGGCCAGCCCGAGCTGAAGGGCATCCTGGACGAGCGCCGCAACTGGCAGGCCCGAGAGGTGATCCGACGCATCGAGGTGGCCGAGCTTTCTCCCCTCGAGGAGCACCTGGCACCCTACCTGGCGCTCAAGTTCAAGCGCCTGGGCAAGCCGCTGGAGGAGGTGTTCGAGGATGACGCCTACCTGGCCATGCGCGAGCGACTGACGCTGCACGGCCGCAACAGCCGGATGCCGATCTCGATGCTATATCCTCTGGTCGTCAACAACTTCGCCGTGAAGTGCATGAACCTGGCTGCCGAGCTCGGCCAGCGCAAAGTTAACGCCGATGTGGTCAAGGGAGCCTAATGCATGACTGATACTGCTGTAGCCGAACCGAAAGTGAACCGGCATGTGCGCGACGACCTGGCACAGATGGACCTGACGCAGGCAGTAGTCGAGCTGGGAGCGCTGATAGATGCCGTCTTGCGATCGGGTTATCTGGATGAAGTTGCGGCGAGCAGCCCGCAAGTCGAACGAGCCCTATTGATCCTCAATGTCTGTCAAACGCAAGCCGAACGAGCCATCGAGCTGAGCCGCCTCTGCGAAGAGCTCCAGGCGGGTGCGTCCAGCAGCCTCTAGGAGCGCCTCTAAGGCCCCCAAGGGTTTGGGGGCCTAACGGCCTAGCTGAAAATAGTTAAACAAGCCTGAGCAGTTTTAAACGGGGTTTGACCGGGGTGCCGCCATGAGACTCTACCCAACTAAGCTGAGATTGCTGCACGTGGCCCGGAAGCAGCTTGATCTCGATGATGGAGACTGGCGCGACCTGCTCGAGGATGTGGCGGGCTGTCGTAGTTCTAGCGAGCTGGATCTCCTGAATTCAAGCAATAAGAGCAGCACCTGCGGTATTCAGGGCTCCTGAGTATTCCCCCAGAAACACCTGTGCCGGTGTCCGATAGCCGAGCCGTTTCCGAGGGCGGTCATTCAGCTTCCCGACCAGGTGCGCCTGATCCACCGGCTGTGGCGTGAATACACCGGCGCCGATGACATCAAGGCGCTGGACCACTGGCTGGAAGGCAGCTTCGGCATCACCAGCCTGCGCTTCGCCAATACCGACACCACCGCCAAAGCCATCACTGCTCTGAAGGCCATGGCGGCCCGTCGCGTCAACATTCATGGGAACGGCGACTGAGGTTCCCGCCAGCGCTGTCCATCTTCCCTCTTGCCCGCCACTATCTGCGGCGGGTCATACCGCGCCCCCTTTCCCCCTCTCTACCGTGGTCCTGCCATATCCCCAATCATCCCCGATCAGTTTTTAAAGCGCCTTGAAACCCCCTAATACCCTTTAGGAACTTTAATGGGCTTTGCTCGTGAAAAGACACGAGCAGGGGTTCCTGGTTGATGGATCGATATCACTCAGGGGTGTGGCCATACATAAGACCGGAGATTGGCAACGATGGCACTCAACGGCAAAACAGAGTCTCTTCATGATCGGCTGAAGCGGAAGGATGCGTTGACTGCGGAGCTCAGCAGCAACAGGGCTGAGAAGGGGCGGTTGTCTACCGAGACCCACTATCACAGGACAAGACTTCGTGATGTGAGGGCCGAGCTCGATGCCCTTTCCCGAACGGCAGAGCAAGACGAGGGGAGGGGGGGGGCTCAATACCATCCACGGTTGAATGCAGTTCGCCAGGATCTTGAGGATCTTACTCAAACGATCTCGACCGCCGAGCATCGCGTTCAGGATTTGCAGGCAAGGGACGCTGAGCTGCAAGAGCAAATTGAAGCCCTCGATGCCGGGGCCAGCGCGAAAGAAGTGTTGGCCCACCAGGATGCGCTGGGCGAGGCTCAGGCTGAAGTGGAGCGCCTCGAGGCCTTGGTAGCGTCCGCTGAGCAGGCCAGCGAGCAAGCTGCCTCGGCATGTGGCGACGACGCGCGACTGGATCGGCTCCTGGGGCAGCGCGAAGACCTGCTGGCCGATATGGCCGCGGGCGAAGCAGATCAAGCAGCACTGGACTTGCTCGACGCGGAGATCAAGGAGATCGTCGATGACGAGGACAGCCAGCAAGCGCGAGCGCTTTCCACGTTGAGAGACAAGAACCAGGCGGTAAATGGTTTGCGGCGTCGCCTCGAGCGAGCTCAGCGTTACTGCGAGGATGTGAAGAGCCGTACGCCGGGAGTCCTGGAGCAGTTTCTGAGGCGTTGTGCCGAAGAGGTGGGGGACGACTATCTGGAGCATGCACAAGGCCTGCAACGAGCCTTCGAGCGACTCAGGGGCATTGATGCCCTGATGTCCGAGGTGCTGCCCGGCCGCACGGAATCCCTGATGCCAGGCCAATGGTATCGGATGCTGCTGCCGGCCTTTAATCTCCGTGCATTCGAGGGTGCGACGGCCCACGACCTACACGGCGGTGTGCTGTTCTCTGCCGATCATGCATTGCGGCTTGGACAGTTTGATCGACTGGCGGACCAGGAGCGCGAGCGATTGGAGGCTCAAGGGTTCGTCGAATTGGCTAAACACTCTGTTCGATAAGGAATCAACTCTTTGCCGTTAAGGAGGCGTCGAGTGCAACGTCCCATGAATTACCGCCGCAGCTGGCCTAAAGGCATGGTTGAGATGATGGATATCATTGAAAACGCCTTCCTACAGAAAGGTCTCAGAAAGGAGCAGGCCATTGGCCTTGCCCAAACGGCCGTGGAGGCACTGGCCTTTATGGCAGGGGGGCGCACCTTCTACCTGCCGAAAGGGGAAACCCTACTCAAAGCTATCAAGCATCGTCGGGTCTACAAAGAGTTCACAGAAGACGGGTTGTCTGTTGCAGAGCTGGCCAAGAGGCACGAGCTCACGGAAATGCAAATCTACAACATCATCAACAAGCAAACTGCCCTGAGAGAAGGCGACGAAAGGGGTGACGCTCAGTGATCATCAACCAAGCGACCCTACATGAAGTCTTCATGTCATTATCGTCGGAATTCGGTGCAGGATTCGACGCCGCCCCCTCGAGCTGGGAAAAGATCGCCATGAGGGTGACCTCGACCAGCGGCGAGAACCGCTATAAGTGGCTGGGCCGCTTCCCGCGCTTGCGCCGCTGGGCCGGCGAGAAGGTGGTTAAGCAGCTCGAAGGCCACGGCTACACCGTCGTCAACGACGACTTTGAGGCTACCGTCGAGGTCGATCGCAACGACATCGAGGACGACAGCCTCGGCGTGATCGGAACCGAAGCGCAGATGGCCGGGCACAGTTCTAAGCAGCTTCCCGACGAGATTGTCTACGAACTAGTCAACCGTGGTTTCTTCGACCCGTGCTACGACGGCCAGCCGTTCTTCGACACCGACCACCCGGTAGGCGACGGTCAGGGCGGTGCTGTCAGCGTATCCAATATGGGCACTGCGGTGCTGTCCATCTCTACCCTGGCCGCCGCCCAAGCGTCCTACGGCGCTGCGCGCGCTGCCATGCGCAAGTTCAAGGATGACGAAGGCCGCCCGCTGGGCGTGCGCCCCAACATCCTCCTGGTGCCGCCCGCCCTGGAGGACACCGGCCACGCGCTGCTTGCCAACGACCGCCTTGAGGACGGTAAGCCCAACCCCTACAAGGACACCGCCAAGCTGGTGGTGGGCGACTGGCTCACCAGCGACACCGCCTGGTTCCTGATTGACAGGACCAAGCCGGTCGCGCCCTTCATCTACCAGGAGCGCAAGGCCCCGGTGTTCGTGGCCATGCATGACATCAACGCTCCGGACGTCTTCTCGCGGCGCAAGTTCCTGTTCGGCGCCGAAGCACGAGGGGCCGGCGGCTACGCCTTCTGGCAGCTCGCCTATGGCTCAACCGGGAATGGTGCTTGATCGCACCGGCAACCATGGAGAGAAGCCCTCTCCTCACTCTCGAAGATAGGACCATCACTGATGTCTCAAACTACTGGAAAAGCCACTACTCGACTCACACTTACCCTGATTCATGGCCTCAGGCTCGGCGATGAAACCTACAAGGATGTGGTGTTGCGCGAAGCCACCGCCGGCGACGTGCTGGATGCCCAGGAGGCAGCAGAGCGCCTGGTATTCTCCCCTGCTCAAGACGGCGGCAGTGAACCTGTGCTGGTGGCCAGCCCCTCACGGGTCGGCGTCGAGGTGTTGCGCCGCCAGATCGTCAGCGTGGGCGATATCAGCGGCCCCCTGGAGCTCAAGCTGCTGCACAAGTTGCACCCCGAGGACCTCAACCTGCTGCTGGCACGCACCGAGCAGCTCGATGGTGCCGCCGTCGCCCAGGCCCAGTCAGAGGCCGAGTCGCGGGGGCGAAGTGATGGCGATCGCCAAGAGCCTGCCTAGGGCCATGTGGGCGGTCGCCACCTGGACGGGGTGGAGCGAAGCTGACCAACGGGTCCTGAGCCTGCGCCGACTGATCCGATACATGCAATACGCGAGGAGCCGAGATGAGTGAATTGCGCGCCAGTGTGGTAATGGACCTGCGTGGCAACCTCGACCGCCAGGCACGGCGCTACGAGGGCGCCATGCGCGGCATGGCCACCAATGGCCAGCGCCATATGGGGAGGTTGCAACGCGTCGCCGGAGGTCTCGGCAACACGCTGGACCGTGTTGGAAACCGCTGGGTAGCCCTCGCCACTGGCGCCGCTGGTGTAGGCACCGTGCGTTCCCTGGTCGCCCTCGAGGAGCGCTTCACCCGCCTGGGCATCCAGTCGGGCCGTAGTGCCGAGGAGATGGAGGAGCTGCGCCGTCAAATCTTCGAGACCGCTCGCGCACCGGACATCCGCGTCGACCCGGCGCAGATCACCGCCGCCATCGAGGGCATCGTCGAGAAGACCGGCGACCTGGAGTTCGCTCGGGAGAACCTGCGCAACATTGCCGCTGCCATCTCCGCCACCGGTGCCGAGGGCACCAACATCGGCCAGATCATGGCCGAGTTCCAGAAGATGGACCTGCGCGACATGGATGCCGTGCTGGGCTCCATCGACACCCTTAACCAGCAGGGCAAACAAGGGGCGTTCACGCTTCAGAATCTGGCCAAGCTCGGCCCTCGCGTAGTCACTGCCTACACCGCGATGGGTAGAACAGGGCCTGACGCAATCCGCGAAATGGGTGCGGCACTCCAGGTGATAAGCCGCGCTTCCGGTGGCCCCGAAGAGACAGCCACCCGCTTTGAGAACCTGCTGCGAACTTTTCAGAACGCCGACACGATCAGAGAGCTTCAGCGTGGCGGCATTCAGGTCATGGATCCTGAAGACCCTAAGCGAATGCGGGCCATCACTGACATCATGGTCGAGCTGGTAGAGCGGGTAGATGGCAGCGCCCAGCGCCTGTCAGAGGTGATCACCAACGAAACGGCACTGAGCGCATTCAACTCACTGTTCAGTGAGTTCAATGCAAACGGCGAGATCACCAGCTTTGAGCAATTCCTTCGTGTCCAGGGGGATGGCGCTGCAACCATGGCGGACTCTGCTAGAGCCGCTGAAACTGCTCGTGGGGCGTTGCAAAACCTTTCTACCACTTGGCAGAAATTTGCTGACGATAACCTGAGCCAGCATATCCAGTCCGCTGCCGACGCCCTCAATAGCCTTGACCAAGAGGCCGTCGATCGCTGGCTCAAGATCGGTGGCGCCGTTGCCGGCCTGACGGCAGCGGCTTATGCCGGGCGCTCCCTCTACAAGCTGGGGGGCTTTTATGGACGCCTGGGGCGCGGGGTGCAGGGAGGTAGCACCACCGGCGGCATCGCAGGCAGCTTGGGGGGTGCAGCGGGCAGCATGGCCCCCGTGCCTGTCTACGTCACCAATTGGGGTGCACGCGGTCCCGGAGGGCGCAACACCGGCACTCGCAAGGGCGGTGGATACTCGCCGCCCACCAACCGACCCACACCGAAATCCTCGCCGTCGGCGTCAACCGGCAGCAAGGTTTCGCCAAGCGCGCTGAGGGCGGCCTCAGCGTTGGGATCTAGAGCGATACCGGCTGCCGGGGTCGGCATGACAGCCCTCTCTCTCGGCGCCCTTCTCGAAAATGCCGTAGAAAGCACTAAGGTTGGGCGCTCCATTGGCGGCTACGCAGAACTGGCACGAGAGATTGCAAAGGAAGTGGTGTTGGAGTATGGCCGCAGCCAGGTCGAGACATTTCGCGAGGCGCTGCGTGACCGATCGGAAAGCGTATTGAAGATATCCGTCGATCAAGATGGAGTTGTGAGGCGTGTTGAGGCGGAGCGGGACAGTGATGGTCCCCAGGTTGACGTCGACCTGGGTGACTGGAGAACGATGCCGTGAGATCAGCCTTGGTAGAGATCATGCACAGGGACGAAGGTATCTCCGGAGCTATTGCCGTCTCGCTGGCAAGGCTCGAGGCCTTGGGCCTTCTGCGTGATCCAGCCAGGGCGATCCCCATCGCCGAGGTAGTACGTGAGGAGGTGCCCCGGGGCTACGGGGGCGTGGCTATCCATGCGCACCTCAAGAGCGACCTCTTGATGCCAGCCGTATCGCTCCTCGCGATACATCTCTACCCACTTGCCGTAAGCCGTGGCGCTCACGACATCGCCTGCATATCGGGTGAAGAGTGTCGGGCAGGTCTCTGCGAACCGGCGGACCGCGCGGAGGATCTGCTGTTCGTTCTCCTTCGAGTCCTCGCGTACCACCAAGCCAATCGACCTCACGACAGAATCAATGTCGGTGAAGTCCACCGTGCTGTCAGAGCTGTTGCGTGGCTGGTTGCCCCCGCTTTCCCCATCTGCAAACAGCCCGTAGGCCAAAAGCACCGCGAAAACACCGCCCACGGTGGCCACCAGAGTGCGCATCAGGCTCTTGTTCATGAGTCTCCCTCCCTGCGTTCTCGGAGCTTAGCCCGGTTGCTCCCTGCCATCACGCCCAACAGCAGCCTAACCTATAGGTAAGCAGCCTTCTATCCACCCCTCTGAAGCACCGCCAGGGGTGGGGCAGGTCGGCCGCCAGCATCCCCAAGCCGGCACCATTCTGGAACCGCCATTTCGATGCGTGAAAAATATCAATCCGGATTATCGTGCGGAATGGCGCTCATTTATCGCGCGCCGCTACATTTATGCGTGCTCGAAAGGCAAGGGCGCACTCATGGCAGTCAGGCTGCTAGGGTCATGGCAATGGTGCCAGGCATACCCCGATCATGCGTTGGCGCATGATCGCCCATCTCAAGGAGCGGCAGTCGATGGCGAACCTGTTCGAGGCGATACCCGAAGGCCTTCCCGAGGAGCTGTTCGATGAGATCGTGAGCGGCCGCGGGGTGACGGTGGAGCGCATCGTGTCGCGCGGCCACACCTCGCCCGACACCGGCTGGTACGACCAGGTGCGCCACGAGTGGGTGCTGGTGCTCCAGGGCAGGGGAGTGGTGGCCTTCGAGAACGGCGAGTCGGTGACGCTCGGCCCGGGCGACCACCTGACGATTCCCGCCCACCGCCGGCATCGTGTCGCCTGGACCGCCCCGGACGAGGAGACCATCTGGCTGGCGGTACACTTCGACTGAGGCCGGCGACAGCGAGGCCCGCGACCCTTGGCGGAGCCGCCGACAGGGCGCACGGAGCAGCCGCCAGGTGCCTTGCGGACGCTAGTGTTCGTCCGGTCCGTGCCTCACACTGGCGCGGATGGCTCGCTGCACAGGGAACCGACGATGCGCCTGAGGCTTCTCTCCGACCTGCACCTGGAACACTTCGACAGCCCACCGGAACTGCCGGAGGCCAGCGCCGATGCGGTGATCCTCGCCGGCGACATCCACGCCGGCCTCCAGGGGCTCGGCTGGGCAGCGGAGCGTTTCGCCGGCACCCCGATCCTCTATGTCCCCGGTAACCACGAGTTCTACGGCACCGGCATGCCCGAGCTGCGCCGGGAACTGGCCGCCGAGGCCGCACGGCTCGGGATCCACCTGCTGGACAACCGCTCGCTGACCCTGGACGGCGTGCGCTTTCACGGCACCACGCTGTGGACCGACTTCGCCCTCTATGCCGGCCAGTCGGAACACGACTGGTCACTCACCGAGGCCAGGGCGCTGGCCCTGATGCCGGATTTCCGTATCATCGAGCAGCCGGAGGGGGCGGTGTTCACCCCGGCGGAGAGCCGCCGCCTGCATGCCGAGGCCCTGGCCTGGCTGGACGCGGAGCTGGCCAGGCCGTTCAGCGGCCCGAGGGTGGTGATCAGCCACCATGCGCCCCTGGCCGAGTGTATCCCGGGGCGCTACCGCGGCGATGCGCTGTCTCCGGCCTTCGCCTCCCATCTGCCGCAGCTGATGGGCCGCATGGACCTCTGGCTCCATGGCCATGTCCACGAGCCGGTGGACCTCGCGTCCGGCGGCACCCGGGTCATCGCCAATCCCGGTGGCTATCCCGACGAGTTCGTCCCGCCACTCTTTGCCCCCGACCTGATCATCGAGGTGAACGCCCCATGACGCTGCTCATCGGTGCCTACCTGCTGGCGAGCCTGGCGGCGGTGGCCCTCTATGGCGTCGACAAGGCCGCGGCCCGGCGGGGCGCACGGCGCATCCGCGAGTCGACCCTGCAGCTTGTCGCCCTCGCCGGCGGCTGGCCGGGCGCCCTGCTGGCCCGGCGCTGGTTTCGCCACAAGACCCGCAAGCAGCCCTTCGGCATCATCCTGTGGGGCTGTGCGGCCTTGAACATTGGCCTGGTGGCGTGGCTTGCCACGGCGGATGCCGCCGCGGGCCTGCGCCAGCTGGCGCGCCTCGAGTAGCGCCCTTGTCGAGCCATCGCCTGACAGAACGGGGTGGCACCGCTCGCCACGGTTTCATCCTCACCCGACACTGGGAGGAGACGCCCCGGGGTACTGCGGTCACCCTGTGGCTTGCCACCGACGAGGGCACGCTCAGGGTGTGCCTGCCGCCGCAACCCTCGGTGGCCTTCCTGCCGGCCGAGCAGCGAGCGTCGGCCGAGGCGCTGCTGGCCGGCGAGCCGGGCGTCACGCTGCGCGAGCTTGCGCTGCGCGACTTCCATCACCGCCCGGTACTCGGCCTCTACTGCCGGCAGCATCGCCAGTTGGGTGCCCTCGAGCGCCGCCTCACCGAGGCCGGGCTTTCGCTCTACGAGGCCGATATCCGCCCGCCTGAGCGCTACCTGATGGAGCGCTTCATCACCGCGCCCGTGACGGTGACCGGCACGCCGGACGGGGAGGGCGGCCTGGCGGAGGCGCGCCTGCGGCCGGCGCCGGACTACCGCCCGCGGCTGCGCACGGTGTCGCTGGATATCGAGACCAGCGCCCGCGGCGAGCTCTATTCGATTGCCCTGGAGGGCTGCGGGGCGCGCCGGGTCTACATGCTGGGGCCGCCGAGGGGAGAGGCGCAGGGGCTCGACTTCGCGCTGGAGTACTGTGACAGCCGGGCCGGGCTGCTCCAGCGGCTCAACGCCTGGTTCGCCGAGTTCGATCCCGACGCCATCATCGGCTGGAACCTGGTGCAGTTCGACCTTCGCATCCTGCACGAGCATGCCCGCGAGCACGGCGTGCCGCTGCGGCTGGGGCGCGGCGGCGCCGAGATGGAGTGGCGAGCCCACGGCCACCAGCCCAGCCACTTCTTCGCCTCGGCCGCCGGGCGGCTGATCATCGACGGCATCGAGGCGCTGCGCTCGGCCACCTGGCACTTCCCCTCCTTCAGCCTGGAGAACGTCGCCCGTACGCTTCTCGGCGAGGGCAAGGCGATCGACAACCCCTACCAGCGCCTCGACGGCATCCTGCGCATGTTCGCCGAGGACAAGCCGGCGCTGGCCCGCTACAACCTCCGGGACTGCGAACTGGTGACGCGGATCTTCGCGGCGACCGAGCTGCTGGAGTTCCTGCTGGAACGCGCCGCGGTGACCGGCTTGCCCGCCGACCGCAGCGGCGGTTCGGTGGCGGCCTTCACCCACCTCTACCTGCCGCGGCTGCATCGGCTGGGCCTTGTGGCGCCCAACCTCGGCGAGGGGGAGAGCGCCGAGAGTCCCGGCGGCTTCGTCATGGACTCGCGCCCGGGCCTCTATGACTCGGTGCTGGTGCTCGACTTCAAGAGCCTCTATCCCTCGATCATCCGCAGCTTCCTGATCGACCCGGCGGGGCTGGTGGAAGGGCTCGCCGACCCCTCTGAGGCCGCCTCGGTGCCGGGCTTTCGCGGCGCGCGCTTCTCGCGCACTCGCCATGCGCTGCCGGCCATCGTCGAGCGGGTGTGGGAGGGGCGCGAGGCCGCCAAGCGTGCCGGCAACGCGCCGCTCTCCCAGGCACTGAAGATCATCATGAACAGCTTCTACGGGGTGCTCGGCTCCCGGGGCTGCCGCTTCCTCGACGCGCGGCTCGCCTCGTCGATCACCATGCGCGGCCACGCCATCATGCACCGCACCCGCGAGCTGATCGAGGCCGAGGGGGTTACCGTGATCTACGGCGATACCGACTCCACCTTCGTCTGGCTGGGCCGCCCCTTCGATGAAGCGGAGGCCGAGGCGATCGGCCGGCGGCTGGTGGCCAGGGTCAACGCCTGGTGGCGTGAGCACCTGGCCGAGGAGTACGGCCTCGAGAGTGCCCTGGAACTGCAGTTCGAGACCCACTACCGGCGCTTCCTGATGCCCACCATCCGTGGCGCCGAGGCGGGCAGCAAGAAGCGCTACGCGGGCCTGGTGCGGGACGCGGATGGCAGCGAGCGGCTGGTGTTCAAGGGGCTCGAGACGGTGCGCAGCGACTGGACGGAGCTCGCCAAGGAGTTCCAGCAGGCGCTCTACCGGCGGGTCTTCGTCGGCGAGCCCTGGCGGGACTACGTGCGCGACTATGTGCAGGCCTTCCTGCGGCGTGCCCGGGAGGGAGAGTTCGACGAGCGGCTGGTCTATCGCAAGCGGTTGCGGCGGCGCCTCGACGACTACCGCCGCAACGTGCCGCCCCACGTGCGCGCCGCCAGGCTGGCCGACGCGGAAAACGACCGGCAGGGCCGGCCGCGCCAGTACCAGAACGGTGGCTGGATCCACTACGTGATGACGGTGGCCGGCCCCGAACCCCTGGAGGCCCACTCGTCGCCCATCGACACCGACCACTACCTGAACCGGCAGCTGCTGCCGGTGGCCGACGCCATCCTGCCCTTCGTCGGCGACGACTTCGCCACCCTGATCGATCGCCAGCTGGGGCTGTTCTGAGCCGGCAGGTCGGGTCAGGAGGGCGAAGGCGCGTCGGTCATGGCCGCCGCGGGGTGGCGCCCGAACTGCAGCTCGGCCAGGTGGCGGTAGAGCGGGCTCGCTTCGAGCAGCTCCTCATGGCGGCCGCTGGCCACCAGCCGGCCCCGGTCCAGCACCAGCAGGCGGTCGGCGGCGACCACGGTGGCCAGGCGATGGGCGATCACCAGGCTGGTGCGGCCCACCATCAGCCGGTCCAGGGCCTGCTGCACCAGCCGCTCGCTCTCCGCGTCCAGGGCGCTGGTGGCCTCGTCGAGCAGCAGCACCCGGGGGGACTTGAGCAGCGCCCGGGCAATGGCCAGGCGCTGGCGCTGGCCGCCGGAGAGCTGCACGCCGCCGGGGCCGAGCGAGGTGTCGAACCCTCGGGGCAGCGCCTCGATGAAGCCCAGGGCATTGGCGTCCCCGGCGGCCCGGCGCAGTTCATCGAGGTTGGCCGTGGGTCGGCCGTAGCGCAGGTTCTCGGCCACGCTGCCGGTGAAGAGCACCGGCTCCTGGGCCACCAGGCCCAGCGCGTGGCGCAGCTCGCGCGGGTCCAGGTCGCGCAGGTCGATGCCGTCCAGGCGCAGGGTGCCGGAATCGGGATCATGGAAGCGCAGCAGCAGCGCGAGCAGTGTGCTCTTGCCGGCCCCGGAGGGGCCCACCAGCGCCACCCGCTCCCCCGGCCGGAGGGTGAGGTCCAGGGCATCCAGCGCCGGGGTCTCCCGGCCCGGATAGGTGAAGCTCACGGCCTCCAGGCGGATCTCGCCGGAGAGCGGCTCGGGCAGCGGCACCGGATGGGGCGGCGGGGCAATGTGCGGGCGGGTATCCAGCAGCTCCAGCAGGCGCTCCGCGGCCCCGGCGGCGCGCTGCACGTCGCCGGCTACCTCGGCCAGGGTCGCCACGGCGCCCGCCGCCAGCACCGCGTAGAAGACGAAGGCCGAGAGTTCGCCGGCGCTCATGCTGCCCGCCAGGACCGCCTGGCCGCCCTGCCACAGCATCACGCCGACCGCGGCGAAGACCGCCAGCATGGCAATGCCCGTCAGCCAGGCGCGCTGGCGGGTACGGGCCACGGCGGTGGCGAAGGCCTCCTCGACCCGAGCCCCGTAGGCCCGGCGATCCTGTGCCTCGTGGGTGAAGGCCTGGACGGTGCGGATGCCGGCCAGGGCCTCCCCGGCATAGCGGCCGAGTTCCGCCACCCGGTCCTGGCTGAAGCGCGAGAGGCGACGCACCCGGCGCCCGAACCAGAGGATCGGCAGCACCGTGGCGGGGATACCCAGCAGCACGATGGCCGAGAGCCATGGCTGGGTCACCAGCATCAGCGCCATCGACCCGACGAGCATCAGCAAGTTGCGAAGGGCCAGCGAGATCGACGAGCCGAACAGACTCTGCAGCACGCTGGTGTCCGCCGTCAGCCGCGAGGCGATCTCCCCGGCGCCGCCGTTCTCCCCGGCACTCCCCTCGAAGACGCCGGGCTCGAGGTCGAGCAGGTGGTCGAAGACTCGGCGCCGCAGGTCGGCCGCCAGCCGCTCGCCGATCCAGGTGACCAGGTAGTAGCGCAGTGCCGAGGCCATCGCCAGCACCGCCACCACCGCGAGCATCAGGGCGAGGGCCTGGTCCAGTCGTGCGCGGTCCTCGGCCAGAAATCCCTGGTCGATGACCAGGCGCAGCCCCTGGCCGAGCAGCAGCACGCTGGCCGCGGCGGCGAGCAGCGCCAGGGCGGCCAGCACCAGGCGCCAGCGATAGGGGCGCAGCAGGGTCAGCAGGCGCAGCAGCACGCGGGGGTCGGGTCGTGTGGACATGGCAGTCTCGGCGGCAGGGTCGGGGAGTGTTGCCGCGACGATAGCAGCCCGGGCATGCCACTGCATGGCGGGACGTAACAGCCTGCGACGCGATGCCGCTTGAAGCGCCCGCCGGGCGCCAGCATAGTGCGGAGAACCCTTACCGGATGGAGAGCGAGATGGCCGATTCCCTGACCCTGGGCTGCCCCCACTGCGGGGCCATCAATCGCGTGGCCAGGGCGCGCCTGGGCCACGGGCCGAAGTGCGGCAAGTGCAAGCAGGCGCTGTTCACCGGCGAGCCGGTGGCGCTCACCGCGGCCAACTTCCCTGCCCTGGTGGAGCGCAGCGAGCTGCCGGTGGTGGTGGACTTCTGGGCCAGCTGGTGTGGGCCCTGCAAGATGATGGCGCCGATCTTCGCCGAGGCCGCCCGGGAGCTCGAGCCCCGCCTGCGCTTCGCCAAGCTCGATACCGAGGCCGAACAGGCGCTGGCGGCGCGTTTCGGCATCCGCAGCATTCCCACCCTGATCGTGTTCAGGAACGGCCGGGAAGTCGCCCGCCAGCCGGGCGTGCTGCAGGGGCCGCAACTGAGGCAGTGGCTCGAACCGCACCTGGCGTGACACCCGCCGGCACGCCCGCGAGCAGGGTAAGCTCGGGGCCCTGGGGCGTCACCACCACGCAGTTGCGCCCGCTCTCCTTGCCGGCATACAGGGCCCGGTCGGCGCGCAGGAGGCCGGGGTCGAGGCTGGTCTCGCCATCGTCGACCCGGCTGATGCCGACCGTGACCGTCAGCTCCAGCGTCACGCCCTTGACCTCCAGGGGACGGTGACACACGGCCTCACGCAGCCGTTCGGCGATCTCCCTGGCGGTGGTCAGGTTGGCCAGGGGCAGGGCGATCACGAACTCCTCGCCGCCATAGCGGCCGATGATGTCGCTCTCGCGCAGCACGGACTGGCAGCGGGCAGCGACCACCGTCAGCGCCAGGTCGCCGATGGCATGGCCATGCACGTCGTTGATGGCCTTGAAGTAATCGATATCCACCATGCACAGCGACAGGGGGGTGCCGTCGCGGTGGGCCCGTCGGCGCTCCTGCTCGGCCAGCTCGAAGAAGCGCCGACGGTTGGTGATCCCCGTCAGCTCGTCGGTCCTGGCCATATGGCGCAGGCGCTGTTCCAGCTGATTGCGCTCCCCGATCTCCTCCTTCAACCGGCGGTTGACCGAGCGCTCCTCCAGCAGACTGGCGAACTGGGCGCGCTGCAGCCGGTGGATACGGGAGACCGTCAGCCAGCACAGCAGGTTGACGAAGCCCAGCAGCAGCAGGCTGTTCACCAGCACCCCGCCGGGCAGCGGTGACCATACGACCACCGAGGTGAGGAAGCCGCCGATCAGGTAGGCATTGCTGGCCAGCATCCAGGGCAGCCGGTTCGGAATGAATAGGTAGAGGGCCATGCTGGCGGCCACGATCGAGGCCAGGTTGGTCATGACGCCATCGGGTCGCAGGGGGATGGTGATCAGCAGGCCACTGACGGCTAGCAGGCAGACCAGGTTGGTGGGCAGTGGCGCCTGGGCCAGGGAGGGGCGCCGCCATACCGCCAGGGCCAGCAGCAGGAAGCTGGCGGTGACGATGACGCGCATGGCCAGCAGCACCATGAAGGCGTCGCTGGTGCCCAGCAGGCTGAAGTCCGTCAGGCTGAAGGCGAGGAAGAGCCCGGCGGCCACCACCAGCGCATGTCGCAGCTGGCAGGCGTCGTGGGCCTGCATGGTGCGGCGGAACAGGGCCTCCCGGGCGGCGTCCCGGAACTCGCCCCGCCAATCGAGCTTGTTCGCATCCGATGCGCTTGTGGCCATTCGCACTTCCTTGAGGGACGGCAACCCTCTTGATGACAACGGCCGCCCGTGTCCCTTGAGTGGGTTTTTTCTTATGGAAATCCTGCCGTCGGTGCCTGCGCATACGGCAGCGGTACCGGGGAAGCATGGCGTCAAATTGCGCATCCCGCCAGCCACCCCGTGCAAGTGTCAGAGTAGACTCACGACGCTTGTCTGCGATCGCTTACAGAACAAGTGCGAGTCACGTACTAGAGGGGTCTCAGCGGTTATTCTGCCTCGGCACCCAGCTTCTCCAGGCGGGTGAACCACTTGCGACACTCATCCGCGTCGAGGCCCTCCACCGAACCGATCAGCGTCTCGCGCACCGGCTTGAAGCCCACGAACCCCAGGATATTGCGTTCCAGCGACCTGACGCTGTGAGCGCGATAGAGATGGCGGTAGATCGCGGCGGGCATGCCCATGGTCACCACGACGCGCGCAGAGCGTCCCTTCAGCCCCTTGCGACCCAAGGGATTGCCGTCCTCGTACTCGAAGGCGAAGTGCGGCCGCATCACCTGCTCGAGGAACCCCTTCACCAGCGCCGGCATGTCGCCGAGCCACAGCGGGAAGAACAGCACCAGGTGCTCGCACCAGCGGATGGCGTCCGCTGCCTCGTCGAGCGAGGCGGGCATGCGCTCCTCCGTCCAGGCCTGCTGGCTGCGCAGCAGCGGGAAGTCCAGGTCGGCGACCCTCACCGTGCGCACCTCGTGCCCCGCCGTTTCCGCGCCCAGGCGGTAGTGCTCGGCCAGGACATGCAGCAGGTGGGGGGCGGAGGCATCGGGGTGGCCCTGAAGGATCAGGATGCGGCGCATGGCGACTCTCCCTAGGCAGTTTGGGTCAGGGCTTCAGCATAGCGGGATGTGCGCCCTGCGTGACACGGCCCGGTGGCCGTGTCCCGACCCGTGCTCAGCCCTGACGCTTGAGCTGCTCGCGCAGCTGCCTGGGCACCTGCTTGATGATCAGCCGGTCCTGGTCCTCGTCATACTCCACACCGGAGCCGAGCAGGTGGGAGTCGAAGCTGATCGACACCCCGCCGGCGCGGCCGGTGAAGCGGCGAAACTGGCTGAGGGTGCGCTTGTCCGGGGGGATCTCCGGGGAGAGGCCGTAGTCGGCGTTGCGGATATGGTCGTAGAAGGCTTTCGGTTGCTGCTCGTCGAGGACCTCCGAGAGCGCCTCCAGGGTCATCGGCTCGCCACGGCGTGCCTGGTCGCTGGCGTAGTCGATCAGCGCGTCGGTCTTCTCGCGGCTGGCCTCCTCGGGCAGGTCCTCCTGCTCGACGTAGTCGCTGAAGGCCTTGAGCAGGGTACGGGTCTCGCCGCTGGCGTCCACACCCTCCTCGGCGCCGAGCAGGGCGGCGAACCCCTCGGCGAGCTTCTTGCCGCCGCGGTCGCGGGTCCAGGCGAGGTACTGCCTCGAGTCGCCGGCCTGCCACTGGTTCAGGTTGAGGCGTGCCGCCAGGGTCATCTGTGCCAGGTTCAGCT
Source organism: Halomonas sp. (assembly GCF_033549285.1). Lineage (GTDB taxonomy): Bacteria > Pseudomonadota > Gammaproteobacteria > Pseudomonadales > Halomonadaceae > Halomonas. Next base: position 49,795 of record NZ_JAWSUJ010000012.1, read on the forward strand.
GGCGCACCGGCACCACGGCGAGGTGGTCGTCGATGCCGAAGCCCTCGCGGTGGTGCAGCAGCGCGAGACTCAGGTAGCGGGTGTCGCCGACCTGGTGGTGGAGCACCAGCAGGTCGCCGGAGAGCGAGAGGTGGGCGCCGACCAGCTCGGCGATGCGGCCCGCCAGGTCGCGGGAGAAGGCAACGAAGTCGCGGCCCCCGTCGAGGTAGTCGGAAAGCTCGCTGGCGAAGGGCGAGCTCACCTCGCCCTCGGGCGTCGTCTCGGCGAAGTGGCCCCAGGCCTTGGGCTTGGCATTGAAGGCATCGTTGAAGCCGGCCAGCAGGTCGTCCAGAGCCGGGGAGGGGGGCAGCTCCGCCGTGGCGGGCACCAGGCTCATCGGTGCCTCGCCGGCGGCCTTGTCGATGCGATGGATGATGCTGTGCAGGATCGGCATGGGAACTCCGCGGTGAGGTGGCGAGGAGGGCGATGATACCCGCCCGGGGCGCACCTCGATAGCCGGCCCAGGGGCGCGGGGCAAGTCGAGGGTCGTGGCAGCGCAGCACCCGACTATGCTGATGAAAGGGGACGCACGCCTGCGCCTTGTCCGGGCCTCGTCCTGCCGCGTGACCCGACATCGAGGCCCCGAACCCACCCACGCCGGAGGCGGCTTGCATGCGAATCGTGGTAGCCCTGGGCGGCAATGCCCTGTTGCGGCGTGGCGAGCCCATGACCATCGACAACCAGCGCCACAACGTGCGGCGCGCGGCGGCCGCCCTGGCCGAGCTCGCCGGCCGCCACCAGCTGGTGGTGACCCATGGCAACGGTCCCCAGGTGGGCCTGCTGGCCCTCCAGGCGCAGGCCTACGCCGAGGTCGCCCCCTATCCACTGGACGTGCTGGACGCCGCGACCGAGGGCATCATCGGCTACCTGATCGAGGCCGAGCTGCTCAACGAGATGCCGCCCGGTGCCAGCTGTGCCAGCCTGCTGACCCGGGTCGAGGTGGATGCCGACGACCCCGCCTTCCTGACCCCGTCCAAGGCCATCGGCCCCGGCTACGACCGCGACACCATGCTGCGGCTCAAGGTCGAGAAGGGCTGGGCCTTCGTCGAGGAGGCCACCGGCCACTGGCGACGGGTGGTCGCCTCGCCGTTGCCGCGGCGCATCCTGCCCATCGACATCATCCGCCGCCTGATGGAGGCCGGGGTGGTGGTGATCTGCGCCGGGGGTGGCGGCATTCCCACGGTGCGCGGGGTCGGCGGGCGGCTGGAGGGCGTGGAGGCGGTCATCGACAAGGACCATGCCGCCGGGCTGCTGGCGGCGCGGCTGGACGCCGATGCCCTGCTGCTGCTGACCGACGTGGCGGCGGTCTACGACGGCTGGGGCGGCCCGGCGCCCCGGCCGCTGGGCCCGGTTACCCCGGGCGAGCTGGCCAGCCGGACCTTCGACCCCGCTTCCATGGGGTCCAAGGTGTCGGCCGCTTGCGAGTTCGTCCTCTCCAGGGGCGGTGTGGCCGGCATCGGGGCGCTGGAGGACGCCTGTCGCGTCCTGGAGGGCCAGGCCGGTACCCTGATCCGCGCGTGAGGGCTCAGGGCTTGAGGCGGTAGCCGCTCTTGAAGATCCAGCCCACCACCGCAAGCGCGGCGGCCAGGAACAGCAGGATCATGCCCAGGCTGACCAGCGGGCTGACGTCGCTGATGCCGTAGAAGCTCCAGCGGAAGCCGCTGATCAGGTAGACCACCGGGTTGGCCAGGGTCACCGTCTGCCAGAAGGGCGGCAACATGTCGATGGAGTAGAAGGTGCCGCCCAGGAAGGTCAGCGGGGTGATCACCAGCAGCGGTACCAGCTGCAGCTTCTCGAAGCCGTCGGCCCAGATGCCGATGATGAACCCCAGCAGGCTGAAGGTCACCGCGGTGAGCACCAGGAACACCACCATCATCAGCGGGTGGTCGATGGAGTAGGGCACGAACAGCCGCGCCGTGACCAGCACGATGGCGCCGAGGATCAGCGACTTGGTCGCCGCCGCCCCCACGTAGCCCAGCACCACCTCGACGTAGGACATCGGCGCCGAGAGGATCTCGTAGATCGAGCCCGAGAAGCGCGGGAAGAAGATGCCGAAGGAGGCGTTGGAGACGCTCTGGGTGAGCAGCATCAGCATGATCAGGCCCGGCACGATGAAGGCGCCGTAGCTGATGCCATCCACCTCGCTGATCCGGGTGCCGATGGCCGCGCCGAACACCACGAAGTAGAGCGAGGTGGAGATCACCGGTGAGACGATGCTCTGCAGCACGGTGCGCAGGCTGCGCGCCATCTCGGCCAGGTAGAGGGTCTTGACGGATTGCAGGTTGAAACGCTTCATGCTCAGTGACGCTCCTGGACCAGGCTGACGAAGATGTCCTCCAGCGAACTCTGGCGGGTGTGCAGGTCCTTGACCCGCAGCCCCACCGCCTCGAGGTCGGCCAGCAGCCCCGAGATCGTCGAGCCTCCCTCCTGGCGGGCGGCATCGTAGCTGTAGACCAGCGCATGGCCCTCGTCGGCGAGCGTCAGGCCGTGGCCCGCCAGCGACTCCGGCACCGCCTCCAGCGGCTGCTGCAGGTGCAGGGTCAGCTCCTTGCTGCCGAGCTTGCGCATCAGCGCATGGGTGTTCTCCACCAGCACGATCTCCCCGCGGCGGATCACCCCGATGCGGTCGGCCATCTCCTCGGCTTCCTCGATGTAGTGGGTGGTGAGGATGATGGTCACCCCCTGGTCGCGCAGCCCGCGCACCACCTCCCACATCTCGCGGCGCAGCTCCACGTCCACGCCGGCGGTAGGCTCGTCCAGGAACAGCACCTGGGGCTCGTGGGAGAGCGCCTTGGCGATCAGCACCCGGCGCTTCATGCCCCCGGAGAGCTCCAGCAGCCGGTTGTTGCGCTTCTCCCACAGCGTCAGCGAGCGCAGCACCTTCTCGATGTGCGCCGGGTCCTTGGGCTTGCCGAACAGCCCGCGGCTGAAGCTCACCGTGTCCCACACCGTGGTGAAGGCCTCGTTGGTCAGCTCCTGGGGCACCAGGCCAATCAGCGACCGCGCGGCGCGGTAGTCGCCGACGTTGTCGTGGCCATCCACCAGTACCCGGCCACGGCTGGCGTTGACCAGCCCGCAGATCACGCTGATCAGGGTGGTCTTGCCCGCGCCGTTGGGTCCGAGCAGGGCGAAGATCTCGCCCCGCTGGATGGTGAGGTCGACATCCACCAGCGCCTTGAAGCCATCGGCGAAGGTCTTCGAGAGCCCCTCGACCTGGATCATCGGCGCGTCACTCAAGGGTGATGTCCCCGTCGAAGTCGAGCGCCAGGCTCAGGCCGTCTACCTCCACGGTCACTCGCGCCGGCAGGCGCTCGTTGCCCTCGAGGTGCCCCTCGGCGAGCGCGCGCTGCACGGCCTTCTCGATCTCCTGCTGGGTGGTGACGCCCACGGTCTTCAGCAGCTTGCGGATGCTCTGTTGAAAGGCCTCGTCGTTCATTTGCGGCTCCTCCTGTGGTGATCGCTGGTGCCTCCCATCCTAGCGCGACTGGCCGGATGATACAGGGGTTGTACAAGAAAAAGCCGTGCATGGCGGCCATGCACGGCGTGGATCAGGTGCGATACGGGTTCAGCTGCGCTCGGTGACCTCCAGCAGGTGGTAGCCGAACTGGGTCTTTACCGGGCCCTGCACCTTGCCCACTTCCCCCTCGAAGACCGCCTTGTCGAACTCCGGCACCATCTGGCCCCGGCCGAAGGTGCCGAGCTCGCCGCCCTGCTTGCCGGACGGGCAGGAGGAGTGCTCGCGGGCGACCTCGGCGAAGTCGCGACCGCCCTCGATCTCGGCCTTGAGTTCGTTACACTTCGCTTCGCTGTCCACCAGGATATGACGTGCGCTTGCCTGAGCCATGTTGCTCTCCTCGATGATCGGCAGGGATGCCGGTTGATGTGCCCCCGAGCATATCACGCCACTTTCCGATTTTGGTTGGAGCCCCCAGGCATGACACCCGGCGGATCTTCGTGAGCGCGCTGCTGGCCGCGGGAATCCCTGTGGTTGCCAACGCGCTCATTCCCGGCACCCAACCGATCTTCGTGGCAGCGCTGCTTTCAGCGCGAACCCCTGTGGTTGCCAATGCGCTCATTTCCGGCACCCAACCGATCTTCGTGGGAGCGCTGCTTGCAGCGCGATTCGGACCCTCGGCAGTGAAGCTTGCAGCGCGAATCCCTTCGCCATGGGCAGTTGGCGCCTCCCGACGCCGCGGCGTAGCATTGCCCCCACGATTCTCATCGCAAGGACCCGCGAACCCCCATGTTCGAGCAGACCTTCAAGAACATCGACGATGTGCTGTGGAAAGAGGCCGGCTGCGCCACCGAGCTGGACTACACCGAGCAGACCTCCTGGCTACTGTTCCTCAAGTACCTGGACGACCTGGAGCAGAGCCGCGCCATCAACGCCACCCTGGCCGGGAAGTCCTTCGACTTCATCATCGACACGCCCTACCAGTGGTCCACCTGGGCCGCGCCCCGCGACCGCGACGGGAAGCTGGATCGAGACCGTGCCCTGACCGGCGACGACCTGCTGGACTTCGTCAATCGCGAGCTCTTCCCCTACCTGCAGGGCTTCCGCGAGGGCGCCAGCGGGCCGGATACCATCGAGTACAAGATCGGCGAGATCTTCGGCGAGGTGCGCAACAAGTTCCAGAGTGGCTACAGCCTACGCGACGCCCTGGAGCTGGTGGACAGCCTGCAGTTCCGCTCCCAGGCTGAGAAGCACGAGCTCTCGCACCTGTATGAAGCCAAGATCAAGAACATGGGCAACGCCGGGCGCAACGGCGGCGAGTACTACACCCCGCGCCCGCTGATCCGCGCCATGGTTCGGGTGATCGACCCCAGGATCGGCGAGCGGATCTATGACGGCGCGGCGGGCTCGGCGGGCTTCCTCTGCGAGGCCCATGATTACCTGCGCTATGGCTTCGGCAGCGACGAGCCGCGCCGGCTCACCACCGAGCAGCTCGACACCCTGCAGAACCACACCTTCTTCGGCAAGGAGAAGAAGAGCCTGCCGTATGTCATCGGCATCATGAACATGATCCTGCATGGCATCGAGGCGCCCAACCTGGTGCATACCAACACCCTGACCGAGAACCTCGCCGACCTGCAGGAGAAGGACCGCTTCGACGTGATCCTCGCCAACCCGCCCTTCGGCGGCAAGGAGCGCAAGGAGGTCCAGCAGAACTTCCCGATCAAGACCGGCGAGACCGCCTTCCTCTTCCTGCAGCACTTCATCAAGCGCCTCAAGGCCGGCGGCCGCGCCGCGGTGGTGATCAAGAACACCTTCCTCTCGAACGCCGACAACGCCTCCAAGGCGCTGCGCCAGGAGCTGCTGGAGAGCTGCAACCTGCACACCATCCTCGACTGCCCCAGCGGCACCTTCCTCGGCGCCGGCGTGAAGACGGTGGTGCTGTTCTTCGAGAAGGGCGCCCCCACCCGCGAGATCTGGTACTACCAGCTCGACCCCGGCCGCAGCCTGGGCAAGACCAATCCGCTCAACGACGACGACCTGGCCGAGTTCGTCGCGCTGCAGGCGACCTTCGCCGATTCCGATAATTCCTGGCGCGTCAGCGTAGACGACCTGGACCGCGAGACCTTCGACCTCTCGGTTAAGAACCCCAGCCGGGCCGAGGAAGCCCCGCTACGCGACCCCGAGGTGATCATCAACGAGATCGAGACGCTCGACCGCGAGGCCGAGGAGATCCTGGAAGGGATTCGGGGGATGTTATGAGGGAAGGGTGGAAGACATTGCGCCTGGGGGAGATCTGCACTATCGACAAGGTTAAGCATGATGGCGCCCCCTTGCCCTATGTAGGGCTCGAGCATGTCGAGAGTGATACAGGCAAGTATCTTGGTGACCTGACGCCGACTGAGGTCAAGAGCGCTACGTTCCGTTTCTCATCGGATCACGTCTTGTACGGTCGGCTGCGGCCGTATTTGAACAAGGTGTTGCTGCCGGATTTTGATGGTCATTGCTCTTCAGAAATATTCCCACTTAAGCCACGAGATGCCTTGGATCGTCGGTTTCTCTATTACTGGGTCACACAGCACTCGATCGTCAAGCAGATCGACAAGACGAGCACTGGTGCCCGGATGCCACGTGCCAATGTCAATCAGGTGATGGAATTTCAGCTTTCCTTGCCGCCTATGGTGGAGCAAAAGCGTATTGTCGCCATCCTTGATGAGGCCTTCGAGGGAATCGATACAGTCGTTGCCAATACCGAACAGAACCTCGCCAATGCACGAGAGCTTTTGGATAGCACATCGCTAAAATTATTCGAGGCGGTCGGTGACCGACAAAGGTTTACTCTGCATGAATTGCTGGAGCTTAGATGGATTACGGGTCACCTAGATGGGAATCACGGAAGTGACTATCCAAGAAAGTCAGAATTTGTAAGTGAAGGCGTTCCGTACATATCAGCGAACTGTATCAAGAGTGAGGCTGTGGATTTTTCCTTGGCCAAGTATCTTTCACATGATCGTGCGGCAGACTTGAGGAAAGGTGTGGCGAGAAATCGAGATGTGCTTTTTGCGCATAATGCTACGGTTGGTCCGGTAGCAATGCTATATACTGATCTTGATAAAGTGGTTCTGAGTACGTCGCTTACTTATTATAGATGTGACCTAAATCGTATCTTTCCTGAGTATCTCGCTAACTATATGAGGACGCCTTTTTTCAAGCGCCAGTATGAGACTGTGATGGCGCAGTCTACCAGGAATCAAGTTCCAATCACCAAGCAGAGAGAGTTCTATCATCTTATCCCATCCCTTGACGAGCAAAAGGCCATTGCTGGAAACCTTGATGCCCTCAGAGGAGATGTAGAACAGTTAACTCGTACTTATCGTCAAAAACTCACCGCCTTAGCCGAACTGAAGCAGTCCCTGCTGCAGAAGGTCTTCTCAGGCGAGCTGACGGCCAGGGAGGCCGAGGCGGCGGTGGAGGAGGCGACGGCATGAGTACCGAGAACCAGGCCCCCATCGTCATCTACCAGTAGGCCGAACAGGCGGTCGAGGTGCGGCTGGATGGTGGGCACGACAGTATGTGCAAAATTTGCACATTGCTTGAACAGCTTGCTCGTTAGTTGTTGCAAAAAATGCAACAGCTGACGCTGTTAAGGCTCAGCAGTGGCCGCCGGATGCTTGGCAACCGCCGAGGAATCCTCGGCTGTTCATCAGCAGCCTCGCTACCGGCCGGGCAACTTGTAAGGATTTCTGAGGAGTTGCCCATGGTTGGACAAGCCGCCGCCGAATCGAGATAGTGAGCCGAAGGGTACTCAAGGACGCAGGGAACGCACCACAGGGAAGCCGCTCATGAACGAAGCCGATACCCGCGCCGAGCTGATCGACCCCGCCCTGAAGGAGGCCGGCTGGGGCCTGGTGGCGGGCAGCCGGGTTCGCCGCGAGCTCATCACCCTGGGGCGGCTGCAGGGCGCCGGGCAGCGCACCCGCGGCGACATCGCCGACTACGTGCTCTTCTACCAGGGCCAGAAGCTGGCGGTGATCGAGGCCAAGAAGCGCGACCTTCCCGTCACCGAGGGCCTGGCCCAGGCCAAGCGCTACGCCGAACGGCTGCAGGCCCGCTTCGCCTATGCCACCAACGGGGTGGGGCTCTACCGTGTCGACATGCACACCGGCAAGGAAGGCCCGGTTGCCGGCTATCCCACGCCCCAGTCGCTGTGGGCCGAGACCTTCCCCGAGCCCAACCCCTGGCGCGAGCGCTTCGGCGAGGTGGCCTTCCACGACAACGGCGGCCAGTGGCAGGCGCGCTACTACCAGCACAACGCCATCAACCAGGCGCTGGAGGCGATCGCCGCCGGCCGCCAGCGCGTGCTGCTGACACTCGCCACCGGCACCGGCAAGACCGCCATCGCCTTCCAGCTCGCCTGGAAGCTGTTCCACAGCCGCTGGAATCTGGCCGCCTGGCAGGGTGACGACGCGACCCGGCGCCGGCCGCGCATCCTCTTCCTGGCCGACCGCAACATCCTCGCCGACCAGGCCTACAACAGCTTCTCCGCCTTCCCCGAGGATGCCCTGGTACGCATCGCTCCCGATGCGATTCGCAAGCAGGGTCGGGTGCCCAAGAACGGCAACCTCTTCTTCACCATCTTCCAGACCTTCATGAGCGGCCGCGACGGGGAGGGCAACCCGGCCCCCAGCTTCGGCGACTATCCGCCGGACTTCTTCGACCTGATCATCATCGACGAATGCCATCGCGGCGGCGCCAACGACGAGAGCAGCTGGCGCGCCATCCTCGAATACTTCGCGCCGGCGGTGCAGCTGGGCCTGACCGCCACCCCCAAGCGCACCACCAACACCGACACCTACGCCTACTTCGGCGAGCCGGCCTACGTCTACTCGCTGAAGGAGGGCATCAACGACGGCTTCCTGACGCCGTTCAAGGTGCGCCAGATCGCCACCACCCTGGACGACTATGTCTACACCCCGGATGACGAGGTGGTGCAGGGCGAGGTGGAGCAGGGCAGGCGCTATACCGAGGCCGACTTCAATCGCCTCATCAGGATCAAGGAGCGCGAGAAGTACCGGGTGCAGGTGTTCATGGAGATGATCGACCCGCGCGAGAAGACGCTGGTGTTCTGCGCCAACCAGGAGCACGCCCTGGTGGTGCGCGACCTGATCAACCAGGCCAAGACGCACCCCGACCCCAACTACTGCGTGCGGGTGACGGCGGATGACGGGGCCGAGGGCGAGCGCTTCCTGCGCCGCTTCCAGGACAACGAGAAGACCATTCCCACCATCCTGACCACCTCCCAGAAGCTCTCCACCGGCGTGGACGCGCGCAACATCCGCAATATCGTGCTGATGCGCCCGGTGAACTCGATGATCGAGTTCAAGCAGATCATCGGCCGCGGTACGCGCCTGTTCGACGGCAAGGACCATTTCACCATCCTCGACTTCGTGCGCGCCTACGAGCACTTCAACGACCCGGAGTGGGATGGCGAGCCCATGGCGCCCGAACCCTGTGGCCGTTGTGGCGAGAGCCCCTGCGTCTGCACGGTCACGCCGCCGGAACCATGCGAGGAATGCGGTAACCGCCCCTGTACCTGTGAGAAGGAACCGCCGGAGCCCTGCCCGGTGTGCGGTGAGGTGCCATGCCAGTGCGATGGCGGGGGCGAGCGCGTGGTGGAGATCGAATTGGCGCCGGGCAAGGTCCGGCAACTGCAGCACATGAGCGCGACCAGCTTCTGGAGCCCGGATGGCACGCCGATCAGCGCCGCCGACTTCATCCGCCGGCTCTACGGCGACCTGCCGTCCCTGTTCCAGGACGAGGACACGCTGCGTGAGCTTTGGAGCCAACCGGACACTCGCCAGGGGCTGCTGGATCGCCTGGCCGAGAAGGGCTATGGCAGCGAGCAGTTGCGCGATATTGCACGCCTGGTGGATGCCGAGAACAGCGACCTCTTCGACGTGCTGGCCTACATCGCCTTCGCACTGCCTCCGATCAGCCGCGAGGAGCGGGTCGCCACCCACCGCAGCCAGCTGTTCGCGGAGTACGACTACCGCCAGCGCGAGTTCCTGAGCTTTATCCTGGATCACTACGTGGAAAGCGGCGTCGCCGTGCTCGCCCAGGAACGGCTGCCGAACCTGATCCAGCTTAAATACCAGACACCCACCGACGCCATCGCCGAGCTCGGCAGCGTCGAGAATATCCGTGACGTCTTCATCGGGTTCCAGGCGAGGCTGTATGAATAGTTTACCTGGTCGTTATTAAGTACAACATATTATTACTTTAACCGAGATGCGTTCCTGACGTTTTTTGAGCTGGATGTTTTAGGAGGTGTTATGGAGTACGCCAAGGGGCAGCGCGTCAGACACCCGAAGATGGATGAGTGGGGTGTTGGCGAGGTTCTTGAGGATTCCCGGCATGGAAATGTGAGCATTTTCTTCGTGGGCGAAGGTGAGAAGACGCTAAGTCTGGATCATGTAAAGCCTGTTGTGGTTTCTGGTGAAGCAGCAGAAAGCGCTCTGCTGGATAATCTGAAACTTATTCCTTCCAAGTCGCCGGTAAGGTACACGACCCTTGACGAGTCAGTTGAGTATTTCCTTTCGCAGTTTCCTGGAGGTTTTTACGGTGAAAAATTCCATGAACAGGAGCGCGATTACAAGGAAAAGGCCAGCCAGCTGGCCATAAGCCTTCTGGCCAAGGACGTCATCCAGAGAGCGATTGATAATGATGACGCCGCCTCAGTGTGTCAAAGTGCAATGAAGGTGATGGGTGCAACGAATCTGGTATTCCCCAACGAGAAAATGGCGCTGAAGGATGGGTTGCGTGACCCGGGGAATCAGGTGCATTTTTCTGTCAGCCTTCATGACCTTCTCTATGGTGAGGAAAGCCTCGAAACAAGATTCAATAGCTTTCCTGATTACGCATAACAGTCAGCCATCTTCAGGAACCGATACGGCATTGGCGGTGTTCTCGCCGCCACCGTGAGAAAGCGCGGGATCATGGCCTTGAGGTCATAGCGTCGATTGAATCGGTACTCGAACTCGGCCAGGTAGCGTGGGGCATGCTGCCCGCGGATGGCATGGTAAGTGCCGGTGATCGCGTTCTTGACGTTGCCCAGCAGGGTGTTGACCCAGTTGAACTCGGGGTTCTCCACACTGGCACGCCCACCCCCGGTGATGTGGCAGTCATGGACGTAGAGGGGTGTGTCGAAGGCTCGGAAACACCCGAGGCCGTCGCTGATGACATGGCTCCCAGGGGCAATGGCCTGGTGGGCGTAGCGACGGATCTCGGTGAGGGTGAAGCCGCTCACGCGGCGAAGCT
>NZ_JAWSUJ010000013.1:0-58456 GCF_033549285.1 Halomonas sp.
CACACCGCCACCGAGGTGGTCGACGTCGAGGCGGGCCGCCTGCAGGCCGCCGACGGCACCTGGCACCCCGCCGACGAGATCGTCTGGGTGACCAACGCCGGCGGCGCCGCCTGGCTGCGCGACACCCGGCTGGCCCTCGACGACGATGGCTTCATCGAGGTCGACGACACCCTTCGCTCGCCGTCGGACCCGCGCATCTTCGCCGCCGGCGACATCGCCACCCAGGTCAACCATCCCCGCGAGAAGGCCGGGGTCTTCGCCGTGCGCCAGGGCCGACCGCTGGCCGACAACCTGCGCGCCGCCGTGACCGGCCAGCCGCTTACGCCCTACCGCCCCCAGGCGAGATGGCTGGCCCTGATCAGCACCGGCGACCGCCACGCCGTGGCCTCCCGGGGCGGGCTGTGCCTGGCCGGCGACTGGGTGTGGCGCTGGAAGGACGGCATCGACCGGCGCTTCATGGCCAAGTTCAACGAGCTGCCGCCGATGGAAGAAGGTGCCATGCCGGCGTCCCGGCCCAGCAAGGTGGTGCTGGACGAGGAGGAGAACGCCCAGGCGATCTCGGCCATCGCCATGCGCTGCGGCGGCTGCGGGGCCAAGGTGGGCGCCTCGGTGCTCTCCCGGGCCCTCTCGACCCTCGAGCCGGTGGCGCGCGAGGAGGTGCGGGTCGGCCTGCATGCCCCGGACGACGCCGCCGTGGTGCGGGTGCCGCCGGGCAAGGACATGGTGCATACCATCGACTTCTTCCGCGCCTTCATCGACGACCCCTATGTGTTCGGCAGGATTGCCGCCAACCACGCCCTGGGCGACATCTTCGCCATGGGCGCCGAGGCGCAGACCGCCACCGCCGTGGCCACGGTGCCCCAGGGGCTCGAGGCCAAGGTGGAGGACACCGTCTACCAGATGATGTGCGGCGCCGTGGAGGTGCTCAACGAGGCCGGCTGCGCTCTGGTCGGCGGGCACACCGGCGAGGGCAGCGAGCTGGCCCTGGGGTTTGCCGTCAATGGCCTGATCGATGCCGGCGGCGACAGCGCCCTGACGAAAGGCGGCCTGCGACCCGGCCAGGCGCTGATCCTGACCAAGCCCATCGGCACCGGCACCCTGTTCGCCGCCCATGCCCGGCTCGCCGCCCGCGGGCGCTGGATCGATGCGGCACTCACGAGCATGAGCCAGTCCAGCCGCCAGGCGGCAAGCTGCCTGCGCGAGCACGGCGCCACCGCCTGCACCGACCTCACCGGCTTCGGCCTGCTGGGTCACCTGGTCGAGATGACCCGCCCCTCGGGCGTGGATGCCGAGCTCGACCTGGCCGCCCTGCCGCTGCTCGAGGGCGCGGAGGAGACCGTGGCCGCCGGCATCCTGAGCTCCCTGCAGCCCGCCAACGTGCGCCTGCGCCGCGCCATCCGCGACCAGGCCGACTGGGTCGAGCACCCCCGCTACCCGCTGCTCTTCGACCCCCAGACCGCCGGCGGCCTGCTGGCCAGCGTGCCCGCCGAGCGCGCCGAGGCCTGCCTGGAAGCCCTGCATGCCCTGGGCTATGCCCGGGCCGCCCTCATCGGCCGGGTCCTCGAACCCGGCGAGGCGCTGGAACCCATCCATCTGACGGGCTGAGGGCCGAAGCTAGCGTGCGGAGGGTGCCGAAGGCGAAATGGTATCAGGGGTTGAGCCCGCAGGCGGCAATAACCCGCGCCAGCCCCTCGCGCTCGGCCTCGGGCCGGAACCGCGGCGCGTGCGCCAGCACCTGCCGGCGCAGCCGGTCGACGAAGGCCGGCTCTGCCTCGGCGCGGCGCAGCAGGTCGCGCAGCGCCGCGGTATCGGCCACCGGGAAGTAGCCGGCGTAGTCATCGCCCAGCAGGCCGCGGTTGCCCGGGATGTCGGAGGCCAGTACCGGCAGGCCGGCCACGCAGGCCTCGCTGACCACGTTGGCGCCCCCCTCCATGCGCGAGCTGATCACCATCAGCCGGGCCTTCGCCATCCACCGTCGCACCCGCCAGCGGGGCTGGTCACCCAGCCAGCGATAGCGGGGGTTGCCCGCCATCTCGTCACGGGCCGCCTCTGCCCAGGCATCCTCCAGGGCCCCGCCCAGTTGGATGACCCTCAGTCGCGACGCCGCCGGCAGCTCGCGCACCGCAAGCGCCGCGCGCAGCGGGTCCTTCTCCTCGCGCAGGTGGCCGGCCACCAGCACGTCCAGGTGCCGGCGGCCCGGCGGCGGGGCACGCGGCGGCAGGGGCAGTGCCGACTGGTGGACGACCTGCAGCCGCGGCAGGAAACGCGGGGGAAGGTCCTCGGCCAGGCAGTCATGCAGGCCGACCAGGACATCCGCGGCGGCCAGGCTCTCCAGGAACGCCTCGGGATGGCTGTGCTGGAAGCGATAGACGTCCGTGCCCGTCAGCACCACCACCAGCGGGCAGCCCGGGAAGGCCTCGCGACAGGCCCGGATGGCCCCATGGCTGCGCCAGGCATGCAGCGTCATCACCAGGTCGGGCGACTGGCCGGCGATGCGCCACTGCTCCGTGTCCTCCTCGGAGCCCAGGACCCGCACCCGGCAGCCCAGTGCTCGCAGCAGTCCCGCCCAGCGGGTCGCCGTGGCGCGGTTGCCGGCGCGCGAGCCTCGACCCGCCGGGGTGATCAGGGCTACCTTCAATCCCATGCTGTCTCCTTGAAGAGGTCGAGATGCCATCCACAACACTCGGCATACCGCCGACGCCACCCCGGGGCGCCGATGAGCTGGCGGAGATGCTCGTCGATGCCCGCACGCGCAGCCTGGCACTGATGCGCGATACCCTCGAGGCCCGCGAGCTGGGCCCGCGCCTGGCAATCGTCAACCCGCCGCTCTGGGAGCTCGGCCACCTGGGCTTCTTCCACGACCATTTCGCCCTGCGCGGCCTCCATGGCCTGCCCGACTACCAGCTCGCCGGCGCCGACCGGCTGTTCGATTCGAGCAGCATCGCCCACGACGACCGTTGGGCGCTACCGCTGCCCTCCCGCGACGAGACCCTGGACTACCTCTCGCGGGTGCAGCAGGCGATGCTAGAGCGCCTGCCTGACGGCACCGCCAGCGCCGCCCAGAGCTATGTCTACCAGCTCACCACCCTGCACGAGGACATGCACGGCGAGGCCTTTCTCTATACCCGCCAGACGCTGGGCGACCCGGCCCCGGAGCTGGGCGCGCCCGTTCCTGGCCAGGCTCCGGAAGAGGTCCCGGAAGAAGGCCCCGCCGGCGCGCTGCCCGGCGATGTGGCCATCCCCGGCGGACGCCACCGGCTGGGCTCCGACGAGGACGTGCCCTTCCGCTTCGACAACGAGAAGCCGCCCCTGGAGGTCGAGGTGGCGCCCTTCTCGATCGCCCGGGCGCCGGTCACCAACGGCGAGTTCGCCGCCTTCGTCGAGGACGGCGGCTATGCACGGCGCGAGCTGTGGAGCGAGGCCGGATGGCAGTGGCGCGAGCACCAGGCGCTGCGGGGGCCGATCTACTGGCGCCGTGACGCCACTGGCCACTGGGAGGAGCGCTGCTTCGACCGCTGGCTGCCGCTGGCTCCCCACCAGCCGGTCGCGCACGTGAGCTGGCACGAGGCCGAGGCCTGGTGCCGCTGGGCCGGCCGGCGCCTGCCGAGCGAGGCCGAATGGGAGGTCGCCGCGAGCCGTGCGCCTTCCGCGGACGGGGGCTCGCTCCCCCCCGGAAAGCGACGCTTCCCCTGGGGCGACGCGCCGCCGGATGCCGCCCGCGCCAACCTCGACGCCTGGCGCCTTTGCCGGCTCGACGTCGCGGCGCTTCCCGAGGGCGACAGCGCCTTCGGCTGCCGGCAGATGCTGGGCAACGTCTGGGAGTGGACGGCCTCGCCCTTCGCCCCCTTCCCGGGCTTCGCGCCCGAGCTCTACCGCGACTACTCGGCTCCCTGGTTCAAGGAGGGGCGCTACGTGCTGCGCGGCGGCGCCTGGGCCACCCGCTCGCGGCTGGCCCACAACGGCTACCGCAACTTCTTCACGCCGGACCGCCACGACATCCTGGCCGGCTTTCGCACCTGCGCCCGTTGAGGGCCGCAATGCTTGAACGCCGCCCCCTGGGCTCAGGTCCCGCGGGGGGGCTTGCGAGAAGAGTTGCGCAGCGCCTCGAAGCCGATGATGACATCCAGCAGCTCGGTGGTGATGTCATCCTGGCGCACCGTTCTCAGCTGCCCCTTCACCTCGTCCAGGCGCTCGTCCACCGACCGTTCGGCCTGCTGCATCAGGGCGAGCCGCGCGGCATTCTCGGTGACCATGGCCTCCGCCGATGCGCGAAAGACACTGGCGAAGATATGGCTGCGCAACAGCGCGGCAAACAGCTCGTGGGTCGGCATCGAATAGTCGGGCAGGGAGCGGGACTTCCATGGCCGGTCGGCAAGTCCTTCCAGGAACGCCTGCCCAAGGGGCAGCAGCGGTAACAGCGCCGGCTCGTGCTGCCCGCGTCCGGCGCGCCGGGTGAAGGCCAACGTGACCTTCCGGTGGTAGGGCTCACCGTGCCCGATGTCGTCCAGCCGGGTGACGATGCTGCCCGCCAGGCGCCCGATACCCTCCGCCGAGGCCGGTGGCAGGAAAACGCTCTCGGGGCCGAGCCCCTGCCCCGCCAGGGCGTCATGCATCCGGGCGCCGACACACAGCACCCGAAGCGCGGCGCCTTCGGCCGTCGTCGGCACGAGTTCGGCCTGCACCTTCTCGGCGAGCAGCTCGTTGTAGTTGCCGCACAGGCCATGGTCGGAGCCGAACACCACCACGATGCTGTCGACCGGTTCCGCTTTCGGCAGGGTGATGGGGCCGGTTCTGGCGACGAAGGCCCGGAGTCCGCTGCGCACCGTATGGTGATAGGCCTCGATGGAGCGGGCGGCGCGCTCGTAGGGCACGGCATTGATGGCCGAGATGGTCTTCATGGTGTGAACGATCCCGCGGATGCTGGTCAGCGTATCAAAGCGGCGGGACAGGGCCTCAAGCGTCTGCGTCACGGTCGTCCTCCGACACTCCCAGGGCGGCGCGCGCCACCTCGAGGACCGCGGCGCGATCCTCGTCGTCCAGGGGCTCATTGCGTGCAATGCGCGTGGCGACTCCCTTCAGGGCGTCGCCCACCGACACCCGGATGGTGTCCATGGCGGCCACCACCTCGGTCTCCGACAGCCCGTCGAACATGCCGTCCATCGCCGCCAGCAGGACCAGCAACTGCTCCTCGGCCGGCACCGGATCCCGCTCGGGCTGACGCAGTGCCGCCCGGACCGCCGCGCCCCGGCTCAGGCGAGCCCGGGTGGCGTCATCCAGCCGGGTGCCGAAGCGGGCAAAGTCCTCCAGTTCCTCGAACTGGGAGAGGGTGACGCGCAGGTTGCCGGCAACATCCCGGAAGGCGCGATGCTGGGCCTTGCCGCCCACCCGCGACACCGACACCCCGAGGTCCACCGCCGGGAACTGGTTCTTGCGCACCAGCCGCGGTGACAGATAGATCTGGCCATCGGTGATCGAGATGAGGTTGGTCGGGATATAGGCCGACAGGTTTTCCGCCTGGGTCTCCACCACGGGCAGGGCGGTGATGGAACCGCCCCCGGCGTCCTCGGTGAACTGGCCGGCGCGCTCGAGCAGCCTGGCATGCACGTAGAAGATGTCCCCGGGGAACGCCTCGCGCCCCGGCGGTCGCCGCAGCAGCAGCGAGAGCTCCCGGTAGGAGCGGGCGTGGTGGGTGAGGTCATCGAAGACGACCAGCACGTCCCGGGCCTGGTCAGCGAAGTATTCCGCCATCGTCATCGCCGCATAGGGGGCGATATAGGCCAGGCCCGGCGCGTCCTCGTCGCCGGCGACGACCACGATCGTGTTCGCCAGCTGCCCGCTCTCCCTGAGCGACTCGATCACCCTGGCCACGGCATCCCCGCGCTGGCCGATGGCGCAGTAGATGCTGAGGACATCCGACCGGGCCTGGTTGAGGATGGTATCCAGGGCAAGGGAGGTCTTGCCGGTCTGGCGGTCACCGATGATCAGCTCCCGCTGGCCCAGACCGACCGGTACCGCGGCATCGACCACCTTGAGGCCGGTCGCCAGCGGGCGGCTGACGGCCGCACGGCTGAGAATGTCCGGTGCCCGGGCTTCCACCGGCCGCTCGGCCACGGCGGCCACCCTCCCCTTGCCATCCCGGGGCCGGCCCGTGGCGTCCACCACACGGCCGACCAGGCCCGGCCCCACCGGCACGCTGATCACCTTGTGGGTGCGCCACACATCCTCGCCGGCGCTCACCCGTTCCGACGGGCCCAGCAGGACGACGCCCAGCCGGTCCGGCTGGAGGTCAAGCACCACGCCGCGCACCCCCGAGGCAAACACCAGCAGCTCATCCGCCAGGGCTCGCCCCAGTCCGGCTACCACGGCGATACCATCCCCCACCGCAGCCACCGTGCCCACCTCGGCCAGCACAAGCGACGGGGCCGGGCTGTCCAGCAGGACGTCGATGAACCCCTGCACGTCGGGCGGTCGCGATTCATCCGCCATGTTCGTTCACCCTGCCCGACTCGCCACTGGCCAGGCGCTCCTCCAGCAGGCCGACCAGTTCATCGGTGTAGCTGTCCACCGTCCAGGCCAGCTGGATGCTGCCGATGCGCAGCACCAGCCCGGGGGACTGGCCGTCATCCGTGGCAAAGCGCACGGGCAGCCCGGGCGCCAGGGCCTGAAGGGCGGCCTTCAGCTCTTGCCGGGCGCCCTCCGGCAGCGGGGCATGGGTGGTGGCCAGCGCTTCCTCGGCGTTGCCGGCCGCAGCGGCCAGCTCTTCCGACAGCGGCGCCAGCTGGCTGACCACATGCAGGGCAATGTGCTCTTCCAGGCGCTCGTCGGCCAGGTCGTGCAGCGCCCGGCCCGCCAGCTGGTAGAGCGTCTCGGCACTCGCCCTGTACAGTTCCGTCGTGAAGCGTTCGCGCTCACGGACCAGGTGCGCCTGCGTGTCCTGGCGCTCCTGCGCCAGCTTCTCGCGGGCCTCGGCCAGCAGGGCATCGCGCTGTTGCTCGGCTTCCTCGCGAACCCGTTCCGCCAGGGCGGCCTGGTCGGCCAGCAGCTGCTGTTTCTGTGCCAGGAAGTCCGCCTCGGCGGCTTGCGCCTCCTGCTGGGCGCGCGCCGCTTCCCCCATCTGCTCGGCGATCTCGGCCTCGCGGGCATCGATACCGTTCAGGATCGGCTTGTAGAGAAAGCGCTTGAGCAGCCAGACCAGCACCAGGAAGTTGGCGATCTGGGCGAGGACCGTGACCCAGTCGATCGACATGGTCTACCCCGCTGCCGGCTGGGTGGCTTGCAGGAATGCATCCATGAACGGATTGGCGAACAGCACGATCATCGCTATCACGAAACAGTAGATCGCGGTGGACTCGATCATCGCCAGGCTCACGAACAGGGTCCGTGACAGGGTGGAGGCCGAGTCCGGCTGCTGGGCGATGGCGCTCAGGGCAGCGGCCGCGGCGCGGCCCTCTCCGAGCGCCGGGCCCAGCGCACCGAAGGCCATCGTCAGTCCCGCGGTGAAGATGGAAACGGCCGCGATAAGGGCAGCATCTGTCATCGGTCTTCCTCCTGGTGGTCGAGATCGTTGTCCGGCTTGCTGATGACGGCCGTGGCCGACGAGATATAGACGGTCGCCAGGATGGCGAAGATGTAGGCCTGGATCAGGCCGGTCAGCAGCCCGAGCACGTCCATCACCACGGGAAAGAAGAACGGCGCCAGGCCCAGCAGGATGCCGGCAATGACCGCGCCGCTCATCACGTTGCCGTAGAGGCGGATGGCCAGCGAGATGCCCCGGGAGAACTCGCTGATGATGTTGAAGGGCAGCATGATGACCGAGGGCTGGACGTAGGTCTTCAGGTAGCCCCCGATGCCCTGTCGGGTGATGCCGAACAGCGGGACGGCGATCAGCACCGACAGGGCCAGGGCCGCCGTGGTCGACAGCGAGGCCGTGGGCGGCGTGAAGCCCGGCACGACCAGCAGCAGGTTCGATAGCGCGATGAACAGGAACAGCGTGCCCGAGAAGTAGAGGACGTGGCGCGACGCCTGGGGCGAGATTTCCTCGATCTGCCGCTGGATCCCGGTGACGATCACTTCCAGGGTCGTTCGCCAGCGATTCGGCGGCACGTCCGGCCGCAGTTTCCGGGTCACCAGGATCGAGGCGCCGGTCAGCAGGGCCATGACGATCCACGTATTGACGACGGTCTCGTTGATGCCGAGGCCCCAGAGCGTGAAGACCGTGGTCTCGTCGGGTGTCAGTTGCATCCGGCCTCCTTCACCCGGGGTAACCGGGCCATCAGCGTGGCGGTGAAACGCACCAGGAAGAAGGCGAGCGCGTAGCCGGCGAACGCCCAGCCCAGGGTTCCCCCCTCGGTCACCAGCCAACCTGCCCACAGCAGCAGGCCGATCCGCAGCGCGGCACTGGGCAGCAGGACAGAGACGGGCCGGATCAGGCGCATCGCCAGGCGGATACTCAGCGCCAGGCCCACGAAGTAGAGGATACTGACGGCGACACCGGTACCGAAGCCGGTGATCACGGCATGCCAGTCAATCGTCATGAGGGTCACTCCCGTTTTCCTTGCCTTCCTTGCTGGCCCAGGCCCAGGCAATGAAGCTGCCGAGGGCAACGCCACCGAGGATCAGGGCGAGGGTCCACTGAAAATCCTGTGGCATGTGGCGATCGAGCCACAACCCGAGAAAGGCGCCGCCCACGGTAGGTACCGCGATCGACCACCCGATCATGCCGAAGACACCCAGGCCCCGCAGCGGGCTCGCGCCGGGGTCATCCCGTGCCCTCTTCAGGCGCCGGGCACGACGGCCGATGTCCTCCACCGGAGACTTCCGCTTCCGGGTCATGGCGCCCTGGGCCGCTGCAGGTCGGCAAACCGCCGCACGATGCCCGCCTCCAGGCGAGACAGGGCGGAGCGGGCCACGCGCTCCTCTTCATCCACCTCGACGAAGCTCTCCTGCACGGTCTCCCTCAGCGAGGCCAGGTCGCTGCCTTGGACGCCCCGCCGAATGGCGATGTCCACGTGATGGCCCCTCTTCACCAGGATGCCCTCGTCGATGCCGAATATCTGCTCCTCACCGTCCGCCAGGGTCAGGATCAACACCGAGGGCACCAGGGCGGTGACGAAATCGACATGGTTCGGCAGCATCCCGAAGGCACCGTTTTCCGCCTCGGCAAACAGCCGGCTAGCCGGGCCCTGGTGCAGGGTCCGGGTCGGCAGTCGCAGGGTCACCCGCATCTCCGTCGACTGGGTCATGCCACGGCCTCCAGGTCGGAGAGTGCGCCGATCATGTAATAGTCGCCCTCGTCATCCTCGAAGCGGGTCTGGTTCAGAATGGTCTCGCACCCCTCGAGGGTATCGGCGGTGCTCACGCGCCGACCCTCGGTGCCGGTGAACGAGCCCGTGGTGAAGAAGGGCTGGGTCAGGAACCGTTCCAGCCGGCGGGCGCGGGCAACGGTGGCCCGGTCGGCGGCCGACAGCTCCTCGATGCCGAGCATGGCGATGATGTCGCGCAGCTCCTCGTATTCGGCCAGGGTACGGCGCACCGCCCGCGCGATGTCGTAGTGCCGCTGCCCCACCACCGAGGGCGTGAGCATGACCGAGGAGGAGGCCAGCGGATCGATGGCCGGGTACAGGCCCTCACTGGCCCGCTTGCGTGACAGCACCACCGAGCCCGACAGGTGCGAGAAGATATGGGCGGCCGCGGGGTCGGTGAAGTCGTCGGCCGGCACATAGACCGCCTGGACCGAGGTGATGGCGGCCTGCCGCGTGGAGGTGATGCGCTCCTCCAGTTCCGCCAGCTCGGTGGCCAGCGTCGGCTGGTAGCCCACCCGCGAGGGCATGCGGCCCAGCAGCCCGGAGACCTCCGAGCCGGCCTGCACGAAGCGGAAGATGTTGTCGATCAGCAGCAGCACATCGCGCTGTTGCTCGTCGCGGAAGTACTCCGCCATGGTCAGGGCGGTCTTGCCGACCAGGAACCTCACACCGGGCGCCTCGTTCATCTGGCCGAACAGCATCACGGTGTTGTCACGCACGCCGGCCTCACCCATTTCCCGGTAGAGCTCCTCGGCCTCGCGGGAGCGCTCGCCGATGCCGCAGAAGAGGCTCACGCCCTTGAGCTGCTGCACCGTATTGTTGATCAGCTCGGTGATCAGCACGGTCTTGCCCACGCCGGCGCCACCGAACAGGCCGGTCTTGCCGCCTCGCTCGATGGGAGACAGCAGGTCGATGGCCTTGATGCCGGTCTCCAGTATCCTGCTGCGAACGATTCGGTCTTCCAGCCGAGGCGGCGCCTGGTGGATGGCACGCCGTTCCGCAGTCACCGGCGCGGGCTTGCGGTCGATAGGTGAGCCGAACACATTGAGCATGCGACCCAGCACGGCGTCGCCGACCGGCACGCTGATCGGCGCACCGGTGGCCCGCACCGGCATCCCCAGCCCGAGGCCCCTGACCGGTCCCAGCGCCATGCAGCGCACGATGCCATTGTCCTCCAGGCCGGCCACCTCCAGGGCCGTCTTCCCGACGTACAGGAGCTCCCGGATAGCGGGTACAGGCCTGGTGAACCTGACATCCACGACTCCCCCACGAAGGGCAACGATGATACCGGTGGCAGCGTCATCCTCGGGTCGGACATGGGTTTCCTGCTGCGTCATCATCGCGTCCTATGCATCGTCAGACACTCGCGTACCCGCCGTTCCCTCGAGAATGGCGACGGCATCGACCAGCCGGCCGATGCCGCTGATACCACCAGTTTCGGCAAAGTCACAGGCGGCCGCCAGCTTGGGCCCCATGGAGCCGGCAGGCATGTCCATCTCGCGGGCCTGGGCAACCGTCAGGGCGTTGACCGGGGATGCGGCATCGGTCCCGTAATCCCGGTACACCGCCTCCACATCGGTCAGCAGCAGCAGGGCATCCGCGCCCAGCTGGCGCGCCAGCAGCGCGCTGGCAGCGTCCTTGTCGATCACCGCCTCCACGCCGATCATGCTGCCGTCCTCCCGACGCAGGACCGGTATCCCGCCGCCCCCGGTGCACACAACCACCACGCCCTGGGCGAGCAGCAGCTGCAATACCCGCAGGTCCGGAATCTCCAGCGGTCTTGGCGAGGGGACGACCCGACGCCACTTGTCGCCGTCCCGGGCGATACGCCAGCCAGCCGCCGACGCCCGACGCTCGGCCTCGGCCTGCTCGTAGACCGGCCCGACGAACTTGGTGGGGGCGGCAAAGGCGGGATCCCGGGGATCCACCACCACCTGGGTCAGCAGGGTGGCCACCGGCCGATCATGGTCGAGCGCGTTCTCCAGCTCCTGCTCGATCATGTAGCCGATCATGCCCTCGGTCTCGGCGCCCAGCACGTCCAGCGGATAGGCCTCGTCCGGCCGGTAGGCGGCAGCCTGCAGCGCCAGCAGGCCCACCTGGGGGCCGTTGCCATGGGTGATCACCAGCTGGTGCCCGGCGCGCACGATATCTGCCAGCGCGCGTACCGCCACCTGCACGTTGCCGCGTTGCGCCGCGGCCGTCAGCGGCTCGCCGCGCTTCAGGAGGGCGTTGCCACCCAGTGCCGCCACCACCAGCATGTCAGCCTCCCAGGGTCGCGACGAGCACCGCCTTGATGGTGTGGAGCCGGTTCTCGGCCTGGTCGAAGACGATGGAGGCGGGGCTCTCGAACACCTCCTCGGTCACTTCCATGGCATCGATCCCGAAGGTCTCCTTCATCTCCCTGCCCACCGAGGTCTCGGTGTTGTGAAACGCCGGCAGGCAGTGCATGAAGCGTACCCGGGGATTGCCGCTCCTGGCCATCAGGTCGGCGTTGACCTGATAGGGCATCAGCAGCTTGATGCGCTCGGCCCACTTCTCCTTGGGCTCGCCCATGGAGACCCAGACATCGGTGTAGACGACATCGACCCCGGCCACGGCCTCGTCGATGTCGTCGGTGATCATGATCCTGGCACCGGTCTCTGCCGCGAGCGCCCTGGCCTCCTCCTGAACGGCCGGGGAGGTCCAGCAGGCCCTGGGCGCACAGAGCCGCACGTCCATGCCCATCTTGGCCCCGCCGATCAGCAGGCTGTCCCCCATGTTGTTGGCGGCATCGCCGACGAACACGTAGGACACCTCGCGCAGCGGCTTCTCCACGTGCTCCTGCATGGTCAGCAGGTCCGCGAGGATCTGGGTGGGGTGAAACTCGTTGGTCAGGCCGTTGTAGACCGGCACGCCGGCATGGGCGGCCAGCTCCTCCACGATGGCCTGCCCGAAGCCGCGGTACTCGATGGCATCGTAGACCCGGCCCAGGACCCGGGCGGTGTCCTTCACCGACTCCTTGTGGCCGAGGTGGTTGCCGGTGGGACCGAGGTAAGTGACGCGGGCGCCCTGGTCGTAGGCCGCCACCTCGAAGCCGACCCGGGTGCGGGTGGAGTCCTTCTCGAAGATCAGCGCGATGTCCTTGCCCACGAGCGTCGGCACCTCGGTGCCGGCGTACTTGGCGGCCTTGAGGTCCGCGGCCAGCTTCAGCAGGAAGCCGATCTCCTGCGGGGTGAAGTCGCGCAGCGTCAGGAAATGCCGGTGCTTGAGGTTGAATGCCATGGTGCGGTTCCTTCCCTGTCAGATCGGATCACGGCGGGTCGGGCAGCTCATGCAGCGCCCGCCGCCGCGCCCCCGGCCCAGCTCGGCACCGGGAATGGCCAGCACCTCGATGCCCGCCGCCTCCAGTGCCGCATTGGTGTCGTCGTTGCGATCGTAGCCCACGACGACACCGGGGCTCAGCGCCAGCACGTTGTTGCCGTCGTTCCACTGCTCGCGCTCGCGCTCTTCCGGGGTATCGCCGCCGGTAGGCACCACTTCCAGCGCCCCGTACCCCAGGACCTCGGCGACCAGGTCGAAGAGGTGGCGCGGGTCCTGACGGAAAGCCAGCGTCTTGCCCCCCTCGCCGGGACGCAGGTCGTAGCAGACCACCGCATCGGCGACCTCCTTGAAGGCGGTCACCACGTTGCCGCCACAGAAGGTGAAGACCGTGTCCAGGTGCATGGCCGACCGGGTCTTGGGGAGCTGGCAGGCGACCACCCGGTGGACGCTGCCCTCCTCGAACAGCGCCTTCGCCAGTTGGCCGATGGCCTGGGGCGAGGAGCGCTCGCCCATGCCCACCAGCACCGTGCCGTGCCCCACCGGCATGACATCCCCGCCCTCGAGGGTGGCGAGGCCATGGTCGGCCAGGGGATCCCCCCAGTGCACCTTCACCCGGCCCGCGAAGGCCGGATGGAAGGCGTAGATGGCGGCCATCAGCAGGGTCTCCGGCTTGCGAGCACTCCAGAACATCGGGTTGAGGGTGACCCCACCGTAGATCCAGGCACTGTTGTCGCGGGTGAACAGGAAGTTGGGCAGGGGTGGCAGCACGAAGCCGAAGTGGCCGAGGTGGTTGCCGAACAGCCCCACCGGGTCGAAGGGCAGGTCTCCCACTTCCAGGCCGCCGATCAGGAACTCGGCCAGGGTCCCGCTCGGCAGCTCGTCCATCCAGGCGCGCAGGTCCGACACCATGCCCACCCCGATGTGGTCCCAGGTGATGCGGTGGTCCAGCACCCAGGCGCGAGCTTCGTGGATATCGAGGGTCTCGGCCAGCAGCGCGTTGACGTCGAAGACCTCCACGCCCCTGGTCCGCATCACGCCGGCGAAGACGTCATGATCCTTCTGGGCCTGCTTGACCCAGAACACGTCGTCGAACAGCAGGGCATCGCAGTTGGAGGGCGTCAGTCGCCGATGGGCCAGGCCCGGGCGGCAGACGATCACCTGCCGCAGGGTGCCGGTCTCGGAATGCACGCCGAGCTCGGGCGGCGCGTCATGGGAAGGGTCAGGCATGGCAGCACTCCTTTCCGTCGGGCGTCACGGGCGTTGTTCACAACAGGGCCCCGGCACTGATGACCACGCTGATGAAGACGGTCAGTATCAGCAGCAGCGGCCAGATGAAGACCAGCCAACGGTCGTAGGAGACGCGACCGATGGTCAGGCCGCCGATCACCACCGCGAAGGTGGGATTGATCAGGTTCACCAGGCCATTGGCGGACTGGTAGGCGGTCACCACCAGGTCCCGCCCGACGTTCGCGAAGTCCGCCAGCGGCGCGAGGATCGGCATGGACAGCACCGCGAGGCCGGAGGACGAGGGCACGAAGAAGCTCATCCCCACTTCGATCCAGAACATCAGGTTGATGAAGGCGAGCTCGGGCAGGCCCCCCAGCGACGCCTCGGCACTGTGCAGGATGGTGTCGGCGATCATGCCCTGTTCCATGATCACCACGATGCCACGTGCCAGGCCGACGACCAGGGCCACGCCCAGCAGCTCCCGGGCCCCGTCGACGAAGCTGCTGGTCAGCGTCTTCTCGCCCAGACGGGCGACGAGACCGATCACGATGGCGGCGCCGAAGAACAGCGCCCCCATGCGCGCCATCCACCAGCCCTGGGTGGAGACGCCCCAGATCATGACCGCGAAGGTCAGGGCGAAGATCGACAACGCGATGATCTGGGTGGTGTTGAGGGTGGCGTTCTCGATGTCGTCGCCCTCCTGCCCTTTCAGGAACACCCGCCGGTGGGCGTCCCACTGCTTGGCCACCACGGACCGGGAGGGGTCGGCCTTGACGCGTGCGGCATAGCGCATGACATAGGCGATGCAGATCAGCAGGCCGCCGATCAGCAGGATGAACCGCAGCACGATGCCATCGGTGAAGGGAATATCGGCCGCGTTGGCCGCGATGACGGTGGCAAACGGATTGATGGTGGAACCGAGCACCCCGATGCCCGCGCCAATCAGGATGATCGCCACGCCAGTGACGGCATCGTAACCGGCCACCAGTATCACCGGGATCAGGATGGCGTAGAAGGCGAGGGTTTCCTCCGCCATGCCATAGGTCGTTCCGCCCAGGGCAAACAGCGTCATGAGGATCGGGATCATCCAGATCTCATGGCCTTCCAGGTGTCGCATGGCGCTGCGTATGCCGGTGTCGATGGCCCCGGTGGCGTTCATCACCCCCAGGAACCCGCCGAGGAACAGGATGAACAGCGCCACATCGATGGCGTTGGCAGCATAGCTGTCCGGGTCGTAGAAGCCGGCGGTGGGTGCCAGCATGACCTCGACGAACCCCTGCGGGTTGGACTCCACCGTCTGGTAGGTGCCGGGTACGGCCACCTCGCGGCCGACCTCCTCGTTCATCACACGGTCGTACTGTCCGGCCGGGATGATCCAGGTCAGGGCGGCGACGAGGATGATCAGGCCGAAGAGGATGGTGTAGGCGGTCGGGAAGCGCGAGGCGAGGTCGCGTTCCGCGTCTGGGGGTGGCTTGTCGGCCTCGCTCATGGTGCGCCTCCTGTCGTCAATCGCACGCTCGAAGCCCCTGGGGCCCCTGGACACCGCGGCAGGCACCGTCACTGCGCGACGCGAGCCTGCCTTGTCGCAGGATAGCCCATGCCGCCGGGCCCACCGCCCCGGGTGAGGAATTTCACCCGCCGCCGCGAATGCCCAGCCTGCCGCCTGCCGGAAGGCCCTCTGCGGGTCAGGGAGGTGACGCGGGAAGGCCCCGCGGGAACGCATGACATCCCCGCGGAGCAGGTCGTCTCCGCCGGCCAGGCGGTGCAGGGAGGCGCGGAGGCGGTTGCCGGCTACTCCGGCAGGTCGGTCACCGCCCCGGTGGAAGCCGAGCTCACCGTGCGCGCGTACTTCGACAGCACCCCCCGCGCATAGCGCGGTTCGGGCTGGCGCCAGGCGGCGCGGCGGCGCATCAGCTCCTCGTCGGAGAGGTCGACATCGATGGTATCGGCCTCGGCATCGATGGTGATCAGGTCGCCATCCTCCACCAGCGCCAGGGGGCCGCCGTCGAAGGCCTCGGGCGTCACGTGGCCCACCACGAAGCCGTGGCTGCCGCCGGAGAAGCGCCCGTCGGTGATCAGCGCCACCTCGCTGCCGAGCCCCCGGCCCATGATCGCCGAGGTCGGCGTGAGCATCTCGCGCATGCCGGGCCCGCCCCGGGGCCCCTCGTAGCGGATCACCACCACGTCGCCAGCCACCACGGTGCCGTCGTTGATGCGCGCCTGGGCCTCCTCCTCGGAGCCGAACACCCGGGCGGAGCCTGCGAAGCGCATGCCCTCCTTGCCGGTGATCTTGGCCACCGCCCCTTCCGGCGCCAGGTTGCCGTACAGGATGCGCAGGTGGCTCTCGGCCTTCACCGGGCGCTCCAGCGGGGCGATGATCTGCTGGTCATCGGGATAGGGGGCGACATCGGCCAGGTTCTCGGCAAGCGTCTGGCCGGTCACCGTCAGGCAGTCGCCGTGGAGCAGGCCGGCCTCGAGCAAGGTCTTCATCAGCGGCTGGATGCCGCCGATCGCCACCAGCTCGCTCATCATGTAGTGGCCGCTGGGGCGCAGGTCGGCGACGACCGGCACGCGGCGGCCGATCTCGGTGAAGTCGGCAAGCGACAGCTCCACGCCGATGGTGCTGGCCATGGCGACCAGGTGCAGCACCGCATTGGTGGAACCACCCAGGGCGATCACCACCGTGATGGCGTTCTCGAAGGCCTGGCGGGTCATGATGTCGGAGGGCTTGATGTCGCGCTCGAGCAGCTCGAGCACCGCCGCGCCGGCCGCCTCGCAGTCGTCGCGCTTGGCCTGGGATACCGCGTTCTGCGCCGAGCTGCCGGGCAGGCTCATGCCCAGCGCCTCGATGGCCGAGGCCATGGTGTTGGCGGTGTACATCCCGCCGCAGGAGCCGGGGCCCGGGATCGCCGTCTCCTCGATCTGCTTCACCTCGATCAGGTCCAGGTCGCCACGGCTGTAGGCGCCCATGGCCTCGAACACCGAGACGATGTCGGTATGGCCGGTGCCGGGCAGGATGGTCCCGCCGTAGACAAAGACGCTCGGCCGGTCGAGGCGCGCCAGCCCCATCAGGCAGCCCGGCATGTTCTTGTCGCAGCCGCCGATGGCCACCAGGCCGTCGAAGCCCTCGCAGCCGGCTACCGTCTCGATGGAGTCGGCGATCACCTCGCGCGACACCAGCGAGTACTTCATGCCCTCGGTGCCGTTGGCAATGCCGTCGGAGATGGTGATGGTGTTGAAGATCACCCCCTTGCCGCCGGCCCCGTCGGCCCCGTCGCTGGCCCGGCGGGCCAGCTCGTCGATATGGCTGTTGCAGGGGGTGAGGTTGCTCCAGGTGGAGGCAATGCCCACCTGGGGCTTCACGAAATCCTCGTCGGTGAAGCCCACCGCGCGCAGCATGGCGCGGCTGGCAGACTTGCCGACCCCGTCCACTACCTCGGCGGAATGGCGGCGGCGGGGATCCTTCGGCGTATCGGACATGGCAGGGCTCCTCTGAAGATGGCGTGACCTTCAGAGGGTGGACCGCAAGTCATGTGGCTGTCCATGACCCACCTGTCAACCTTGCCACACGGCACGGAGGAAACTACTCTATCGCAAAGTGCGATAGAGCAGGCGCCATGCATGTGATCACCCAGAAGCGCATCTGGGAAGCCAAGCAGAAATGGCCCCAGGCCGCCTCTGCACTGGATGCCTGGTATCGGCTCATGAAGTCGAGCGAGCCCGGCAGCTTTGCCGAGATGAAGGCGGTGTTTCCCGCGACCGACAAGGTGGGCCGCCAACATGTGTTCGATATCGGCGGCAACAAGATTCGCCTGATCGCCGTGGTGCACTACCGATTCAAGAAGGTCTATATCCAGCACGTGCTCGATCACGTGGAATACGACAAGGGCACCTGGAAGGAGTGAACATGACCAGCATCGTCCAACAGGCTGCCGCCCACTGGCGCTTCGTAGCCCCCCTGCTCAACGCCCCGGAGTCGGAGGACGACTACGACGCCCTGGTCGCGGCACTCGATGAGCTGCTCGAGGTGATCGGAGATGACGAGGAACACCCACTGGCGAGCCTCGCCTCCCATATGGGTGACCTCATCGAGGAGTACGACGACACTCACCGCCCGATGCCGGAGGTGAGAGGCGCCGACATGCTCCACCACCTGATGCAGTGGCATGGCCTCGACCAGTCGAGCCTGCCGGAGGTCGGCACCCAGTCGGTGATCTCCGAGATCCTCAATGGCAAGCGACGGCTAAACGTCCGCCAGATCAAGGCCCTCACCCAGCGCTTCGGACTTCCCGCCGACCTCTTTCTCGACTGACTCGATATCTCAACGCGTAGAAAGGCCGGGTCGCCACCCGGCCACCAGCAGGCTGACCAGGGTGGAGGCGAGAAGTGCCCCCAGGAACGGCGGCAGGGTCGGGATGCTGCCGGGGAAGCTCGCCGCCAGCACGCCCGCCGCGAGGCTGCCCTGGGCGACCCATCCCGGCAGGATGGCGCCGAGCATGCCCGCCACGCCGCCGGCCACCGCGGCCAAGGGGCTCATCCGCGACCAGAGGCCCAGCAGCACCGGCACCACGATGGCCGCACAGAGCAGGTCGGCGATCAGGAACAGCCGCAGCACCGAGAGCCCCTGCAGCGCCACGCCCACCACCGGCACCATCAGCGCCACCGTGACCCAGCGTGCCGCGCCGATGGAGAGCCCGCGCCGGCCGGAACCCGCCACCACCAGCGAGGCGAGGCCGTTCTGCAGGGTATCCACGCTGGAGGCGACCAGGGTCACCGCCAGCACCAGCGCCGGCAGGGCCAGCCAGCCAGGCGCCTGTGCGAGCAGCGCGAAGAAGGGGATCGGCGGCTCGCCCAGCGCCACGCCGGCCATGGCCGCCAGCATGCCGAGGCCGCCCACCACCATCACCACCAGCACGGTGACGCCGCCGCCCAGCCAGGCGCCGCGGCCCAGGGCGCGGTCGTCGCGGGCCGCCCAGACGCGCTGCCAGTAGCCCTGGTGGAAGAGGTTGGCCGCGGTCACCGCGATCACCAGGGTCAGCGCCACGGCCAGGGCGCTGCCGGCGGGGATCGACGGCAGCGCGGCATCCACCGGCATCGCGGGCAGGCGCATCAGCGCCACGCCACCGACCAGGGCCAGCAGCGCGATCAGCAGCCAGGCCTGCCAGCGGTCGGTAGCGAGGCTCGCCCGCAGGCCGCCCATTGCCGTGTAGAGCAGCGTGGAAACCGCCACGCCGATGACCACCAGCGCCGGCGGCACATCGGAGAGCAGCGCGGTGATGGCACCGATGGCGGTGAGCTCCGCGGCCAGGAAGCAGGCCATGTAGAGGATCGAGACCAGCGACACCCAGCGCCGCACCCCGGCGCCATAGCAGGCCTCGGCGAACTCGCCGATGCTGCGCCCCTCGGGCAGGTGGCGGCGGATCGCCGGCCCATAGAGCCCGAGCACGATGAACGGCAGCGCCGAGCCGATGGCATAACCGGCCAGCGCCAGCGGGCCGACGAAGGCCCCGATCTCGGGTGGCGCGAAGAGGATCCAGGCGCCCATCCCGGAGGCCAGGAAGGAGAGACCCAGCGACTGGGCCCCCTGGGAGTTGCGCGCGGTGACGTAGTCGTCGAGGGGGCCGTCGGCCCGGCGGGCCCTGAGGCCCAGGAACGCAAAGCAAAGCAGCGCCGCGCCGAGCACGGCAGACGTCAGGTAGGGCATGTCGCACTTCCTCCGCCGGTATGAACCGGATCAGGTTCCAGGGTCAGCGCGATGCGCTCTCTCAGCCCCGGCCAACGCATGCGGCAGCGGGACTCCCCTGGCGACAAGTGAATGGATTGTGGGATCGCACCTCGCATCGTGCCCTGGCGGGCCGATGGTGGGACGATCGAGGAACATCATAACGCCGCCCTCCCCTGGCGACCACCCGGGCCCGATTCCCGTGGGCTTGTCGGCGGCGCCAGCCAACAGGCCCTCGAGGTCTCTCGCGAAGGTCCCCTCTCGCGATGACGGAACTCCCTCTCCTCGATGACGGTCGCAGGGCGAGTCCATGGCTCATGGACGCATTGCCATTCGCATCACCGACATCATCCACGTGTAGTCAGGGAGGAAACGCATGCACAGACCGATCCCGAGGACACTGCTGGCCTTGCTCGGCGCCGGGCTGCTGGGGAGTGCCGCCCAGGCGGCCGAGACTGCCACCTATGGCTGGATCGAGAAGGCCACCATCGAGCCGTGGGGCACGGCGGTCAAGGTGAAGCTGGATACCGGTGCCCTGACATCATCGATGCAGGCCGAAGAGATCGAGACGTTCGAGCGCGACGGAGAGGACTGGGTGCGATTCACCGTCGAGGTCGAGGACGAGGAAACGGACGATGTCGTCTCGAAGACCTTCGAGCGGCCGGTGTTTCGCGACCTGCGGGTGAGGGGTGCCGGAGGGGAAGAGAGCCGGCCCGTCGTGCTGATGACGCTCTGCATGGGAGAGACGCTTCGCGAGGAGCAGTTCAGCCTGGAGGATCGCGACAACATGAACTACCCGGTCTTGCTCGGGCGACGCACGATCCAGGACCTGGGCAGTGTCGAGACGACCCGCACCTTCATGCACGAGCCCGAATGCAACGATGATTCGCCCGTCAAGCCACACTCCGAGAAGGAGTATGACGAGGATATCGGCGTATGAAGTACCCCGCCGGGGGATACCGCTGCCGACCATGACACCATCCAACCGATGCCACAGGAGCCCATCGTGACAGGCAAGACACGCACGCTTTCCTGGCTAGTGCTGCTAGGAATACTCCTTGTCGCTTCCCAGCCCGCGCTGGCGCAACAGCGACTGCCGGACTTCACCCAACTGGTGGAGGAAGCCGCCCCGTCGGTCGTCAATATCTCGACATCCCGAACGGTCGAGCGACAGGCACCCCCCACCGGCCAGTTCGGTGGCCAGGAGTTACCCGAGATCTTTCGGCACTTCTTCGGTGACCGCATGCCCATGCCCCCCGGCGGCGGCCGAGGCCAGGGCAACCAGGAGCGCCGCTCGCTGGGCTCGGGCTTCATCTTCGATGAAGACGGCTACATCATGACCAATGCCCATGTGGTCAAGGAGGCCGACGAGATCCTGGTGCGCCTCAACGACCGGCGCGAACTCGAGGCCGAACTGGTGGGTACCGATGACAAGACCGATGTCGCCGTGCTCAAGGTCGATGCCGACGACCTTCCCACCCTCGACATGGGCGAGGCGGGAGACCTTGAAGTGGGCCAGTGGGTCGCCGCCATCGGCTCCCCCTTCGGCTTCGATCATTCCGTGACGGCCGGCATCATCAGTGCCATCAACCGCACCCTGCCCCAGGACGTGTATGTGCCCTTCATCCAGACCGACGTGGCCATCAACCCGGGCAACTCC
This sequence comes from Halomonas sp., assembly GCF_033549285.1. Lineage (GTDB taxonomy): Bacteria > Pseudomonadota > Gammaproteobacteria > Pseudomonadales > Halomonadaceae > Halomonas. The sequence goes on from NZ_JAWSUJ010000013.1 coordinate 21,212, forward strand.
GGTGGGCCACTGTTCAACCTGGAAGGGGAGGTGATCGGCGTGAACTCCCAGATCCTGACGCGTAGCGGCGGGTACATGGGGCTTTCCTTCGCCATCCCGATCGATGTGGCCATGGATGTCGCCGACCAGTTGCGCAATGAGGGGTACGTCAGCCGCGGCTGGCTCGGCGTCAGGATCCAGCCGGTTTCCCGGGACCTGGCAAGCTCCTTCGGGCTGGACCAGGCCGAAGGCGCCCTGATCGCGGACCTGGCCCCCGACGGCCCGGCGGCCGAAGGCGGGCTCCAGGCGGGCGACATCATCCTGGAAGCCAATGGCCAGGAGGTCGACCACTCCACCACGCTGCCCAGGCTGATCGGCGGCGTGGCCCCCGGTGAGGAGGTCGAGCTGCTGGTGCTGCGTGAAGGCGAGCGGCAGTCGATCACCCTGGAGGTTGGCGAGTGGCCGGACGCGGGAGCCGACCAGGCCGGCAACGAGAGCGAACCGGCCCGCCTCGGCATCGCGGCACAGCCCTTGAGCGACGCCGAGCGCCAACAGCTCGGACTCGATCATGGCGTGCGCATCGCCGATGTCGACCCCTCCGGACGCGCGGCAGCCGCCGGGATCCGCCCGGGCGATGTGCTGGTGAGCATGGGGCAGCAGCAGGTGGAGAGCCCCGAACAGCTGGCCGATATCGTCGCCGACCTGCCGGAAGGCCAGGCGATCCCGGTACGGCTCTACCGGGATGGCAACTCCTACTTCGTGGCCTTGAGTCTCGGCGGTGACTGACCCCAGAGCCCAGTCATTGCCATGATTCAGCGCCCCGGTAGCAACCCCACCGGGGCGCTGAATCACGTAGCCCCGGTCATTCCGCCTTACTTCTCCCGCGGCACCCACCCCATCAGGTAGAACTCCTCGTTGGGGGGGGGCGTGCCGGTCAGGGTGACCAGGCGGTTGGAGAGGTTGGAGAGGTTGGAGAGATTGGAGAGGCCGAAGAAGGCGGCGATGGCGCCGATGTCCCATATGTCGTCGTGTGTGAACCCGGCCGTTTTCAGGCGAGCCTCCCACTCGTCGGTGAGCTCTCCCACCTCCAGACCGCAGTAGAGGGCGAAGTCCAGCATGGTGCGGTGGCGCTCGCTGATCGGTGCGGTGGTTGATGGCCACCTGATCGGCGAGCAGCGGGTCCTTGCTGTAGATACGCACCAGGGCACCGTGGGCCACCACGCAGTAGAGGCAGCGGTTGCTGGCGCTGGTGGCCACCACGATCATCTCCTTCTCGGCCTTGGTGAGCGTGTCGGACTCCCGCTCCATAAGGGCATCGTGATAGGCGAAGAAGGCGCGGAACTCGGCCGGCCGGTGGGCCAGCATCAGGAAGACGTTGGGCACGAAGCCGGCCTTCTCCTGCACTGCCAGCATGGCATCGCGGACGTCATCAGGCAGGTCGTGGATTGATTCGGGAACGGGGGAAACGGCTGATCGAGGCGGACATGGAGGCTCCAAGTGTTGTGGTTGTTGGCAACGCCACCAAGATAGCAGTTAACGTCAACATGCCGGCAAAAGTCGAATCTCCTCCAGCACCCCGCAATGGCTACAATTGCGCTATGCCGGCCTCGCCTCCTCGAAGAGCTCCGCGGGCATCGGATACTCCAGCTGCCAGGTCATGGCGATGGGACGATTCCCTTGATAGCTTTTCAGTGCCTTGGCCGGCCCCAGGAAGATAAACGGTGCCGTCTCTCCCTCAACCCGTTTGGTCAGGCGAGCGAAGAAGAGGATGGTATAGCCACGCTCTTCGAAATGGAGATAGTTCTGCCCCGTTGGGCTCTCCTGAGTGACGGTTGACTGACTCTCCCAATGAAGCAGCGAACGGCTGACGGGGTAATCGCGATAGCGCGTGGTAGGAGAGAAGTCTCCCTCGTCCTTCTGGAAGGTGACCAAGTGGATATAGGTACGAATGTCCTTGGAGTGGATGACACCTACCCCGGTAGCACCCGGTTTTTCAAGGCTGGCCAATCCCAGAGACGCCTTGATTTCGGCGGTGCCGTAGGCGCCATGCAGGAGTAACTCACAGTCGAAAGGCAGCTCGCTCAATCGCTGCAGCGGCACCTGCTGATGCGCGCGCCTCCAGGCGGCGACCTCGGCAGCATCGGCCGCGACGCTGGGATTAGCACGCCACTTGCGCAGCGACTGCTCGAGGCTGTCGACGCCGAGCCGACCACCCTTTTGGCCCCATAGCAAATAGTGCAGCGCGGTTTGCCTTGCAGTGTCATAGCGCCCCAGGGTTTGCTCGACGCCTTCAGCATGGCCCAGGATCTCAACGGCCGAGAGCAGTACCGGGTCGCTACGCAGCGCAATACGCGACAGCGCCTTGCGTGCCTGATCGAAATCGGGATCCTCGGGTGGGACTTGGCGGTCGGCCAAGGCTTTCCACTCGCTCCAGCTGCGACGCGACAGCACCTGGACCGGCGTCAGCCCGGTCACCTCGATGAAACGCCCGAAGGTGAGCGGTCGACCCACCTCTTCCGACCAGCTGCGCAGCGTCTCGGGAATAAACTGATTGAGGTCGGCCAACACCGAGCGGATCTTGCCAAGCACGCGCTCCCGAGCGACCCGTTCGAGCTGGATGCTGCAGCCGGGTGGCAAGCTGGGGAAGTCGGCCTCAACCTCACGATCCAGCCGCATGCGCCGTCCGGAGAGCAGCGCCGTGAACTTGGTATCCAGGCGGTAGCGCCGGTGAGTCTGTCCCACGAAGTCCAGGACGGTAAGGCACTCCTTGCCCGAGGCATGACGCAAACCGCGCCCTAGCTGCTGGAGGAAGACCGTCAGGCTCTCAGTCGGCCGCAGGAACATCACCAGGTTGATATCGGGAACATCAACCCCTTCGCTGAGCACATCCACGGTGAACAGGAAGGGCAGCGTCCCTTCACGGAACTCGCGCAACCGCTCGGCACGGATTTCAGTCGGCGTGTCACCAACGAGTACGGCGGCCCGATACGCACTACCCAGCCGATTGAAACACCCGGCCATATACTCGGCGTGGCGAACACCGGCACAGAACCCCACCGCGCGGACTCCTTGCAGATCAGGCTGATAGCGCTCCAGCGCCTGCCGGACGGTATCCACTCGCTGCTTGGCACGAAAATCGTCGCCGGTCAACAAGCTCTCGATCTGGCGCGTATCGTATCGGCCGTTTCGCCAGAGGCTGTCGTCACTGAGGTCGATGCTATCGCTGACCCCGAAGTAGTGGAAGGGACACAGCAGCTTCTCTTCCAACGCCTCGGGGAGGCGAATCTCCGCCACGAAGTCACCATCGAAGTCCGGCAGGATGCTGCTGCCATCCATTCGCTCGGGCGTGGCTGTCAGCCCCAGCAACACGGCAGGCTTAAGCTCCTCGAGCAGAGCCCGATAGCTGCTGGCGGTCTCATGATGGGCCTCATCGATCACCACATAGTGGAAATGCTTGCTCCCTGACGTTTCCCAAGGCCGGTGACGGTTCAGCGTTTGCACCGAGGCAAATAGGTGGCGGTGTTCTGTCGGCACATGCCCACCCACCCAGAGCTCGCCGAAGTTCTGATCACGCAGCACGGTGCGGTAGCAGGCCTGAGCCTGTTCCAGAATCTCCTTACGATGCGCGACGAAAAGCAGCGGCACCTGCCGCCCTTCACCTTCGCATACCCGTCGATAATCCAGCGCCGAGATCACGGTCTTGCCGGTACCGGTGGCCGCCACCACCAGATTACGAAACGAGCCGCGCTGGCGTGCGGCGGCCAGGGCTTCAAGAATTCGAAGCTGGAAAGGCCGAGGCGTGATCTCGGCGAAGAAGGTCGCCCCACCTTGAGCGCGCTCCTGATGCGCGGCGATGGCCCGACGAAAGCGCGGGAAATCTTCTGGGGTATAGGGTTCGAACTCATCGCTTTCCCAGTAGGCCGCAAACTCCGCCTCGAAGCGTTCGAGGATATGCCCCATATCCTGAGCGGTGACCTTGACGGTCCACTCAAGTCCCTGGGTCATTGCCGAGTGGGACATATTCGCCGAACCGATATAGGCCGTGGAGTACCCGCTCTCGCGGTGAAAGTGGTAAGCCTTGGCGTGCAGTCGTGTGCCGCCGGTGTCGTAGGAGACGCGCACGGTGACATTGGGCTGCTGGGACAGCCACTCCAATGCGGTCGGGTCACTGGCGCCCATGTAGCTGGTCGAGATCAGGCGTACCGGAATATGACACTCGGCCAGGCGCTCGAAGGCTGGCATCAGCAGCCTAAGCCCCGACCACTTGATGAAGGAGACCAGGATGTCGACGCCGTCGGCCGTGGCCATCTCGGTGCGCAGCTCATGCTCGAGGGGTGGATCATGCCCCAGCCCCGTCAGCAGCGCACTGGTCGCCAACGGCGTCGTCGGACGTGGTAACCGATGGCTCCCCTTGCCCAACTCGCTGAGTAACGGCTTGTCCACCTCCAGTAGTCTCTTGCGCGCCAGATAGTCGAGGCCATCAGTTGCCGAGATCAGCTCGATAAGGCGATTAAGAAGGGGTAGGCGACGGTCGGCGTCAATGATTCGCAAGGCCTGATGAAGCAGCTGACCGAGGAACTGAGCGTAGGCGTGAGGAGCCGTCTCATCATCGAGTTTACGCAATACCGGCTTGAGCTCGGGGTGAGCTTCCAACTGTTCCCTGAGCTCTTCATCGAGCAGTCGTTCGTAGAGGCCTGCCGGTAGCCGATCCATCGCCCATCTCCTTCCGTGCCATCGCTAGTGACGGTAACAGCAATCGACTGTCTCTGGGCAGGTGCGACGCTACTTGTCTGTCACAGGCTGACTCTCACTTCTCCCGCGGCACCCGCCCCATCAGGTAGAACTCCTCGTTGGGCGGCGTGCCGGTCAGGGTGACCAGGCGGTTGGAGAGGCCGAAGAAGGCGGCGATGGCGCCGATATCCCAGATGTCGTGGTGGGTGAACCCGGCCGTCTTCAGGCGGGCCTCCCACTCGTCGGTGAGCTCTCCCACCTCCAGGCCGCAGTAGAGGGCGAAGTCCAGCATGGTGCGATGGCGCTCGCTGATCGGCGCGGTGCGATGATTGGTCGCCACCTGGTCGGCGAGCAGCGGATCCTTGCTGTAGATCCGCACCAGGGCGCCGTGGGCCACCACGCAGTAGAGGCAGCGGTTGCGGGCGCTGGTGGCCACCACGATCATTTCCTTCTCGGCCTTGGTGAGCGTGTCGGACTCCCGCTCCATCAGGGCATCGTGATAGGCGAAGAAGGCGCGGAACTCGGCCGGCCGGTGGGCCAGCATCAGGAAGACGTTGGGCACGAAGCCGGCCTTCTCCTGCACTGCCAGCATGGCGTCGCGGAGGTCGTCGGGCAGGTCGTGGATCGATTCGGGGATGGGGAAGCGGCTGATCGGCGCGGACATGGAGGCTCCAGGCGTCATGGTTGTTCTCGACGCGGTCAAGATAGCAGTTAACGTCAACGTCACACACGCACCCAAAGGTCGAACCCGCGCGCCAGGACTGCAAGGACAGGATCGAACGACGGCATCAGTCGCCGAGAGGAGGCTTGACCGGCGTCACTCGCTCGAGCACGTCACCCGATTACGCCCGCCACTCTTGGCGTGGTAGAGCGCCTGGTCGGCGCGCTCCAGCATCTGCTCGAGCGTATCGTCTGGTGCGCAGAGCGACGTGACGCCGATGCTGACGGTGCAGGTGATCGGGCGCCCCTTCCTGATGTCGAGGGGCAGGGATTCGAAGCTCGCGCGGATGCGTTCGGCCGCGGCCGCGGCCTGGTCCGGCGACGTTTCCGGCATCAGCAGCGCGAACTCCTCCCCGCCCAGCCGGCCGAACAGGTCGGAGTCACGAACCAGGTCCATCGTCAGGTCGGCGAGCGCCGCGATCACGATATCCCCGGCAGGATGCCCCCAGGTATCGTTGACCGACTTGAACATGTCGATGTCCATGATGGCCAGGGACACCGGGTGCCGGTAGCGCGCCGCACGTCGAAGCTCCGATTTCGCCCCTGTCATCCACCCACGGCGGTTCATGGCGCCGGTGAGTGCGTCCGAGGAGGCCGTCTGGCGCAGCTCGATGCTGTCGATCAGGATCCTTGCGAGGCTGGACAGGATACCGACCTCCTCGGGCGTGAACGCTCGTGGCGCGGTGCCCATCGCGCAGAGGCTCCCGATGTTGTACCCATCCGGCGTGGTCAGCGGGATCCCGGCATAGCACACGACATGGGGCTCCCCCACCACGAAGGGATGCTCGGCATAGAGCGGGTCTGCTCGCGCATCGGTAATGAGCAGCACGTCGGGCTGGTCGATGGTCCTGGCGCAGAAGGACAGTTCGCGGGCGAACTCCTGCACGCCGATACCGCGTCTCGCCTTGAACCAGTGGCGACGCCGATCGATCAGCGAAACCCCGCTCATTGGCACCTTGAGGACCTGACGGACAAGGGTCGCGACGTTCTCGAAGACCGCATCCTCCTCGCTGTCCAGGATGTCCAGGCGCTCCAGGGCGCGGACTCGGCCCTCCTCATCATCCAGCTTCAGCTCGAACATCTCGACGGCTCCCTGTCCCTTTCCTCACGTATTGACACCAAAAGGCTACGCCCACCCTTTCATCCACGACGCGAAAACACAACGCCGCGACGCCGCTTCATGAAGGGAGCGGAGACTGGAGCCTGGCCAGCCTGTCAGGCCACGGAAAGATAGCGCTCCTGCAGTTCGGGGTTCTCGCGCAGCTCGGCGGTGGTGCCGGCGTAGGCGACCTGTCCCTTCTGGAGGATGAAGGCCTTGCGGGCATGGCGCAGGGCGAAGGGCACGCTCTGGTCGGTGAAGAGGATGGTGGTGGTGCTCGCCAGGTCGTCGATCAGTTCGCCGATCTGGTGGACGATGACCGGGGCCAGCCCCTCGTTGGGCTCGTCGAGCAGCAGCAGGCGCGGCTCGGTCACCAGGGCCCGGGCGATCGCCAGCATCTGCTGCTGCCCGCCCGAGAGGGTGGCACCGTCCTGGTGACGCAGCTCCGCGAGCATCGGGTAGGTGTCGAGCACCCGTTCCGGGGTCCAGCGGCGCTCGCCCCGGTGGCCGGGCTGCATCGCCACCTCCAGGTTCTCGTAGACGCTGAGCCCGGGGAAGATGCGCCGGTCCTCCGGCACGAGGGCGATGCCGAGCCGGGCGATGCGGTGGGCCGGCATCCCGCGGATGTCCTGGCCCTCGAACAGCACCCTGCCCTGCCGCGGCGGCGTGACTCCCATGATGCTCTTGAGCGTGGTGCTCTTCCCGGCGCCGTTGCGGCCCAGCAGGCAGACGACCTCCCCGGCCTCGACCTCCAGGCTGACGCCCTGCAACGCGTGGCTCTCGCCGTAGTAGGTGTGGATATCCTCGACCTTGAGCATCAGGATGCCGCCTCCTCTTCTTCCTCGCCGAGATAGGCGCGCTTCACCTCGGGGTCGTTGCGAATCTCCTCCGGCGTGCCCTCCGCCAGCCGCTGGCCGCGGTGCATCACCAGGATGCGGTCGGCGATCCCGAACACCACGCTCATGTCGTGCTCGGTGACCAGGAAGGTGTAGTCGCCGGAGTCGGCGAGCCTGCGGATCAACTGGGTGACGTGGCGGGTCTCCTCCGGGGTCATGCCCGCCGTGGGCTCGTCGAGCAGCACCAGGCGCGGGCGGGTCGCCAGCACGATGGCGATCTCGAGCAGGCGCTTGTCGCCGTAGCTGAGCACCCCGGCACGCTGACCCGCCAGGGCCTCGAGCCCCAGCCGCTCGAGCAGGCCCTGGGCCTCGTCGATGATCTCGCGGTCGCGGGAGGCCAGGCGCAGCATCGCGAGCGCCTTGCCGTGGAAGGCGGTGAGCGCGACCTCGACGTTCTGGCGCACCGTGAGCTCCTGGAAGATGTTGGTGATCTGGAAGGAGCGGGAGATGCCCAGCCGGCTGATGCGGTGCGGCGGCAGCCCGGTGATCTCCTCGCCGTCGAAGTGGATGCTCCCCGAGGTCGGCGTCATGCGCCCCGAGATCATGTTGTAGAAGGTCGTCTTGCCCGCGCCGTTGGGCCCGATCAAGGCCACGGTCTCGCGCGGGCGCACGTCGAGGGAGACCCCGTCCACGGCATGCACGCCGCCGAAGGTCTTGGTGAGGTCGCGGATCGAGAGCAGTGGTTCGGTCATCGTCTCAGCACCCGGTCGAGCACGGTCCCGAGGATACCGCGGCGGAAGAACATCACCATCAGCGCCAGGATGATGCCGAGGAACAGCATCCAGTGGTCGGTGTAGCTGGTGATCCAGGTCTCCAGCAGCACGAACACCATGGCGCCGAAGAAGGGCCCCAGGAAGTAGGCCGAGCCGCCGAGGATGGTCATCAGCACCGCCTCCGCGGAGTGGCTCCAGTGGATCATGTCGGGGCTCGCCACCCGGTTGAAGGGCGCGAAGAGCCCCCCGGCGAGCCCCGCGAAGAGCCCCGCCACGATGAAGGCGATCAGCCGGAAGCGCCGCTCGTTGAGCCCGCAGAAGGAGACCCGCTCCGGGTTCTCGCTGATGGCCCTGAGGATCAGCCCGAAGGGCGATCGGGTCACCAGGTAGAGCAGTGCCGCGGCCAGCACTACCACCACCAGCACCACGTAGTAGTAGACCAGCGGGTTGGCGAGCTGCAGGTCGAGCCCCAGGCCGAACTCGGTGAGGGGAAAGCCGGTGATGCCGTCGCTGCCGTTGGTCACGCTGCGCCACTGGTGGGCCACGGAGAACACCATCATGCCGAACGCCAGGGTCAGCATGGCGAAGTAGACCTCGTTGAGCCGCACGCAGAAGAAGCCGATCACCGCGGCCAGCAGCATCGAGGTCAGCATCGCCGCCAGCAGGGTCCACACCAGCGGCACCTGCAGGTGGAGCAGCAGCATGGCGGTGGTGTAGGCGCCCATCCCGAAGAAGGCCGCATGGCCGAAGGAGAGCATCCCGGTGTAGCCGAACACCAGATTGAAGCTGGCCGCGAAGAGTCCCATGATCAGGATCTCGGTGGCGACGAAGATGTAGAAGTAGGAGACCCCATAGGGCAGCAGGAAGAGCGCGGCCAGCACCAGCGCCAGCAGCCCGGCGATCAGCAGTCGTGTCATCATGCGCTCGCCCCCTTGCCCATCAGCCCCTGGGGCTTGAGCAGCAGCACCAGGGCCATGCCGATGTAGGGCAGCACCAGGTTGATCTCGGGCAGGAAGCGTCCGCCGAAGCCGTGGATGCCGCCCAGCACCAGGGCACCCAGCAGGGTGCCGGGGAAGCTGCCGAGCCCGCCGATCACCACCACGATGAACGACTCGATGATGATCTTCTCGCCCATCGCCGGCCCGATGGCCCGCATGGGCGCGGCCACCACGCCACCCACCGCGGCGATCCAGGCGCCGAAGGCGAACACGCCGGTGATCACCAGCGGCACGTTGATCCCCAGGGTCTGGGCCATCTCACGGTCCAGGGCCGCGGCGCGCACGATGCGCCCCAAGCGGGTGCGGGTGAAGAGCAGCCACAGGCCCAGCATCATGGCGAGCCCCACGGCGATCACGAAGAGGCCGTAGAGGGGATAGTTCACGCCGAGCACCGAGACGGTCCCGGCGAGCAGCGCCGGCGGGTTCACCACCTGGATGGAGGGCCCCCAGATCATCCTCACCGACTCGTCGATGATCAGCAGCAGGGCGAAGGTGAGCAGCAGGCTGTCGGTGATGTGGCGGTCATAGACCGTGCGCAGCATCAGCCGCTCGATGGCGATCGCCACCACGGCCACCAGCAGCGGGGCCACCAACAGCGCCAGCCAGAAGGAGAGCCCCAGCAGCCCCATCGCGGTATAGGCGAAGTAGGCGCCCAGCATGTAGAGGGCGCCGTGGGCGAAGTTGATGACGTTGAGCACGCCGAAGATGATGTTGAGGCCGACGGCGATGACGAACAGCAGCAGCGCGATGTCGAGGCTGTTGAGCAGCGCGGCAATGAAGCTCTGCATCGTGGACTCCCGGATGGGTCGGGCCGGCCGCCCGGGACGGGCGGCCGGCAGGCGGTGTCAGAGCGAGCAGCCCGTCTCCGACACGTCGGGCGTCACGAGGTCGCCGTCGAAGGTCTTCATCGGGTCGAGCATGCGCACGCCGTACTCGTCGCTGACCTCGGCGGTCTGCCCCCAGGTGGGGCCGACCACGGCCTGGTGGTCCCCCTCGCGGAAGGTGAGCGGGCCGTTGGGGGCCTGGAAGGTCAGGCCGGAGAGCGCATCGGTGATCGCCTCGGGATCGGTGGAGCCGGCCTCCTCGATGGCGGCCTTGTAGGCGTAGATGCCCGCATAGGCGCCCTGGGCGTTGTAACTCGGCGGGTTGCCGAAGCGCTCCATGTAGGCGCTGACGAAGGCGTCGTTGGTGGCGTTCTCGTGGGCCGCGAACCAGTAGCGCGTGCCGACCCAGATCCCCTCGGGCATGTCGCTGCCCAGGGCGGACATCACCTCGGTGGCGCCGCCCAGGGTCATCAGCACCTCGAAGTCCTGCTCGAAGAAGCCGAGGTTGTTGGCCTGGCGGATGAAGTTGACCAGGTCGCCGCCCCACAGCGAGACCAGCACGCCCTCGGGCTTCGCATCCATGACGTTGTTGATGAAGGGCGTGAAGTCCTCGTTGCCGAAGCGCGGGAAGGCCGTGCGCTCCATCAGCTCCACCTCGGGGTCGAGCTCCTTGAGGTAGTCGCCGAAGAACTCCCAGGACTGGTGGCCGAAGGCGTAGTCCGGCCCGATGGTCGTCCAGCGCCTGGCGCCGGTCTCCGCGGCGATCTCGGCGGCCGCCCTGGTGTTCTGGCTGATGTTGACGCTCAGCCGGTAGGTGTAGCGGTTGCAGAGCTTGCCGGTGACGTCCGGGGTGGCGGCGTGGGTGATGATGAAGGGCCGCTGCAGCTCGGGCACCACCGGGACGACGCCCGTGGCCACGCCGGAGCTGTCCAGGCCCATCAGGCCGTGCACCTGCTCGGAGTAGACCAGCTTGCGGGCGGCCTGGATGGCAGCATCGGCCTTGATCTGGCTGTCCTCGAGCACGAATTCGACCTGGCGGTCGAGAATGCCCCCCGCCTCGTTGATCTCGTCCACGGCGAGCTGCATGCCCTGCTGGGCGAACTGGCCGTAGACCGAGGGGGAACCGGACATGATGTAGATGGCGCCGATGCGGACCGGCTCCTGGGCGGTGGCGCTCCCCGCCACGCCGAGCCCGAGGGCCAGGCACACGGCGGCGCACAGCCGCCGGGGCCGGGGAATGGTGCGAGTCTGGCTGAACATGCTCTCCACCTCTTGTCTTGTCGTTGTCGGGTGAGCTCGCCACCCGGATGGGCGGCGGTCCATATCCTATAGGTATGACGTCATGCCCCTGTCAAACGCCCTGCCCGCCCTTCCATCAACGCAGGCCCCGCAACGACGGCGGCCCCGCCTCTCTCGAGACGGGGCCGCCGATAGCCTCGCAGCGGGCCGGGATCAGCTCAGCGAGATGGTGCTGTTGATGCCGCTGGAGACGTTCTCCGGCTCGAACCAGCGCGCGGTGACGGTCTTGGTCTGGGTCCAGAAGGCGATGGCCTGCTTGCCGTTGGGGCCCAGGTCACCGAGCTTGGAGCCGCGAGAGCCGGTGAAGCTGAAGTAGGCGACCGGCACCGGGATCGGCACGTTGATGCCCACCTGGCCGACGTCGATGTCGCTCTCGAAGCGGCGCGCCACCCAGCCGGAGTTGGTGAAGATGGAGGTGCCGTTGCCGTTGGGGTTGGCGTTGATGAACTCGATCGCCTCGTCCAGGGTGTCGACACTCACCACGCAGAGCACCGGGCCGAAGATCTCCTCGCGATAGATGGTCATCTCGGGCTTCACGTCGGCGAACAGGGTCGGGCCGACGAAGTTGCCGTCCGGATAGCCCTCCACCTGGCAGCCGCGGCCGTCGACCAGCAGCTTGGCGCCCTCCTTCTCGCCGGCGGCGATCAGCCGCTCCACGCGCTCCTTGGCCTGGGGAGAGACCAGCGGGCCGAGGTCGGCATCACGCTGGGTGCCGGGGCCCACCTTCATGCTGCGGGTGCCCTCGACGATGTCGTCCAGCCACTCGCGGGCCTCGCCCACCAGCACCACCACGGAGTTGGCCATGCAGCGCTGGCCGGCGGCACCGTAGGCGGAGCCCAGCAGGTTGTTGATCGCCTGGCTGCGGTTGGCGTCGGGCATGACCACGCAGTGGTTCTTGGCGCCCATCATCGACTGCATGCGCTTGCCGGCGGCCGCGGCGCGGTTGTAGAGCAGCGAGCCGACATGGGTGGAGCCGATGAAGGAGAGCGCCTTGATGTCGGTATGGTCGGCGATCTGGTTGGCCACGTCCGGGCCGCCGTGGACCACGTTGAGCACGCCGGCCGGGATGCCGGCCTCGTGGGCCAGCTCGACCAGGCGCATGGTGGAGCTCGGGTCCTGCTCGGAGGGCTTGAGCACGAAGGTGTTCCCGGTGGCGATGGCCAGCGGGAACATGAAGCAGGGCAGCATGATGGGGAAGTTGAAGGCGGTGATGCCGGCGCCCACGCCCAGCGGCTGGTTGAGGGTGTAGACGTCCACCTCGCTGGCGGCATTCTCGGCCAGCTCGCCCAGCTGCAGGGAGGTGATCGAGCAGGCGTGCTCCACCACCTCCAGGCCGCGGCCCACCTCGCCGGCGGCGTCGGGCAGGGTCTTGCCGTGCTCCTCGGTGATCAGCGCGGCCAGCTCGTCGGTGTTGTCGCGGATCAGCGCCTGCAGCTTGAGCATGATGCGCATGCGCTTGGCCAGCGGCACCTTGCGCCAGGTCTTGAAGGCCTCCTTGGCGCTGGCCACGGCCGTCTCGACCTCCTCGGCGGTGCAGAACGGCACCCGCGCCACCACTTCCTGGGTGGCCGGGTTGACCACGTCGCGCCACTCCTGGCTCTGGGACTGGACGGGCTGGCCGTCGATGTACATGGGAATCTCGCGAACGGACATGGTGGCATGCTCCTCTGTGCTGTTCCTGCCCCGACCGCGAGCCTGGCTTGTCGTTGTTCGGCCATCGTCAGGCGCCGCGGCGGCGGGGACATTAGACTTTATGTGTATCTATACACGAACCGTGGTGACATCGAGTCTATACAGTCGTCGGATGGCGTGACAACGGGCACTCGGGCACATTGCTTGTGCATCCATGCACAACCACAAGGCCGCGGGAGACGCTCATGCTCGACTGGCAGGATATCCAGATCTTCCTCGAGGTGGCGCGCAGCGAGCGGCTCACCGACGCCGCCCGCCGGCTGGGACTCGACCACTCCACCCTGTCGCGGCGCACCCGGCGCTTCGAGCAGGCGCTCAACACCCAGCTGTTCGAGCGCAGCACCCATGGCTACCACCTCACCGAGGCCGGCCAGCAGCTGCTCGCCCACGCCGAGGAGATGGCCCGCCACGCCTTCGAGGCCGGCGAGAGCCTCACCGACAAGAACCACCAGATCAGCGGCCAGATCCGCCTCGGCGTGACCGAGGGCTTCGGCACCTGGGTGATCGCGCCGCTGCTCTCGGCCTTCTGCGAACGCCATCCGGGCGTCACCCTCGACCTGCTCGCCCTGCCCCGGGTGGTCAACCTGAGCCGCCACGAGGCGGACCTGGCCATCACCGTGGAACGCCCGGTGAGCCCGGGCCTGGTGATCTCGCGGCTCTGCGACTACCGGCTGCGCCTCTACGGCAGCGAGGGCTACCTCGCCCGCCACGGCAGGCCACGGCGGCTCGCCGAACTGGGCGCGCACCGCCTGGTGGGCTACGTCGACGACCTGATCTTCAGCGAGCAGCTCAGCTACCTGGAGCCGCTGCTCGACCCGGCGGTGGTGGGCCACCCGGGCCCGCACTTCGCCATGCGCAGCACCAGCGTCACCACCCAGCACGCCGCCTGCCTGCACGGGGCGGGCCTCGCCGTGCTGCCCTGCTTCATGGCCGGCGCCTCGACGTCGCTGGTGAACGTGCTGGAGGACGAGGTGGCGATCGACCGCCAGTTCTGGATCACCGCCCGCCAGGAGCAGCGCCGCCTGGCCCGGGTACGCCTGCTGTGGGACTTCCTGCGCGAGGCGCTGGAGACCAACCGCGCCTTCCTGATGGGCGAGGCGAAGACGATGCTGGTCCCCGCGGCCAGCTCCTCCTGAGCACACGCCTCCGGGATACCGGAGCGCGAAAGCACGAGGACTTCGGGCACGAGCCCCCGGCGGCTTGCCGCAGGGCGAGTCCGCCTGGGCGGGACTATAGTGAGGGATGCCGGTGGGGAGTTCCTGGTCGGCTGTCGTCAGTCGCGCCCGGCCGAGGCTCCCTGCGACGGCACCCCCGTATCCGACTACCACCCCAGGTGGAAGGAGGAGATCATGAATCCACACCGGACAGCCATGGGCGCCGCCGCTGCCCTGGTCGCTGCCCTGGCCCTCATGCCCCTGCTCGCCGCCGGCGAGACGACCTCGATCCTGAAATCGACACTCGAGGGCCAGGAGGGGATGGAGGCCAACATCGTGCGCTTCGATGTGGGCGAGGAGTGGGTGACGGACCGCCATATCCATCCGGGACACGTCTTCGTCTACGTGACCGAGGGCAGCATCGAGGTCGATGTCGAGGGAGAAGACCCCAGGCGCATTGCCGCCGGCGAGGCCTTCTACGAACCCCCCGACCGGCCGATGGTCGCCAGGGCCATGAGCAGCGATGGCGCCAGCTTCATCGTCTTCCAGGTGGGCCCGGAGGATAAGCCCATCATGGTATCCCAGCCCGAATGAGCTGACGCCCTGGCATCGCGACGACAGAGGGACCGATCGGGCCTGCCCCGATCGGTCCCTTTCTTCCGCCAACCCGGCCCGAGTGCCCTTGTCAGGCGAGACAGCGCCGGATGGACGGCGCGATAAATATTCGCTATCGACATGGTCGGCAATGTCACATTGAGCTAATGGACCGCCGGGGCGTAAATTGAAAGCACAGGACAAGGAGACCCGGCCATCAGGCCGCTTGGGACCGATGGTTGACCGGCCTCATTGTCCCGCAGGACTGCCATCGTCTATACACAGGTAGCAGTTCACACAACGAAGCCAGATTGGAGAGCGATATGGGTGATCAGCAGAACGCAGGCAAGTGTCCGGTGATGCACGGAGGCCAGACCGCCAGCGGTCATTCCAACACCGACTGGTGGCCGGAGTCCCTGAACCTGGACATCCTTCATCAGCACGATCGCAAGACCGATCCGATGGGCGAGGACTTCGACTATCGCGAGGAGGTCAAGAAGCTCGACTTCGACGCGCTCAAGAAGGACATGCATGCCCTGATGACCGACAGCCAGGCGTGGTGGCCGGCCGACTGGGGCCACTACGGCGGCCTGATGATCCGCATGGCCTGGCACGCGGCCGGCACCTACCGCATCGCCGACGGTCGTGGCGGCGGCGGTACCGGCAACCAGCGCTTCGCTCCCATCAACTCCTGGCCGGACAACGGTAACCTCGACAAGGCGCGGCGCCTGCTGTGGCCGATCAAGAAGAAGTACGGCAACAAGATCAGCTGGGCCGACCTCTTCATCCTGGCCGGCAACGTCGCCTATGAGTCCATGGGCTTCAAGACCTTCGGTTTCTCCTTCGGCCGCGAGGACATCTGGCACCCCGAGAAGGACATCTACTGGGGCGCCGAGAAGGAGTGGCTGGCCCCCTCCGACGAGCGCTACGGCGACGTCGACAAGCCCGACACCATGGAGAACCCGCTGGCCGCGGTGCAGATGGGCCTGATCTACGTGAATCCTGAAGGCGTCAACGGCCAGCCGGACCCCATCAAGACCGGCGAACAGGTCCGCGAGACCTTCGCCCGCATGGCCATGAACGACGAGGAGACCGCGGCCCTGACCGCCGGCGGCCATACCGTGGGCAAGACCCACGGCAACGGCGACGCCGAGGCCCTTGGCCCCGAGCCCGAGGCCGCCGACGTCGAAGCCCAGGGTTTCGGCTGGCTCAATCCCAACATGCAGGGCAAGGCAGCCAACGCCGTCACCTCCGGCCTGGAAGGTGCCTGGACCAAGAACCCGACCCAGTTCGACATGGGCTACTTCGATGCACTGCTCGACCACGAGTGGGAGCTCAAGAAGAGCCCCGCCGGTGCCAACCAGTGGGAACCGGTGGACATGAAGGAGGAGGACAAGCCGGTCGATGCCACCGACATGTCTACTCGCCATAACCCGATGATGACCGATGCGGACATGGCGATGAAGATGCATCCTGACTACCGCAGGATCATCGACAAGTTTCGCCAGGATCCCGAGTACTTCAAGGACTGCTTCGCCCGCGCCTGGTTCAAGCTGACCCACCGCGACATGGGGCCGAAGTCGCGCTACATCGGCCCGGAAGTGCCGGACGAGGACCTGATCTGGCAGGACCCGGTACCGGCCGGCAACACCAACTACTCCGTCGAGGAGGTCAAGAAGCAGATCGCCGGGAGCGGCCTCTCCATCGGCGAGATGGTCAGCACCGCCTGGGACAGCGCCCGGACCTTCCGCGGCTCCGACATGCGCGGCGGCGCCAACGGGGCGCGCATCCGCCTGGCCCCGCAAAAGGACTGGGAAGGCAACGAGCCGGACCGCCTGGCCAAGGTGCTCAAGGCCTACGAAAAGATCGCCGCCGACAGCGGCGCCAGCGTGGCCGACGTCATCGTGCTGGGTGGCAGCGTGGGCATCGAGCAGGCGGCGAAGGCCGCCGGCCATGACATCCTGGTGCCCTTCGCGCCGGGCCGCGGCGACGCCAGCGACGAGATGACCGACGCCCCCTCGTTCGAGTACCTGGAGCCGCTCGCCGATGGCTTCCGCAACTGGCAGAAGAAGGACTATGTGGTCAAGCCGGAGGAGATGCTGCTCGACCGCGCCCAGCTGATGGGGCTGACCGGCCCGGAGATGACCGTGCTGGTCGGCGGCATGCGCATGCTCGGCACCAACCACGGCGGCACCAAGCATGGCGTGTTCACCGACCGCGAAGGTCAGCTGACCAATGACTTCTTCGTCAACCTGACCGACATGGCCAACACCTGGAAGCCGGCGGGCAACAACCTCTACGAGATTCGCGACCGCAAGAGCGATCAGGTGAAGTGGACCGCCAGCCGCATCGACCTGGTGTTCGGCTCCAACTCCATCCTGCGCTCCTACGCCGAGGTCTACGCCCAGGACGACAACCAGGAGAAGTTCGTCAAGGACTTCGTCAAGGCCTGGACCAAGGTGATGAACGCCGACCGCTTCGACCTGGAGAAGCTCCAGGCCTGATAGTGGGCCAAGCCGGGCACGCAGCCCGGCTCATACAGAGACGCCCGGGTGCTGCACCCGGGCGTCTTCTTGTTGCCCCTCTGCGTGACCTCTTGCCCGACCAGCAAGATCGCTCGGCTAGCCCGGGAGTGTCAGTGGGTTGTCACCCCGGGCACAAAGGTGCGTCGTTCCAGGAGCCCCAGCAGGCTCGCCACTGTGGAGGTGAGCACCAGGTAGATCAGCCCTGCCCAGAGGAAGACCAGGAAGAAGTCCAGGGTGCGCGACCCGATATCCGAGGCAATGGACGTGATCTCCACCACGCCGATGGTATAGGCGATGGAGGTGAACTTGAGCTCGATGATCGCCTCGTTGGACCACTGGGGAATCACCCGGCGTAGCGCCTGGGGCAGCATGATATGGCGGATCGCCTGCCATTGGCTCATCCCGCATGCCCTGGCCGCCACAAGCTGTCCCTTGGGCACCGACAGCACCGAACCGCGGAAGTACTCGGCCTGGTACGCCGCACTGTTGAGGGTGATCGCGATCACCGCGGCGGTGAAGGCGTCGAAGACAATCCCCACGTGGGGCAGCCCCAGGTAGATGAAGAACATCTGTACCAGCATCGGCGTGCCGCGAAACAGCTCCACGTAGACGGTGCTGATCCAGTAGAAGAGCCGGTTGCCGTAGACCCTGGCCCAGCACAGCACCAGACCCAGGAAAAACCCCAGGGTGATGGCGATCACCCACAGCGAAAGCGTGACCGGTACACCCTTGAGAAGCTCAGGCAGCCACTCGATGCCAAACTCGATGAATTCCCGCATGGCTCACCCGTGCTCCGCGATGACGTTGAGGAAGGCCCGGGTCCGCTCGTGGGTGGAGTCGTTGAACATGGTCTCGGGTGGCCCCTGCTCGACGATGACGCCGTTCTCCATGAAGATGATCTCGTCGGCCGCCTGCCGAGCGAAACTCATCTCGTGGGTGACCACCACCATGGTCATGCCCTCGATGGCCAACTGCTGCATCACCCTCACCACCTCGCCGGTCAACTCCGGGTCCAGCGCCGAGGTAGGCTCGTCGAACAGCAGCACATCGGGGTCCATCGCCAGGGCCCGGGCAATGGAGACGCGCTGCTGCTGGCCACCGGAGAGCTCGGCCGGATAGGCGGCGGCCTTGTCACCCAGGCCGACCCGCTCCAGTTCACGATGCGCCCGCTGGGTAGCGGTTTCCTTGTCCGTACCATTGACCTTGATCTGGCAGATGCGCACGTTGTCGAGCACCGTCAGGTGAGAGAAGAGGTTGAAGTCCTGGAAGACGAACCCCATCCGTGCCCGCATGGCGTCGATGTTGGAATCCAGCACCTCATCGCCATTGAGGTAGATGCGCCCGGCATCCGGCACCGTGAGATGATTGATACAGCGCAGCAGGGTGCTCTTGCCGGAGCCGGAGGGGCCGATCAGCACCTTGGTCTCACCCTTTTTCAGACTGAAGCCGATGCCCTTGAGCACCTCGAGGCCGTCGTAAGCCTTCTTCACATCCTGCACGTCCAGAATCAGATCGTCGGCCATTATCGGCGTTCCTCTCGCATCATTTTTCGAAGCCCGGCACGGCCAGCTTGCGTTCAAGGGCATACAGCAGGCTGTTGCCTGTCCGGTTGAGGATGAAATACAGCAGCGCCACCACGGCAAATACCGTCAACACATTGCCCTGGGTACTGGTAATGATGTAATGCGCCTGCCGGGTCAGCTCGACCACCCCGATGACATAGGCCAGGGAGGTCTCCTTGATCTCCGAGGAGAACTCGTTGGTCCAGGGACCGATGGCATGCCGCGCCGCCTGGGGAAAGACGATATGGCGGATCGCCTTGACCTTGGACATGCCCATGGCTCGGGCGGCCATCATCTGCCCGGCTGGCACCGACTGGAAGGCACTGCGGAATATCTGCGACTGGTAGGCCGCCGAACGTAGCCCCATGGCCAGTATGGCGGCGCCGAAGGCCGAGATGTCGATAACACCCGAGATGCCATAGAAGAAGATGAACAGCATGATGATGATCGGCACACCCCTGAACACACGTTCATAGAGGGTCAGTGGCCACTGTACCAGCCGGGTCCTTGGGCCATAGAGCTGCACCAGGCAGATCGCCATGCCCAGCACGAAGCCGATCGTCAACAGGGCGGCCAACAGCACGATGGCCACCCCCAGCCCCTTCAACAGGAAGGGGAAATCTCGTAGCAGTACGTCGTAGATGTCCATGCCGACTTCCCTGACGTGACGGGCGCCCTCCCTGGTGGGAGGGCGCCCATGTCACGGCGACTTATTCGTTACCCAGCTCGGGAAGACCGGCCACCGGTTTCTGGTAGGTGTCGACGAAATCGGGCATGTGCCCCGGAATGGCAGGAACGGTGACACCGGGGATGTACTCGTCGACGATCTCCCCCCACTCTCCGGACTCATAGATGGCCAGGATCCCCTGGTTCAGATCACCGAGGATCTCCTGGGGGTCGTCCTTGGATACCGCCAACGCCAGCGGTGCGCGGATATAGATCTTGCCCGCCATCTTCACCGGCTTGCCGGAATTGATATACTCCTGAGCAGAAGTGTCATCAACGATGACCGAGGAGATACGACCGATCGCCATGTCATCCACGGCGGTGACATAGTTATCGTACTTGGCCAGCTCGACGTCGATATCGCTGGAATTCACCACGTTCTCTTCCATCCAGGCCTGCTGGGAAGAGCCGCCCTGCACACCGACACGGGCCCCGCAGCATACGGCGGTAAAGACGTTTAGATCGGAGTCTTCGGGCACCAGTACCACGTCGTTGGTTTCCCACCAGGGAATGGTGAAATCGATGTTTTCGCTACGCTCTTCGGTGACGGTGAGGCCAGTGGCGAGGATATCGATCTTCTCCGCCGCCAGTGCCGGAATCAGAGACGGGAAAGGCATGTCCTGGAACTCGATCTCGATGCCGACCTCCTCGGCAATCGCCTCCATGGCGTCGATGGCAATGCCCTTGAATTCTCCCCCCTCGACATAGGCCCAGGGCGGGAAGGAGGCCTCCACACCAACCGTGTAGGGATCCTGTGCAGAGGCGGTCGTGGCCAGTCCGCTGCCGATGACCATGGTTCCCATCAGGGCGGCAGGCAGAAGCGATGCTTTTATTCCTTTCATGACATTCTCGCGTGTTGGTGAGTTTTATTATTCCGCCACTTCAATATGAGTGTGCCGTTTCACGACTGTCAAATCACCAAAGGGACGCCCCTGCGCAGCAATCCAGCATGACGACTGCTCCCGCCACGTCCAGAGCCCCACCGGGGATAGTAACCGGACGGCCTATACAGAGACGCCCGGGTGCTGCACCCGGGCGTCTTGTTGTCTGCCTGGCGAATGGCGGCGTTCAGGTTCCGCAGAAGGTACGGAAGACGGCCTCGGTGGGCGGCGCCGGCTGGGCATACGCCTCGCGACCGGGCTGCTCGGTGAAGGGGTCGGCCAGCACCTCGCGCAGGGTCTCGAAGGGCGCGAAGTCGTCCTCGGCGGCGGCGGCCAGGGCCTCCTCCACCCGGTGGTTGCGGGGGATATAGAGCGGGTTCACGGCGCGCATCCGCGCGGCGATGGCCGCCGGGCCGGCGTCCTCTCGGGCCAGTCGCTCGCGCCAGCGCGGCAGCCAGGCGCGCAGCCCCCCGTCGTTCCCGAACCGCTCGAGCAGCGCGGGAGCGTCCTCCTCCACCGCCTCGGCGAGGCGGCGGAACGCCAGGGTGAAGTCGGCGCGACCGGCCTGCATGGCCTCGAGGAAGGCATCAACCAGGGCGCGGTCGCCCTCCTCTTCCTTCGCAAGCCCCAGCTTCTCGCGCATCACCGCCAGCCACTCGGCCTCGTAGAGCGGCTCATAGCGCTTGATGAGCCCGGTGGCGCGCGCCACCGCGCGCTCCTGGTCGACATCGATCAGCGGAATCAGCGTCTCGGCAAGGCGCGCCAGGTTCCACTGGGCGATCCACGGCTGGTTGCGATAGGCATAGCGGCCGCCCTCGTCGATGGAGCTGAACACCGTGGTCGGGTCATAGGCCTCCATGAAGGCGCAGGGGCCGTAGTCGATGGTCTCGCCGGCGATGCTGCAGTTGTCGGTGTTCATCACCCCGTGGATGAAGCCGAGCCCCATCCACCTGGCCACCAGCCTCGCCTGGCGTGCGGCCACCGCCTCCACCAGGGCCAGGTAACGCTCTCCCTCGTCCACCTCGGCGAGCTCGGGATAGTGGCGCTCGATGGCCATCTCGGCCAGGGTGCGCACCGCCTCCACGTCCTCGCGCGCGGCGAAGTACTGGAAGGTGCCCACGCGAAGGTGGCTGGCGGCGACGCGGGTCAGCACGGCGCCGGGCTCCGGCACGCGCCGGAACACCCGCTCGCCGGTGGTCACCGCGGCCAGGGCCCGGGTGGTGGGCACCCCCAGCACATGCATCGCCTCGCTGACCAGGTACTCGCGCAGCACCGGGCCCAGGGGCGCGCGGCCGTCGGCGCCCCGGGAGAAGGGGGTCATGCCGGCCCCCTTGAGCTGGATGTCGCGCAGCCGGCCCGCGCGGTCGACCACCTCGCCGAGCAGCACCGCCCGGCCGTCGCCGAGGCGCGGGTTGAAGTGGCCGAACTGGTGGCCGGCGTAGGCCTGGGCAACGGGCTCGGCGCCTTGCGGCACGGCGTTGCCGGAGAACCACTCGGCGGCCTGGTCCGCGTCGAAGGCATCCAGGTCGAAGCCCAACTCCTCGGCCAGCGGCCGATTGAAGGCCACCAGCCGCGGGGCCTTCACGGGCACGGGTTCGAAGCGCAGGAAGAAGTGCTCGGGCAGGCGCGCGTAGCGAAGGGTGAACTCGGGAAACATGGCGACTCCGATCGACGGCCGAGGCAGGGCCTGGGAATTAATACCCGAGTATAACGCTCGGGATTGTGGCTTTCGACCTGTCACCACCCCGCCGGCCTAAGGCGAGGGGGTCGGCCGGCGAGAGCTGCTCGCGGATCAGCTCGGCGAGGCGCCGGGCCGGCTCGGTGGGCCGCCGTGCGGCCCGGTGCAGGGCCAGCTCCACGGCGGGCAGCGGCGGCAGGCCGCTCGACTCGTCCAGGGCGCGCAGCTGTGGCGTCAGCATGCTGCGGGTCACCACCACGATGGCCAGCCCCGCCTGCACCACCGGCCCCAGGCCGACCATGGACTGGCTCATGTAGGCCACCCGCCAGTCGCGACCGGCGGCGGCCAACGCCTGCTCCGCCACCTCGCGGAAGAGGTCGGCCCCGGGGGAGTAGAGCCCCAGGGGCAGCGGGTCGGAGAGCGCGGGCTGACGCTCCAGCCCCACTGCCCATACCAGCGGCTCGCGGCGGATCATCTCGCCACCGGGCGAATTTCGCTGGCGGGTGACCAGCGCCAGGTCCAGTTCGTCGGCGCGTACCCGCTCCATCAGGTGGGCGCTGGTGCCGCAGGTCACCTGGAGGCGCACCTCGGGGTAGAGCTGGTGGAACCAGGAGAACACCGAGGTGAGCAGGCTGGCGTAGTCCTCGGGAATCCCCAGGTTCAGCTCGCCGGTGACGCGCCGCGCCCGCATGTCGGCCAGCGCCTCGTCATTGAGCGCCAGCAGCCGGCGGGCGTGGCCCAGCAGCCGGTCCCCCTCGGCGGTGAAGCGCAGGCGGCGCCCCTCCCGCTCGTGCAGGGCGACGCCCAGCGCGCTCTCGAGGCGCTGCAGCTGCATGCTGACGGTGGATTGGGTATAGGCCAGGCGCCGCGCGGCCGCGGTGACGCTGCCGGTGTCGGCGACGGCCACCAGGGTGCGCAGCAGGCCGAGGTCGAGGGTCGGGGCACGCATGGATACATCACCATTCTTGATGAATTGGATCAACAAAGATCGTTATCGTGATGAATATGGCATGGATAGCATGGCGGCACCATCTCCCCCACACCTGTCCACACGATAGCGGAGGCCACGACCATGCAGCTCCATACCACACGGCTCATTCGCTCCCCCTGGCTCGGTGGCAGCGCCGCCGCACTGGCGGTGATGCTCTGGGCACTGGTACCGCTGCTGGTCACCGGGGCGGGAGAGCTTCCGCCGCTGCGCCTCGCGGCACTGGCGCTGCTCGCCGGGGCGCTCGGCACCCTGCCCATGGCACGTGGCGGGAATCGCCGCGGCGCGAGGCTCCCCGGGAGCCATGGCCTGCTGGTCCATGCCGGGGTGCCGCTGCTAATGGCCGGCGCCGTGGGCGCCTGCTTCGCCAGCTTCTCGCTGGCGCCCCCCGCCGAGGCCGCGCTGATCACCTACACCTGGCCGGTGCTCTTCCTGCTTGCGAGCCGTTGGCGGGTGCTGGGGCGCCTGCCGCTGGTCACCCTCGGCGGGGCCCTGCTGGCGTTCTCGGGCGCCGCGCTGCTGGTCGCGCCCCAGGCCTTGGCGGGCGGCTTCTCCGGCGCCTGGGGCGGCTACGGCCTGGCACTTGTAGCGGCGCTGTGCTGGGCGCTCTACTCCCTGGCCTGCCAGGTCCCGGGCTGGCGCCTCGGCGAGCGCATGCCGCACCTGCTGCTCACCGCCAGCGTCATGACCGGCCTCGCCAGCCTGGTGCTGGAGGGGGTCAGCGAGCTGCCCTCGCCCCCGGCGCTGCTGGCCACCGCGGCCCTGGGCCTGGGCCCCTACGGCATCGCCATGCTCGCCTGGGACCGCGCCATGCGCGACCCCCAGGCCCAGCGGGTCGGCAACCTGGCCCACGCCGTGCCGGTACTCGCCACGCTGTTCCTGGTGCTGGCCGGGGTCACCACCCCGGACTGGCGGCTGCCGGTGGCGGCGGTGCTGGTGCTCGCCGGCAGCATGACCGCCTCCCGCTGACAGCGGGGCAGGTTGCGATACACTCAGGGGAGAGCCGTTCCGCAAGCCCTGCTCGAGGCAGGGCCTTGCTCGCCACCCTGGAGGCCAGACCATGAGCCGCGATGTCTCTTCCGATCACTACCTGGACCACTACCACCCGCCGGGCAGCGACGCCCTGGGCCTGGTGCGCATCCACGCCAGCGCCACCGGCATCACCGGGATCGAGTTCGTCGAGACGGCGGACGTCCCCGCCCGGCCGAACGCGCTGACCGAACGCGCCCGGGAGCAGCTGGCCGACTACTTCGCCGGGGCCCGCCATGACTTCGACCTGCCGCTCTCGCCGACCGGCACCGACTTCCAGCAGCGGGTCTGGGCGGCACTCGCCACCATCCCCTTCGGCGAGACGCGCAACTACGCCGAGATCGCCGAGCAGCTGCGCTGCAAGGGGGGCCAGCGCGCCGTGGGCGCCGCCAACGCGAAGAACCCCCTCGCCATCGTGGTGCCCTGCCACCGGGTGATCGG
Source organism: Halomonas sp. (assembly GCF_033549285.1). Taxonomy (GTDB): domain Bacteria; phylum Pseudomonadota; class Gammaproteobacteria; order Pseudomonadales; family Halomonadaceae; genus Halomonas. The sequence goes on from NZ_JAWSUJ010000013.1 coordinate 45,741, forward strand.
CAGCGACGGCCGCCTGACCGGCTATGCCGGCGGCATCGGGCGCAAGCAGTGGCTGCTCGCCCACGAGGCGGGAGAGGTCCCGCTGGGGCTGCTCTGAGGGGAAGGAGTGCGTCCGCCCGGGGCGAACGACGCCGTCAGACGGCGTCGAGCTGGGCCCCGAAACGGCGCACGCTGGAGACGAAGTCGCTGAAGCGCTCGCCCTGGATCACCACGTGCTCGCGCAGCAGGCGCTCCGCCCGCTCGGCATCGCCGTGCTCGATGGCCGCGAGGATCTCGCGGTGCTCGTCCAGGGAGCGCCCCATGCGCTTGCGGACCTGCAGCTGCAGGCGCCGGTAGGGCTTGAGGCGCTGCTTGAGCTGGCGCGCCTCCTCGGCCAGGAAGGCGTTGTGGCTCGCCGCGTAGATGGCGTGGTGGAAGCCCTCGTTCTCGTAGTAGTACTCGTCGGGATCGCCGGCCTTCGCCGCGGCCTCGCAGCGCACCAGGGCCTCGCGCAGGGCACCGAGCTCCTCCTCGGTGATACGCCGCGCGGCTAGGCGTCCGCACATGCCCTCCAGCTCCGCCATCACCTCGAACATCTCGACCAGCTGGTCGAGGCCCACCCGGGCCACGAAGGTGCCCTTCTTCGGCGTCACCGTCACCAGGCCGCTGGCCACCAGCTGCTGGATGGCCTCGCGCACCGGGGTGCGCGACACCTCGAAGTCGCGGCACAGGGCCTCGGGGTCGAGGCGCTCGCCGGGCGCCCGGCGGCCATTGATGATGTCGTCCTCCAGCGCATCACGGAGCCGCTGGGCGTTGGAGCGTTTCATGCGCTTTCCCCCTCCTTCCCTGCACCGGTTCGACGCTGAACGCGGCAGGGCTTCCACCTTTGTCTAGCCCGCTCGAATTGACACTAGTATAGCCAAGGGTCTATTGAAGTATACATCAGCAACGCTGATGGACATTTCACTCCACAACAACGCGATCCACAACACCACAATCCACAACAACAACGTCTCTGGAGATGCCATGAAACCCTCACTCACTCCCGTCGTGGCGGGCCTGGCCCTGGCCGCCATCGCCGCAAGCTCCACCGCCTCCGCCCAGACCGTGCTGCGCGCCTCCCACCAGTTCCCCGGCGGACAGGGGGACGTGCGCGACGAGATGGTGCAGATGATGGCCAAGAAGGTCGCCGAGGCCGACGTCGGCCTGGAGATCGAGGTCTACCCGGGCCAGTCGCTGTTCAAGGCACGCGAGCAGTGGGCCGCCCTCTCCCGCGGTCGCCTGGACATCACCGCCCTGCCGCTCGACTACGCCAGCGGCCGCCACCCCGAGTTCTCCGCCACCCTGATGCCCGGGCTGGTGCGCAACCACGAGCACGCCCAGCGCCTCAACGACTCCGAGTTCATGGGCATGATCAAGGACGTGATCAACGAGGGCGGCGCCCGGGTACTGGCCGACGCCTGGCTGGCCGGCGGCTTCGCCTCCAGCCAGAACTGCATCACCTCGCCGGAGACCGTCGACGGCCAGACCTTCCGCGCCGCCGGCCCGGCCTTCGAGCAGATGCTGGAGGGCGCCGGCGCCTCGATCGCCTCCATGCCCTCCTCGGAGATCTACACCGCGCTGCAGACCGGGGTGCTGGATGCCGCCAACACCTCGTCGATGTCCTTCGTCTCCTACCGCATCTACGAGCAGGTGGAGTGCCTCACCGAGCCCGGCGAGCACGCCCTGTGGTTCATGTACGAGCCGATCCTGATCTCCGAGCAGAGCTGGGAGGGGCTCAACGAGGAGCAGCAGCAGGCGCTGAGCGCCGCCGCCGAGGAGGCCGAGGCCTTCTTCGCCGCCGAGGCCGCCGGCCTGGACCAGCAGATGGTCGAGGTGTACGAGGAGAACGGCGTCGAGGTGGTCAGCATGAGCGAGGAGGACTACAACGCCTGGCTGGAGATCGCCAAGGAGACCTCCTACAAGAACTTCGCCGAGAACGTCCCCAACGGACAGGCCCTGATCGACGCCGCCCTGGCCGTCGAGTGAGCCGGTTCTTCTCAGCCATCGACACCGGCCCCCGCGGCCGGTGTCCCTGACTCCGGGAGGACGACATGGCCATGGCCAACCCCTCGACCCGCTCCAGACGATCGCCCCTCATCCACGGCTACATCCGCCTGATGGATATCATCTCCCGCGCCTCGGCCTACCTCGCCGCCGTCATGTTCGTGGCCGGCGTGCTGGCCATCTGCCACATGGTCTTCGTGCGCTACGTGCTGGGCATGAGCACCAGCTGGCAGACGGAGTTCACCATCTTCTCGGTCACCGGGGCCATGCTGATGGGCAGCGCCTACGTGCTGATGACCGGTGGCCATGTGGCCATCACCCTGCTCCCCGACCTGGTCGGCGGCATCACCCGCAAGGCCATGTACTGGGTCTCCTCGCTGTTCGGCTTCGCCTTCTGCGCGGCGCTGGCCTACGGCAGCTGGATCTACGTGGCCGAGGCCTTCCACGGCCAGTGGACCACCGGCACGGTCTGGAACCCCATCCTGTGGCCGGCGCTGCTCCCCGTCTCCGTCGGCGCCACCCTGCTGACGCTGCAGTACGTGGCCGAAATGCTGCGCGGGGAGTCCTGACATGGATCCGATCACCCTCGGCATCATCGTCGCCGTCGCCCTCGTCGCGCTGATGGCCATCGGCACCCCCATCGCCTTCGCCCTGGGCGGTGTCTCGCTGGTCGCCCTGCTCTACGACCGGGGCCTGCCGGAGCTCACCTACTTCGGCGAGACCTTCTTCGAGCGCCTCGCCGAGTTCGGCTTCGTGGCCATCCCGATGTTCATCCTGATGGGTGCCGCGGTGGCCTCATCGCCCACCGGCCGCGACCTCTACCGCTCGCTGGACCTGTGGATGGGGCGCCTGCCCGCCGGCCTGGCGGTCTCCAACATCGGCGCCTGCTCGATCTTCGCGGCACTCTCCGGCTCGTCGCCGGCCACCTGCGCGGCCATCGGCAAGATGGGCATTCCCGAGATGCGCAGCCGCGGCTACCCGGACGGCGTCGCCGCCGGCTGCATCGCCGCCGGCGGCACCCTGGGCATCCTGATCCCGCCCTCGGTGACCATGATCATCTACGGCATCGCCAGCGAGACCTCCATCGGCCGGCTGTTCATCGCCGGCGTGGTGCCGGGCTTCATGCTCGCCGGCCTGTTCATGATCTGGACGGTGATCGCCTGCAAGATGGCCGGGGGCTACAACAACCCCCTGGGCCAGGCCGCCGGGCAGATGAAGGAGACCATCAAGGCCAACGTCGACACCAACCTCAAGGCGCTGGTGCGCGTGCTGCCCTTCCTGGCCGTGGTGGTGGGCATCCTCTTCGCGCTCTACGGCGGGGTGGCCACGCCCTCCGAGGCGGCCGGCGTCGGCGCCTTCCTGTGCCTGGCACTGGCCATCGTCATCTACCGCATGTGGCAGGTCGGGCCGATCAAGCTGATCATGCGCGACTCGCTGCGCGAGAGCGTGATGATCATGCTGGTGATCGCCTGCGCCGAGGTGTTCGCCTACGCGCTCTCCTCGCTGTTCATCACCCAGACCGTGGCCGGCGCCATCGCCGACCTGGAGGTCAACCGCTGGGTGCTGATGGCGGTGATCAACCTCTTCCTGCTGGTCGCCGGCTTCTTCCTGCCGCCGGTGGCGGTGATCGTGATGACCGCGCCGATCCTGCTGCCGATCATCCTCTCCGCGAACTTCGATCCCTACTGGTTCGCGGTGGTGCTGACCATCAACCTGGAGATCGGCCTGATCACCCCGCCGGTGGGGCTCAACCTGTTCATCATCAAGGGCATCGCGCCGGACATCTCGCTGCGCGACATCCTGATGGGCAGCCTGCCCTATGCGCTGTGCATGGTGCTGGCGATCGTCCTGCTGTGCTTCTTCCCGGGTATCGCCCTGTGGCTGCCCGACCTGCTCATGGGCTGACGGAGTCGCCATCATGAACATGACCTTCCTGCAGGAGATGTTCCAGTCGATCACCCAGCGCGACGCCCTGCTGCGTCGCCGCCAGGGCGACGGGACACCGCCGGACCATCGCCGCCTGGTGGAGGCCTGCCAACGCCTGCTGGAGAGCGACGGCGAGGCCTCGAGCATCGCCCTGGCCAGCCGCGCCCTGGGCATGTACCAGCGCCTCGTGCCGGAGGAGCGGCAGCGCTTCTTCGAGCGGCTGGCCAGCGACTTCGCCGCCGAGCCGGAACAGATCGACGCGGCCTACGCGCGCTATGCCGAGCAGCGTGACAACGAAAGCCTGGAGGCGCTTTTCGAGGCCTGCGAACCGCGCCGCCAGGAGCTGATCCGCCGCCTCAACCTGACCAGCGGCGGTACCGTCGAGCTGGTGCGCATGCGCGAGGACCTGCTCGGCCTGCTGCGCGAGCAGCCCGAGCTCTCGGCCATCGACGCCGACTTCGCCCACCTCTTCGGCTCCTGGTTCAACCGCGGCTTTTTGATGCTCAAGCGCATCGACTGGGACACCCCGGCCTCGATACTGGAGAAGATCATCCGCTACGAGGCGGTGCACGAGATCCGCGACTGGGACGACCTGCGCCGCCGGCTGGATGCCCGCGACCGGCGCTGCTTCGCCTTCTTCCACCCGGCGATCGGCGACGACCCGCTGATCTTCGTGGAGGTGGCCCTGCACAAGGGGCTGCCGGCCCGCATCCAGCCGATCTTGTCTGGAAAGAGTGCCGGCGAGGATGCCGGCATCGACGACCCCGAACTCGCCGACACCGCCGCCTTCTTCGGCATCAGCAACTGCCAGACCGGCCTGCGCGGCATCTCCTTCGGCAACTTCCTGATCAAGCAGGTGGTCCAGGAGCTCAAGCAGGAGCTGCCCCAGCTCAAGCACTTCGTCACCCTCTCGCCGGTGCCCGGCTTCGCCCAGTGGCTGGCCGAGCGGCGCGACGACGAGACCCTCCCCGAGGCGGTGCGCGAGTCTCTGGCCGAGCTGGAGGCGCCGGCATGGCACGAGGACGCCGAGCGGGCCGAGCGCCTGAGGGCGGTGGTCAAGCCGCTGGCCGCCCGCTACCTGGTCGAGGAGAAGAACGCCCGCGGCCTGCCGCTCAACCCGGTGGCCCGCTTCCACCTGGGCAACGGCGCCGAGTTGCACCGCATCAACTGGCTGGGCGACGTCTCGGCCAAGGGCCTCAGGCAGGCCGCCGGCCTGATGGTCAACTACCTCTACGTGCTCGACGACATCGAGCGCAACCACGAGAACTACACGGCCAACGCCACCGTGGCCCGGTCGAGCGAGGTCAAGGACCTCGTCCGCAAGGCCAGGAAGCTGGTCAAGGGAGAAACCGCCAAATGAACCAGAACCTCTTCGCCACCTTCGCCCGGAGCATGCGCGAGCGCGGCGACGCCGACTTCATCACCACCCGCGAGGGCCGCGGCTACAGCCACGCCGAGACCCTGAGCGCCACCGAGCGCCTGGCCGGCGCCCTGGTCGAGCTGGGCGTGACGCCGGGCGACCGGGTGGCGGTGCAGGTGGACAAGAGCCCCGAGGCGATCCTGCTCTACCTGGCCACCCTGCGCGTGGGCGGGGTCTACCTGCCGCTCAACACCGGCTACACCGGGGAGGAGATCCACTACTTCCTCGCCGATGCCGAGCCGGCGCTGTTCGTCTGTCGCCCGCAGGATGCCGAGAACGCCCGCAGCATCGCCGCCGACACCGGCTGCCCGCAGGTCGCCACCCTCGGCACGGCGGCCGACGGCAGCCTGATGGAGGCGGCCGAGAAGGCCACGCCCCGCGACGCCATCGTCGAGCGCGACGACAACGACCTGGCGGCGATCCTCTACACCTCGGGCACCACCGGGCGCTCCAAGGGGGCCATGCTCACCCATCGCAACCTGGGCTCCAACGCCGCCACCCTGGTCGAGGCCTGGCGCTTCAGCGAGGAGGATCGGCTGATCCATGCCCTGCCGATCTTCCACACCCACGGCCTCTTCGTGGCGTGCAACGTCACCCTGATGGCCGGCTCCAGCATGCTCTTCCTGCCGAAGTTCGATGCCGACGTGATCTTCGAGGAGCTGCCCCGCGGCACGGTGCTGATGGGCGTGCCAACCTTCTACACCCGGCTGGTGGCCGACGAGCGCCTGACCCCGGAAGTCACCGCCAACATGCGCCTGTTCGTCTCCGGCTCGGCGCCGCTGACCGCCGAGACCCACCAGGCGTTCGAGCAGAAGACCGGCCATGCCATCCTCGAGCGCTACGGCATGACCGAGACCAACATGAACATCTCCAACCCCTACGACGGCGAGCGCCGCGCCGGCACCGTGGGCATGCCGCTGCCCGGCGTGGAGTACCGCATCACCGATCGCGAGACCCACGAGCCGGTGCCAAAGGGCGAGATCGGCATGCTGGAGATCCGCGGGCCCAACGTCTTCGTCGGCTACTGGCGCATGCCCGAGAAGACCCGCGAGGAGCTCCTCGAGGACGGCTTCTTCGTCACCGGCGACCTGGCGATGGTCGACGAGCGCGGCTACGTGCACATCGTCGGCCGTGACAAGGACCTGGTGATCTCCGGCGGCTACAACGTCTATCCCAAGGAGGTGGAGCAGGTGATCGACGAGCTCGAGGGCGTCCACGAGTCCGCGGTGATCGGCCTGCCCCACCCCGACCTGGGCGAGGGGGTGACCGCCGTGGTGGTGCCCGAGCCGGGGGCGAGCCTCGACGAAGCGCGGGTGCTCGACCACCTGCAGGGCCAGCTGGCCAGGTACAAGCAGCCCAAGCGGGTCTTCTTCGCCGACAGCCTGCCGCGCAACACCATGGGCAAGGTGCAGAAGAACCAGCTGCGCGATCAGTACCAGGACACCTACCGCTGAGGGGCACCCGTGCCGACCACGATCCGTTACTACTACACCCACGTCTCGCCGTGGAGCTACCTGGGCCATGCGCGCCTCGGCGAGATCGCCGCCCGCCACGGGGCCAGCATCGACTACGTGCCGATCACCCTCGGGGCGATCTTCCCCAGGACCGGCGGGCTGCCGCTGGCCAGGCGCGCCCCGGAGCGCCAGGCCTACCGCATGGCCGAGCTCAGGCGCTGGCCACAGCGGCTGGGCATTGCCCTCAACCTGGAACCGGCGCACTTCCCCACCGACGACCGCCCGGCGGCCCGACTGGCGCTGACGGCGAAGGCACAAGGGCATGACATCGCCGACCTGTCGCTTGCGCTGATGCGGGCCTGCTGGGCCGAGGAGCGGGACATCGCCGACCCCGAGACCCTGCGCGAGATTGCCGAGGCCTGCGGGCTGGACGGCGCGGCCCTGCTGGAGGACGCCGAGAGCGAGGCGGGCCAACGGCGCCTGGACGAGGCCTGCCAGGCCGCACTGGCCGATGGCTGCTTCGGGGCGCCCTGGTACCTGCTCGACGGCGAACCCTTCTGGGGCCAGGATCGCCTGGACCTGCTCGAGGAAGCCCTGGAGAACAGATGATGACGCAACCGCCTGCCGCCCTGGCCGATGTCAGGGCCCTGACCTTCGATGTCTTCGGCACCGTGGTGGACTGGCGCAGCAGCGTCATCCGCGAGGGCGAGGCGCTGGGCGAGCGCCTGGGCCTGACGGTGGACTGGGCGGCCTTCGCCGACGCCTGGCGCGGCGGCTATGCGCCGGCCATGGACCGGGTGCGCCACGGAGAGCTGCCCTGGACACGCCTCGATGACCTGCACCGCATGACGCTGGACCGCCTGCTGGAGGAGTTCGGTATCAGTGATGCCCTCGACGAGGCCGAGCGGGAGCGCTTCAACCGGGTCTGGCATCGCCTGGAGCCCTGGCCGGACAGCGTCGGCGGGCTGGCCCGCCTGCGCGAGCGCTACGTGCTGGCCACCCTCTCCAACGGCAACGTCTCGCTGCTGGTGAACATGGCGAAGCGCGCCGGCCTGCCCTGGGACTGCGTGCTCTCGGCGGAGCTCGCCGGCCACTACAAGCGCGACCCCGAGGTCTACCGGATGGCCGCCCGCCTGCTCGACCAGCCCCCCGAGCGGGTCCTGATGGTCGCCGCCCACATGGACGACCTCCAGGCCGCCCACCGCGAGGGCTTTCGCACCGCCTTCGTCCCGCGCCCCCTGGAGCACGGCCCCGAGGCCACGCCCGACCTCAGCGTCGACCCCTGCGTCGACCTGGTGGCCGACGACTTCCATGACCTGGCCGACCTGCTCGGCCTTCCTGCCGGATCAAGCCGATGAGGATCGTCATCCCCGACGACTACCAGGACGCCGTGCGCCACCTGGACGCCTTCGAACGGCTGGCCGGGCACGAGGTCACCGTCTTCCACGACACCGTGAGCGAGCTGGACGCCCTGGCCGAGCGCTTCCAGGACGCCGAGGCGCTGGTGCTGATCCGCGAGCGCACGCCGATCACCGCGGAACTGCTCGACCGCCTGCCCAACCTGAAGGTGATCAGCCAGACCGGCGGCGGCGCGGCCCACGTGGACCTCGCCGCCTGCCGGGAGCGCGGCATCGCGTTGATGGCCGGCACCGGCTCGCCCCATGCCGCCGCGGAGCTCACCTGGGCCCTGGTGCTCGCCGCCATGCGCCATATCCCCGAGGAGGTGGCGAACCTCCGAGCCGGGCGCTGGCAGCGCACCCTGGGTACGGGCCTGAAGGGCCGCACCCTGGGCATCTTCGGCTACGGCCGGATCGGCCAGCTGGTGGCCCGCTATGGCCAGGCGTTCGAGATGGAGGTGCTAGTGTGGGGCCGGGAGGGCACGCGGGAGCGTGCCGCCGAGGCGGGGCTCGAGGTCGCCGGTAGCCAGGCCGAGCTCTTCGCGCGCAGCGACGTGCTGAGCCTGCACCTGCGCCTGAACGAGGCGACCCGCGGCATCGTCACCGCCGAGGACCTCGCGCGCATGACGCCTTCGGCGCTGCTGGTCAACACCGCCCGCGCCCCGCTGGTCGCGCCGGGGGCGCTGGAGGTGGCGCTGCGTGCCGGCCGCCCGGGCATGGCCGCGGTGGATGTCTTCGAGGAGGAGCCGCTCATCGCCCACCCGCTGCTCGAGCTGCCCAACCTGCTCGCCACGCCGCACCTGGGCTACGTGGAGAAGGACAGCTACGAGCTCTATTTTGGCGATGCCTTCGACAACCTGCTGGCCTTTGCCGACGGCGAGCCGGTGACCAACCTGGCCGGCTGAGCGCGGGCGGTCAGCCGCCGCGCTGCTGGCGACTCATGGCGCTGCCAGAGGCGGGGCGCTCCACCTCGAAGAGGTCGGTGCAGCGGGCGTAGTCGTTGCCGGCCATGCGCCCGATGGGCCTGAGCCCCTCGGCGTCCACGTGGCGGCCGTCCCACAGGGCGTCGTCGACGTGGATCGACACCACCTCGGCCAGCACCAGGTTGCCGGCCAGCGGCTGGTCGCCGAAGCGGATGATCTCGCGCAGCCGGCAGCCGAAGGCCACCGGGGCGCCGGCCACCCGCGGCACCGAGACGCCGGGCATGGCGACCTTCTCCAGGCCGGCGTGGACGAACTCGTCGTCGCCGTGCTCGAGCCCCGCGCTGGTGGCGTTCATCTCCTCGACCAGCCCCTCGCCGCTGATATGCACCACGCACTCCGCCACCTCGTCGAGGTTGCGGATGGTGTCCTTGGGACTGGCGTCGCCGTCGAGCAGCGGCGAGAAGCCCAGCACCGGCGGATTGACGCTCACCACGTTGAAGAACGAGAAGGGTGCCAGGTTGGTGTTGCCCGCCGCGTCCCGGGTCGAGACCCAGGCGATGGGGCGCGGGCAGATGCTGCCCGAGAGCAGGCGGTAGATCTTGCCCGGGCTCAGCCCGCGCTCCTCCAGCAGGTAGTCGCTCATGGTGTGGTCTCGCTTCAGGGATCGGGCCCGGGAGTGTCGCCTCCGCGGGCCTCGGTTGTCCAAGGTCAGCCGACGCGACTACTCGAAGCTGGTGCAGACGGGCGCCTGCTGGGCGGGGTCGTGGGCCACCTCGAGGCTGACCGGTTCGCTGACGTCGGTGAGGGCAGCGCGCCACTGGTGGTCGACGTTCACCGGGTCGCAACTCCCTTCGCTGCCGCCGCCGAAGTTGGAGTCGATCCAGTAGTGGATGTCGTAGAGCCGGCCCTCCTCCAGCGCTCCGGGGAAGGTGAAGGAGAAGGCCGGCGGCTCCTCCGCCGCCACGGTGCCCTGTTCGGTGGCCACGACCTCGCCGGCCGCCACGTCGTAGAGCGCCACCCGGATGGCCTGGCCGCCATGGGGCGCGATGAAGGTGCCGTCGCCGGTGAAGGTGAGGTCGTGGCCCTCACTGGCCAGGGCGGGGCCCGCCGCGAGCAGCAGGCCGATGGCCAGCGGGCACGAGACGCGTCTGGCGAGGGTGTTGAAGCCTGTCATGGGATGCCTCCTTTCGGGTCGTCGGGAATGACGTTGGCCGCGTTACGGCCTGCTTTCCAGCATAGTCCACGGCGCCATGGCCACGGGAGGCGCCGCCAGGTGCTCATGAGGGAGTTTCGTCCTGCCATGCCAGGAAGGTGTGATAGTCCTGGCGCACGCAGTCGGCATAGCTCAGCGCCAGGGTGGTTACCATGTCCACGCAGCGCTCGAGCCGTCCCTCGACGCAGCGACCGACGGCGCGGGCGAAACACCCGGGATCGTCGGGGCTCAGGGCATGGGCGCCGCGCAGGTGCTCCCGGGCCAGGATGCGCCCCCACTGCCTGACCAACTGGCGGTAGGGCTTGGCGCCGTCCAGCTTGTGGGTCGGGAAGTCCTCCTTGTAGGGCGAGCGCTCACGCACCGAGAACACCGTGTCGCCCAGGTGCAGCCACCCCAGGTAGGGGTCGGGGTGCTCGGCGATGGCGGTGAAGGCGGCCGCGTGGCGCAGCCCCTCGTGGGGAAAGGCGCGGCGCCAGGCACGCTTCTCGGCGCCGTCCATCAGCCGCCAGCCCTCCGGCGGGGTCTGCTGCTTGATATCGAGGATGACGTCGTCGTGCTCGTGGTCCTGCCCGCCCTCGATCAGCACATAGAAGCGCTCGAGGCCCAGCGAGCCGGTGCCGGCATCGAGGCGCCGGGCCATGTCCTTGACGCGGAAGTGCCCCGCCTCTGCCTCATGCCGGGCACCGCCCAGGGTCTGGCGGTACTCCTCCTCGACCGCCTTGCGCAGCTGGCTGGCCAGGTGCGCCGGCAGGGCCGCCAGCTTCTCGGGGCGCTCGGCGAAGTGCCGGCCGTCGTCGCTCAGCACGGTCCACTTCTCGAGCATCTTCGCCCGGCCCTTCTTCCTGCCCACCTTCTTCATGAAGGGCCCGAGCGGCCCCCTGGCGGTGGCCAGGGTCACCGCGCCGGGCACCTCGCCCTCCACGTGGCCGGCCAGCTCGTCGTGGTAGCTGGTGACCAGCGCCTTCAGCGCCTTGCGAACGGCCTTGCCGGACAGGCCCATGTTCTCCCGGGCATCCAGCACCAGGCTGATGGCGAGGCGCCACAGGTCGTACTGGTAGTCGCCGATCATGGCGTCGTCGAAGTCGTCCATGCCGTAGCGCACGGCGTCGTCATGGTGGCCGTAGGCGCCGAAGTTGTAGGCATGGGCGTCGCCCTGCAGCCAGGTCTGGGTCTCCGGCAGGCCGCCGAACAGCGCGAAGCGCCAGTCGTGCCAGACGTCACGCCAGTAGAGGTGGTTGGTGCCGCGGAAGAAGCGATAGGGCGACTCGGCGAGCTTGTCGTACTTCGTGGCCCGGTCCTGGTCGGAGAGCGGGGCATTGGCCGCACGGATCTCGTCGAGGACCTGGCGGGCGCGATTGTGGCGGGTCAGCGGTTGGGTCATGTCGGGATTCCCTTCGTCGGCGGGCGCGAGGGCCAGTCAAGCAGGCCCCCGGGAAAGTGACAAGGACGCAGGGCAACCCGCGCCCCGCGAATATGGCACCATTGTGGAGACCGCTCCGGCACCCAGCGAAGGAACCGCGCCATGCCCGCCCTCGACGACGCCGCCCTTAAGCCCGGCTTCATGGTGATCCACGGCAACCGCCTGGAGGCCCTGCGCGGCCTGGCGGTGGAGTGGATGCGCCGCCACCCGCTGGGGCCGCTGGAGAACGAGACGATCCTGGTGCAGAGCAACGGCATCAGCCAGTGGCTCAAGCTCGCGCTCGCCGAGGACCGTGCACACGGCGGCGCCGGCATCGCCGCGGCCCTGGACGTCACCCTGCCGGCGCGCTTCCTGTGGCAGGCATACCGCAGTGTGCTGGGAGAAGAGCAGGTGCCGCCGGTCTCCCCCTTCGACAAGCCGCGGCTGGTGTGGCGGCTGATGCGCCTGCTGCCGGCCCTGCTCGACGCCCCCACCTTCGCCCCCCTGGCGCGCTTCCTGGAAGACGACGACGACCTGCGCAAGCGCCACCAGCTGGCCGAGCGGCTGGCCGACCTCCTCGACCAGTACCAGGTCTACCGCGCCGACTGGCTCGCCGCCTGGGCGGCGGGCGAGGACGTGATCCTTTCCGCCCGCGGCGAGGCGCGTCCGCTGGCCGAGGAGCAGCGCTGGCAGGCCGAGCTGTGGCGCGCTCTCAGGGATGACATCGGCCCCGAGGGCCTGGCCTCCAGCCGCGCGGCGGTGCACGAACGCTTCCTCGAGGCATGCCAGAAACTCGACCCGGGGAGCCCTCAGCTGACCGTTGGAAAGGCCCGTCCGCCCGGCCTGCCGCGCCGGGTGATCGTCTTCGGCATCTCCTCGCTGCCAGCCCAGACCCTGGAGGCGCTGGCCGCCATGGCGCGGGTCAGCCAGGTGCTGCTCTGCGTGCACAACCCCTGCCG
>NZ_JAWSUJ010000014.1:0-58261 GCF_033549285.1 Halomonas sp.
GCCGCCGCCATGCTCCCGACCCGGACCTCTCGTCATGCTTCGCTATGCACTGCGCCGCCTGCTGCTGACCCTGCCGGTGCTGCTCGGGCTCTCGGTGATCGTGTTTCTGATCATGTCGTTGATCCCCGGCGATCCGGCGCAGGCCATCCTCGGCTCCTACGCGACCCCCGAGAACCTCGAACGCCTGCGGTCCGACCTGGGCCTCGACCTGCCGCTACCCCAGCAATACCTGGTATGGCTCGGCAACATCCTGCAGGGCGACCTGGGACGCTCCTATGCCCTCAACCGCCCGGTACTCGACGAAGTGCTCGAGCGCTTCGGTGCCACCCTGCTGCTGGCCGGGACCTCCCTGGTGCTGTGCACCCTGGTCGGGGTGGTGGCCGGCATCATCTCCGCGGTTCGCCAGTACGGCTGGGGCGACCGGCTGATCACCCTGCTCGTGCTGGTCGGCATATCGGTGCCGGCCTTCTGGCTGGGCATGCTGATGATCATGGTCTTCGCCGTGGACCTGCGCTGGTTTCCGGCCAGCGGCATGACCGCCCCCTACGGCGGTGGCGGCGTCCTCGACATCCTGCACCACCTGGTGCTGCCGGCCATTGCCCTGGCGGTGGTCGCTGCCGGGGTCATCGCCCGCTTGACGCGCTCCAACATGCTCGAGGTGCTGCGCCAGGACTACATCCGCACGGCGCGCGCCAAGCGCCTCGGCGAGCACCGCGTGGTGCTGCGCCACGCCTTCAAGGTCGCACTGGTCAACCTGATTCCGGTGATCGGTGTCCAGGCCGGCTTCGTCATCGGGGGCGCCGTCTATATCGAGACGGTGTTCCAGTGGCCCGGGATCGGCCGGATGCTGGTCAATGCCATCGCTACCCGTGACCTGCTGCTCGTCCAGGGCGGGGTGCTGGTGGTGGCGGCCGCCTATGTGCTGTTCAACCTGCTCGCCGACCTGCTCCAGCACTGGCTCGACCCGAGGATCGCTGCATGATGGCCTTCGTCACCCAGATCGCCCGTAACCGCCTGGCCGCCTTCGGCGGCGTGATGCTGGTGCTGCTTTTGCTGCTGTGCCTGATCACGCCCTGGCTGCCGCTGGTCGACCCCAACATCACCGAGACCGCCAACCGCCTGCAGCCGCCGCTCTCCGAGGGGCACCTGCTGGGCACCGACGCCCTGGGCCGCGACATCCTCTCGCGGCTGCTGTGGGGCACGCGCATCAGCCTGGCGGTGGGCATCGCCGCCTCCCTGGTGGCCGCCTTCCTGGGCTCGCTGATCGGCATCGTCGCCGGCTACTACGGCGGGCGCACCGACAACACCCTGATGCGCGGCATCGACATGCTGATGGCCTTTCCCTACATCCTGCTGGCCCTGGCCATCGTGGCGGTGCTGGGGCCGGGGCTGATGAATGCGCTCTACGCCATCGCCATCGTCAACATCCCCTTCTTTGCCCGTAACATCCGCGGCGTCACCGTGGGCATCGCCCACCGCGAGTTCGTCGACGCCGCGCGTCTCTCGGGGAAGGGGCACCTGCGCATCCTGGCAAGCGAGATCCTGCCCAACGTGCTGCCGGTGATCGTCATCACCCTGTCGACCACCGTCGGCTGGATGATCCTGGAGACCGCCGGGCTGAGTTTCCTGGGCCTCGGCGCCCAGCCCCCACAGGCCGACCTGGGCTCGATGCTCGGCGAGGGACGCAAGATGATGCTCAATGCCCCGCACGTGGCGACGCTGCCCGGCCTGGTGATCTTCCTGCTGGTGATGAGCATCAACCTGCTGGGCGACGGCATTCGCGACGCCCTCGACCCGAGGCTCAAGTCCGGGGCCCTGTCACGCCCCGCGCCCTTCACGCGCATCCGTCGTCGTCGCCCCCCGCCCGCGGGACCAGCGGACGACCAGGCGCTGCTCGCCGTCGAGGACCTGCACACCGACTTCGAGGTCGGGCGCACCACCTACCGTGCGGTCAACGGGGTCAGCTTCTCGATCCGGCCCAACGAGTGCCTGGGCCTGGTGGGCGAATCGGGCTCGGGCAAGTCGGTCACCGCGCTGTCGCTGCTGGGCCTGGTCGCCTCGCCGCCGGGCATGATCACCGGCGGGCGCATCGCCCTGGCAGGCCGTGACCTGCTCGACATGCCCCACCGCGAGATCCGCCGGATTCGCGGCAAGGACGTCGCCTATGTCTTCCAGGACCCCCTCTCCACCCTGCACCCGCTGTTCCGGGTCGGCAACCAGCTCGTCGAGGCCATCCAGCAGCATCAGCCGCTCAACCAGAGCGCGGCCCGCGAACGGGCCGTCTCGCTGCTCGGCCAGGTGCGCATTCCCAACCCCGCTCAGCGGGCCGAGCAGTACCCGCACCAGCTCTCCGGAGGGATGCGCCAGCGGGTGGGTATCGCCATGGCACTGGCCAACGATCCCCGGCTGATCGTCGCCGATGAGCCGACCACGGCGCTGGACGTCACCGTCCAGGCGCAGATCCTGTCGCTGATCCAGAGCCTGCGCGAGGAAAAAGGCAGTGCCGTGCTGTTCATCACCCACGACTTCGGGGTGGTCTCGCAGGTCTGCGATCGCGTGGCGGTGATGTATGCCGGGCGCATCGTCGAGATCGGCCCGACCGCCGAGATCCTCGACCATCCGCGCCATCCCTACACGCGCCGGCTGATCGACTGCGTGCCGCGGCTGGGCGAGCCCGACAACGAGCCCGCGGCGATCCCCGGCCTGCCGCCGGCAGCCAACGCGCTGCCCGAGGGCTGCGCCTTCGCCCCGCGCTGCGACCTGGCCGAGGACGCCTGTCGCCGGGGCGAGATCGACCTCATCGCCACCGACGCCGACCGCGAGGTGCGCTGCATCAAACCACTGGGCCTCGAGGCCCGCCAGGGAGCGATGCCATGAGTGAACCCCTGCTGGAGATCCGGGGCCTGACCCGCACCTTCGGGGGCGGCACGCGATGGTTCGGGCCCGACCGCCCCGGCGTGCATGCCGTCCAGGGCATCGACCTCGATGTCGCCCGCGGCGAGACACTGGGCATCGTCGGGGAATCGGGCTGCGGCAAGTCGACCCTGGCGCGCCTGCTGGTGGGCCTGGACACCCCGACCGAGGGCAGCATCCGCTTCGCCGGCGATGACCTCCAGGCGCTGCGCGCGCAGGACCGTCATGCCCTGTCGCGGCGCCTGCAGTATGTCTTCCAGGACCCGCTGAGCTCGCTCAACCCGCGCAAGCGGATCCGCGATATCCTGGCCGCTCCCCTGCGCTACCTGCGCGGCCTCGACGGCGACGCCCTGGAGCGCCGCCTGGGCGAGCTGATGGAGGTGGTCAACCTGCGTCCCGAGTTCATCTCGCGCTTTCCCCATGAGTTCTCCGGAGGGCAGGCGCAGCGCATCGGTATCGCCCGGGCACTGGCCGCCGAGCCCAAGCTTCTGGTGCTCGACGAGCCCGTCTCGGCGCTCGATGTCTCCATCCAGGCCCAGGTACTCAAGCTGCTGCGCCGCCTCAAGGGCGAGTTCGACCTGACCTACCTGTTCATCAGTCATGACCTGTCGGTAGTAGAGACCATCAGCGACCGCATTGCGGTGATGTACTTCGGTCGGGTGGTCGAGCAGGCGCCCTCTCGCCGGCTGTTCCACGCCCCGGCGCACCCCTACACCCGGCTGCTGCTGGAGAGTGCCCCGGTGCCGGGCGGGCCGCCGATTCGCGCCGAGTCCGGCGAGGCCGAGCTGCCCGACCCGCTGGCTCCGCCACCGGGGTGCGCCTTCGCGCCGCGCTGTCCCCGCGCTCGCGACGACTGCCGAGGCGCGATCCCCGCACTGGACAGGCCCGGCGAGAGTCGCGACCATCTTGCGGCCTGTATCCATCCCCTGCAGGGCACCTGGCAACGCCAGGCACCCCGTGACACCGAGATCCGCACGGAATGACGCGTTCGAGCCCACGCCGCAAGCGCCCCGAAGCGATCGGGGAGGCCATCAAGGACTATATCGCCGCCCACGGCCTGCAGCCCGGCGACCGCCTGCCCCAGGAAAGCCACCTGATCGAGGCGCTGGACGCCGCCAAGGGCACCATCCGCGAGGCCATGCGCGGCCTCGAGTCCCAGGGCCTGATCCACACCCGCACCGGCCCGGGTGGCGGGGCATTCCTGTCGGAGGTCAGCGACGACCGCGCCATGGAGCTGATGGGCAACTACTTCTTCTTTCGACCGCCGACCATCCACGATATCTACGAGGTGCGAAAGCAGCTGGAACCCTCCCTGGTCGCGAGTCTCGCGGGCGAGCTCAGCGACACGGATTTCCAACGGCTGGAGACGGTGATGGCCTTCTACGACCATCCCTCAGAGTCACTGGACGAGGAGCGCCAGCAGCGCATCAAGGAACTGGAGTTCCACCTGCTGCTGGTCGATCACTGCCCCAACCCGCTGCTCGCGCTGATGTGCCGCTTCCCCATTCGCCTGCTGATGAGCATGACCACCTGCCAGCGCATCTACGACCAGCCCTACCCGGAGCTGCGTCGCCGTGGCCACGACTATCAACGCCGGCTGATCGAGGCACTACGCCGCCAGGACACCGCGGCGGCGCGCGAGATCA
Source organism: Halomonas sp. (assembly GCF_033549285.1). GTDB lineage: Bacteria > Pseudomonadota > Gammaproteobacteria > Pseudomonadales > Halomonadaceae > Halomonas. The sequence continues at coordinate 4,560 of NZ_JAWSUJ010000014.1, forward strand.
TGGCCGAGCACATGCACGCCGCCCAGGGACTGATGGAAGCCCGGGAAGCCATGCTCGAACGCACCTTCTTCAAGGCCGGCACCAGCGATATGGAGGGCCCCAGCCGCGACTATCTGGCGCTCAGCGCACACCTCGCCAACCAGCCTCAGTCGTGATCGGCAAGCCAAGAGGCCACCAGCCGCGCCAAGGCGACCAGCGAGTCACGGTGGACCCGCTCCCAGCCATGTGAGGCATCGGCACCGAAGCACGCCAGCGCGTTGCGCACGTCCATGCCGGCGCGGCTGGCCGCATCACCGTCACAGTAGTAGTAGGGAAAGCAATCCCGCGTGAAGGGGATGTCATGTCGCTCGCACAGCGCGACGAGCCGGCGAGTGGCCATGGGGTGCAAGGGGCCGAGGCTGTCCATCATGGCGATCGTCACCCCGTGCGGGCACGAGTGCTGCCCCTCGCCCTGTGCGGCAATATCCAGGTTCAGGACCTCCTTCACACCGGCCAGCAGCGGCTGGCTCATGCCCACGCCGAGCTCCTCGGCGCACGAGAACACCAGTCGGGTCCCGGTCACCTCGCTGCCGGTGCGAAGAGCCGCCAGCACACAGGCGATGGCGGCCTTGTTGTCCAGGTGGCGGGCATTGATGAAGCCGGTCTCGGTGACCACCGGCTGGCTCTCGACGCTGACCAGTGAGCCCACGCCGATCCCCATCGCCGCCAACACGACCGGTGAGGTATCGACCAGGTCGAGACGCAGGGCGATGTGTGCCCAGTCGCTCGGCTGGTGATCGACCGCTTCGTTGAATACGTGCCCCGAGGCCTTCTCCGGCAACAGGGTCCCGCTCGCGGCCACATTGCCGTCATAACCGTGCACCCGCACCCTCGCACCGCCGGCGAAGCGCGCATTCCAGTGACCGATCGGGCGCACGGCCAGGCGGCCATCACTGCGCCGGCGCACCACCATGGCCCCCAGGGTATCGAGGTGGGCCGTGACCGCGCGAGATGGCGTATCACCCGGCCGCTGGGCATACAGGTCACCGCGGGCCGTCGTCGCCACTGTCAGCCCGGCCGCCTCCAGCCGGGGCACTAGCCAGTCGACCATGGGCTGGCCATGCAGGGAGGGCGACGGGATCGCCAGCATGGCCAGCAGATCTGCCACCAGGGCATCAGTATCGATGGCAAACATCTTGCGCTCCTGTGAGGCGGGGGATTGCTCGCCTAGCGTAGGTCGCCATGGGGCCACGCCGCCACCGGATCGAGCCAGTGCCGGCATGGCACCGGCGGCAAATCTCTCCTGCTGTTCCTCTGGCTTGCAGCGCCGCACTGTGACAATCGGGGGTCTAGCCTTGGATTGGCAGTAAAGCGCGACCCTCTGGCACGCATAGCTTTTTGACGTTCACCAGCCCAACCAGCTATAATTAAAATTAATTGCAAACCACCCTCCGATTAACCGTTGGCGCATCTATGACTATCCCTCCAATCAATCGACATGCCTATCCAGAGCTCGATGCCATTCTTTGGGATCGTGCAGAGGATTATGTCGATCCCGAGATAGCGTTTCGCCTCTATGAAGAAAGATGGCGTTTTATTGATCAAAAACGGTTGAACGAGGATGAAGTCGCATTAATTAAAAAACTGGCCCGCATCTACGGTCACGGCCATCTTCTCGTGGCTTGATGACGTAATGTATAGCCGCCCTCATCATAAAGCGATCAGCAATATCCTCGCGAGCTTTGATCCTGACTTCCTTTATGAAAACAACATTTTATTCGGGGGAGGAACCCGCATCGCTCTCGAACTTGATGAGTTTCGTGAATCTGTCGACATCGATCTATTCTGTATCGGTAAAGAGGCTTACCGAGCCGCTCGCTCAACCGTCACCAACATCAGCTTTGGCAGGCTACTTCGTAAAGGCCATACGCTGACGCGCTTCGGTGATCGGGAAATTCGCGCTGACCGTGATGCTATTCGTGCCCTCCTCGAAGGACCAGGGAGGCCCATAAAACTCGAAATCATTAATTTTTCCAATGATCGATTAAAACCCGACACTCAGCAGAGACTTTTCCCCATTCCCTGTGTAAGCCGAGAGGGCTGCTTTGCCACTAAATTAACGGCCAACGCCGACAGATATCAAACCCATATCAAAGATATTCTCGACCTCTGCATGATGCGACGTGCCTGGGGACCCATACCAAAATCGTCATGGGACATCGCATGTGATGAATACGGCAGTAATGTGATATCCACCGCCTTAGGGGAAGCCTTAAGGGACCTTAAAACTCGGCAACAGATCCATATAAAGCACGCCACAGAATCGCTACACATGTCAGGCGTATTGGCAAAAACACTCATCGAAGAGCAAGCACCTGAGTGGCTCGATGAACTGATCTTGGCACAAATGGCCCAATAGCCGATGACATGACTCGGTTAACTCGGAAGCCCCCTCCGAACCAATCGGGTGGTCAATCACACGGGACCCGATAAAATAGGATCTCGGATGATCGTATCGATTCAGTGCCGACATTGTGTCGGCCGCGAGTCTCGCCTCCTCTCCTCTTCGAAAAATTTCCAGTGCCCGCGTCCGGATGGCCAGGCCCCTGCGATGCTCGCGCCAGCACGGTATGCTGATGCCGTCCATGTGACGCGTTGCTTCCCTTTCCATCTCTGTGACACGAGGCACTGCGGTCGATGCTCAACACCCGCGCCCTCTCCTACCTGAGCGAAGTGATTCGTCGCGGCTCTCTGCGTAAAGCGGCCACCTACCTTGGCATCGATGTCTCGGCGATCAGCCGGCAGATTCGCTATCTCGAGGAACAGCTCGACACCCGGCTGCTGGAACGCAATGCCGGTGGCATCAAGGTGACCGAGGCGGGGCGCCTGCTCGTCGATCATTATCATAGCCAGCAGGCGGCAGAGGACGCCGTGATCTCCCGCCTGTCGGCGCTGCAGGGACTGGTCAGCGGCCAGGTCCGGATTGCGGTGGGCGAAGGCTTCATCGCCGACCTGATCTCCGCTCCCTTGCAATCCTTCATGACCACCTACCCGGGAATCGAGCTGGAGGTGGTGATGGCCGGAGTCAACGAGGCCATGGCACTGGTCAAGGATCGCGAGGTCGAGCTCGCCCTCCTCTACGCGCCCCCCGTCGATCCACAGCTGACCTGCCATGTCGAAACACGCCAGCCACTGGACCTGATCGTCCCCACCGACCATGAACTGGCCCATTTCCCGCGGCCGGTCGCCCTGCAGGACCTGGTGCGCTGGCCGATCGGCCTGATGGACAACCCCTTCGGCATGCGCCAGATGGTCAATGCCGTGGCCCACCAGGAGCGAATCTTCCTGCAGGCGCGCCTGCACACCAACTCGGTGGCCGTATTGAAGAATTTCGTACGCTCAGGCATCGGCGTGACCTTCATGCCCGAGTTGACCGTGGCCGAGGAGATCCAGCAAGGGGATATCACCGTCCTGCCCATGGCCTATCCTGTGCTCAGCGATGCACGGGCCCAGATCGTGAGCCTCACCGGCCGCGAGCTCACGGTAGCGGCGAAGGCCTGTCTGGAGCACCTCTGCCGGGGGATGCGCTTCTTCAATGCCGATGCCCCGCGCCTGCTGGGCGCCAAGCGTTGAGGTAAAAGCAACGCTTAAGGGTTTGATTAGTCAACACATCAACGCCTAGTCTGCTCATATACCGGCCGACAGGCCGGCCGTTCCGCCAACAACAACGCCCGGAGTCCCAACATGAATCCCACTCGATCGTTTGCCATGTCCTCCCTCACCGCCGCCGTCCTGGCCGCGGGCACCCTGGCCGGCCAGGCGCATGCCGCCACGACCGTGGACCTGAGCTACAACGGCGCCCCGGATCCCGACAAGAACGCCGTGCATGTCTTCGCCACCAACCTCAAGGAGCTGGTCGAAGAAAAGACCGACGGCGACATCGAGCTCAAGCTCTACCCCAACAGCATGCTGGGGGAGGAACAGGAGCGCATGGAGCAGACGATGAACAGCCCCAGCCTGAACATCGCCTCCTTCGCCGGCATGTCTCCCCTTGTGCCGGAAGTGTTCGTGAGCGCCATTCCTTTCCTCTTCGATGACTTCGAGTCGGCACGCACCTTCTTCGACGAAGGCCAGTACTGGCAGGCCGTCGAGAACGCCCTGCGTGAGCGCACCGGCGTGGAGCTGCTGGCCGTGGTCGAGGAAGGCGGCTTTCTGGCCTTCACCAACGACGAGAAGCCCATCTCCTCGCCCAGCGACTTCGAGGGGCTGCGCTTTCGCGCCATGGACCCCAGCCAGGTCGCGCTCTACGAAGCCTTCGGGGCCTCCGGCACGCCGATCCCCTGGACCGAGGTCTACATGGCGCTGAAGACGGGCGTCGCCGATGGCCAGATGAACCCGCCGATGTACATCATCATGGGCAGCCTCTATGAGGTGCAGGACTACCTGACGCTGGCCAACATCCAGTACTCGGACCAGTTCCTGGTCGGCAACGGTGCCATGATCGACGGCTGGGACGAGGCGACACGCAAGGCCTTCATGGAGGCCGTCGAGGAGGCCAACCAGATGGCCCGCGAGCACAACGAGACCCGGGTCGACGAGCGCATCGCCTACCTCGAGGAGCAGGGCATGGAGGTGATCCGGCCCTCCGAGGACGAGCTGGCCGCCTTCCGCGAGCAGGGTCAGCCGGCCTATCTGGACTGGCTCGGCGAGCAGGACATTGATCCGTCCTTCATCGACATGGCGCTCGAGGATGCCGGGATGACACATCTGGCCGAGTAAGCCACACCGTCCCAGAGACATCCGCAGTTCGGGCAGGGGGCCACCCCCTGCCCCATGACAAATGGCAACCCTCCATGACGTTATCGAACTCTCGCGTACTGGCGATCAGCCGGTCCGTGTCACTGACTGTTGCCAGCAGCCTGCTGCTCATCGATCTGGCGGTGATCCTCTACGGCGTGTTCATGCGCTACGTGGCCGGCGGGGCCCCCATCTGGACAGACGAGTTGGCCCGCTTCCTGATCATCGGCAGCGTGCTGCTCGGGGCCGGTGCCGTCTGGGTGGAGGGCGGCCACATGCGCGTCGCGCTGATCGAGCGCCTGCTTCCAGCGCCGCTGTGCCGCCTCCTTAACCTCTACCAGTGGCTCCTTACGCTGGGCATTGCCGTCGGCGCCGCCATCATCAGTTATCGCTACGCCATGTCTGTCTCGATGTTCACCAGCCAGGGGCTGGGCATCAGCAGGACGATTCCCATGCTGTCGGTGCCGATCGGTTTCGCGCTGCTGGCCTGGCATGCCCTGTGGCATGGTCCGGCACCCCTCAAGACGCTCACGGAGGATCCCGCATGACCTTGACCATGCTGGCCATCTTCCTCGTGCACGTCCTGCTGGGGTTACCGCTGTTTATCTCACTACTTGCCACGGCAGTGGTGGGCTTCATGTTCGTCGATCCCGCGATGATCCCGCGCATGATGCCCCAGCAGTTCTTCGGCGGCATCAACGCCTTCTCGCTGATGGCCATTCCACTGTTCATCCTGGCCGGCAACCTGATGAACGTGACGCGGCTGACGGACCGTCTCATGGCCTTCGCCAAGCTGCTGGTCGGCCACCTGCGCGGCGGCATGGGCCATGTCAATGTGGTCTCCAGCATTTTCTTCGCCGGCGTGAATGGCTCCGCGGTGGCCGACACCTCGGCGCTGGGCTCGCTGCTCGTGCCGCCCATGCGCAAGGAAGGCTACTCCACCGCCTTCGCCGCGGGCCTCACGGCCGGCAGCTCGCTGATCGGGCCGATCATCCCGCCCAGCATCTTCATGATCCTCTACGCCTCGCTGACCAATACCTCGGTGGGTGACCTATTTCTCGCCGGCGTGATCCCGGGCTTGCTGCTGGGCCTGGCGTTCATGACCATGAACGCCTGGTATGCCTGGCACAAGGGGCTGGAAAAGCGTGGCGGACTCCCCTCTCGCCGGGAGCTGGTGGTCACGGCCCTGGGCGCCCTGCCCGCGCTGGTGGCACCCTTCATCATCGTCTCGGGGATCGTCATGGGCTTCGTAACGCCCACCGAATCCGGGGCGCTCACGGCGCTCTACGTGGCACTGTGCGGCCTGGCGCAGGGCAATCTGCGCCTCGCCGACTTCTGGAAGGCCATGGTCGACACCACGCGCCTGACCTCCGCGATCTTCCTGATCATGGCCGCCTCGGCCACCATCAGCTGGCTGCTCTCCTATGCCCAGGTACCCAACGAGTTCGTGGCGCTGCTGGCTCCCTACATCGAGCAGCCAGTGGTAATCCTGCTGCTGCTGAGCCTGATCACCTTCGTCACCGGCATGTTCATGGAGGAGGTCTCGGCCCTGATGCTGCTGACGCCGATCTTCTCTCCCGTGGCCATGATGGCAGGCATCGACCCGGTGCATCTGGGCATCATCATCACCTTGAACATCACGATTGCTCTGATCACCCCGCCGATGGGCGCCTGTGTGTTCGTCGCGGCCGCGGTAAGTCGGCTCGAGATCACCTCGCTGTTTCGCACCATCTGGCCGTTCGTGGTGACGGCGATCCTGGTACTGATCCTGCTCATCCTCTTCCCTTCCCTGACCCTCTGGCTACCGACCCAGCTTGGTTGACCTCATGGAGACCGTCGTGAACCGCTTCCTGTCATCGCCCATCGACCGCCACCCCGACCCCGACTGGTCGGTGGTGAGCCGCATCCCCATCACGGGAAGTGACGAGCCACTGGTTCCCTTGAGCCTGGCACCGTCGCCGATCAAGATCTTCCCGGTCTATGCCAAGCAGGACCTTCCCGGGGCAGTCAACGAATGCTATGTCCGTGAAGGGGTCTACCGGCGGCTGCTGAAGGTGGCCCGCTCCCTGCCCGCCGAGTATGGGCTGGTGGTCCTGGACGGCTGGCGCCCCTGGCGCGTGCAGCAGTACCTCTTCGATACGCTGCAGGAGGCTATCCGCTCTCACCATCCCGAACTCAGCGACGAGACACTGCTGGAGCGAACGCGGGAATTCATTTCCGTGCCCAGTCGCGAGGCGAGCTCGCCGAGCCCCCACCTTACCGGCGGTGCCGTGGATGTGACCCTGAGCGATGCCGACGGGCTGCCGCTGGACATGGGCACCCTGTTCGACGAGGCCGTGCCGGCCTCCCACTCTGTCGCGCTGGAAGAGATTCCTCGCCCGGACGCTCGACAGCGACAGGCACGCGACAACAGACGCCGCCTCTATGGCGCGATGCGGGAACAGGGCTTCACCAACTTGCCGAGCGAGTGGTGGCACTACGATGCGGGGGACCAGCTATGGGCCCATTACAGCGGCCATGCCCAGGCCCTCTATGGGCCCGCAGAGCTGGAGACCATCGAAAGCCGCTGGCGGCGACAGCTGTGAGCCATGGGCCTGCTGCGCCGCTGGCCAGACACGCGGGCAAGGGACCCATGAGGCTCAGGACTGGCGCACGTAGCTGCCCGGGGCGTCTTCGAGGGGCGGAAAGCGCTCGCTGCCCGTCGGGGGCGGCGAGATCTGGCCGGACGAATGCGAGACCAGCCAATCCTGAAAGGCCGGCCACCAGGAGCCTTCGTGTTCCGGGGCAATCTGCTGCCAGGTTTCCGGGTCCAGGTAGGGCTCGCCCTGACGCTGGGTTCGCATCTGGTAACGCCGGTGTGGGTGCTGTGGCTCGCTGACGATGCCCGCGTTATGTCCGCCGTTGGTGAGCAGGAAGGTCACCTCCTCGGCATCGGTCAGCAGATGAATCTTGTAGACCGACTCCCAAGGGGCGACGTGATCCTTGGTCGTCCCCACCGCCAACACGGGCACCCGGATGTCCTGAATCGCAATGGGTCGATGATCCACCTGATAGCGACCACTGGCCAGGTCGTTGTTCAGGAACAGGGAGCGCAGGTAGTCGGAATGCATGCGATAAGGCATGCGCGTGATATCGGCGTTCCAGGCCATGAGTGCGTTCATCGGCTGCCGCTTGCCCAGCAGGTAGTCATGCACCATGCGCGACCAGACCAGGTCGTTGGAACGCAGGATCTGGAAGGCGCCGGCCATCTGGTAGCCGTCCAGATACCCCTGGTCCCACATCATGTTCTCGAGATAGGACACCTGGCTCTCGCCGACGAATAGCATCAGCTCGCCCGCCTCGGTGAAGTCCACCTGGGTGGCCAGGGTGGTGAGCGAGGCTAGTCGCTCGTCACCGTCACGCGCCATGCCCGCCGCGGCAATCGACAGCAGGGTCCCGCCCAGACAGTAGCCCAGGCCATGCACCCTGGGCTGGCCGGTAATCGCGGTCACCACGTCCAGTGCCGCCATGGGGCCAAGCCGGCGGTAGTCTTCCAGGCTCAGGTCGCGATCCTCCGAGTCCGGATTGCGCCAGGAGATCATGAATACCGTATGACCCTGATCCACCAGGTATTCCACCAGCGACTTGCCGGGGGCCAGGTCGAGCACGTAGTACTTCATGATCCAGGCCGGCACGATCAGCACCGGCTCGGCATGGACCTGTGACGTCGTGGGCGAGTACTGGATCAACTCGATCAACCGATTACGATAGACCACCTTGCCGGGAGTGACGGCCAGGTTCTCGCCGATAGAAAATCGCTCGGCGCCTATCGGCGGCTTGCCCGAGATGTTGCGTTCCCCGTCCTCGAGGAGGTTCTGCCAGCCATCCACCAGGTTCATGCCGCCTGACTGCAGCGTGGCCGAGATCACCTCCGGATTCAGCCAGGGCAGGTTGGATGGCGACCAGTGGTCCAGCAGCTGACGGGTCATGAAGTTGACCACCCGTTCGCGAGGCGGGGACAGGCCCTCGACATCGGTCGTGGCGTTGTGCCACCACTGCTGGGTCAGCAGAAAGGACTGATAGATGACGTTGTACGGCCACTGCTGCCACGCCTCATCCGCGAAACGCTTGTCCTGCGCCATGGGCTGGATACAGGGGCTGGCCGCCGGGTCGCTGGCGACACGACTGACGTAATGGCCCAGACGCAGGCTCTTGCGCAGGGCCTTCTCGCTGAGCTCTACCTGCTTGCCCGGCGACAGTGCGAGGTGCGCCAGCCATTCGAAGTAGACGCTGACGACCCCCGCCGGGGTGATGCCCGCGGTCATCCGCGCCAGGTTCGCCTTGAAGGCGCGGTCGAGGGCATGGGTGGGATAGAACCCCGGATTCGGCCGTTCCTGCTCGGGCGGGGGTGGCGGACACGCAAGGTCTTCTGCGCCGCGGGATATCGTCCGACTCTCTTCGGTCATCGCCCTGCCCCCCTTCAACAACGAAAATGGCCAACAGCAGCGCCGTGGCTACCCTTCATGGCACTGATGCCCTGCAGCCTAGCAGATACTGCACCGCATCATGACACCTTGTCGCCGTCCAGAGCGACTCCCCTACTCCCCCGCGGAAACCGGTTGGGTGGCGTCGAGGAATTCGATCAGGCGCTCCAGGGGCATGGGACGCGCAAGGTAAAAGCCCTGGAAGAGATCGCAGCCATGGGTCATCAGCCAGTCGTGCTGCTCCTCATGCTCGATGCCTTCGGCGACCACCTTCAGCCCCAGGTGGTGTGCCATGGAGATGATGCCCTGGATGATCGCGGCGTCCTCCTCGCTGTGGGTGACCTCACTGACGAAGCTGCGGTCGATCTTCACCGTGTCGATGGGCAGGTGCTTGAGGTAGCTGAGGCTGGAAAAGCCGGTCCCGAAGTCGTCGATCGCGACGCACACGCCCATGTCCCTGAGGGCATGCAGGATGTCGATGGCACCCTCGGTATCGTTCATCAGCACACCTTCGGTCAGCTCCAACGACAGTTTCGGTGCCGGTAACCCGGTAACGGCCAGGGTCTGACGCAGGTTGCCCAGAAAGCTCGAGCGATGGAACTGCAGCGGCGAGAGATTGATGGCGACGTTCAGGATGCCCTGCCCTGCCTCGTCGAGCATTCGCAGGTCATGGCAGGCTCTCGAGAGTACCCACTCGCTGATCGGGATGATCTGGCCGGTCTCCTCGGCCAGGGGAATGAACTGAGCGGGCGAGACATAGCCGCGCAGGGGGTTTGGCCAGCGCAACAGTGCCTCCACGCCCACGACCCGCCCCTGGCGATCGATCAGCGGCTGATAGTGCAGCTCGAAGGCCTGCACATCGATCGCCTCCTGGAGCTCATTGCGCAGCGCGACGCGATCGCCCAGCCGATGGGTGATCTCGGGCGTGAACCAATGGTAGGCATTGCGCCCTTGCTGCTTGGCGAGGTACATGGCCATGTCCGCCTGCTGGATGAGCTCGTTGGGCTGGGAGAGCTCCGCATTGCTGATGGCGATGCCGATGCTGCAGGAGAGCGAAAGCTCATGCTCGCCGACCCGATAGGGCCGTGCAATGAGCGCCAGGAGCCGCTCTGCCACCTGCAGCGCCTGCTCCTCATCGTGCAGATCCGGCAGCAGCACCACGAACTCGTCGCCGCCCAGGCGCGCCAGGGTGTCACCCGCGCGCATCGCCGCGGAGAGACGCTGCGAGACCCCCAGCAGCAGCTGGTCCCCGATGGCATGCCCCAGGCTGTCGTTGATCGGCTTGAACTCGTCGAGGTCGACGAAGAGCACCGCCAGCCGATGCCCCTGACGCCTGGCCAGCTCGAAATCATGGACCAGCCGATCCTCGCGCAGCGCGCGGTTGGCCAATCCGGTCAGGGCATCGTGGCTGGCGTGGTAGGCCAGGCGGGCCTCATAGGCCTTGCGTTCGGAGATATCATGCTGGATGCCCACATAGTGGGTGACCTGCCCCTCCTCGTCGCGCACCGGGGCAATGTAGAGATCGTTCCAGAAGGAGGTGCCATCCTTGCGATAATTGCACAGGGTGACATGCACCTCGCGCTGTTGCGCCAGCTGCTGGCGAACCTGCTGCACCACCGCCATGTCGGTCTCGGTACCCTGCAGGAAGCGACAATTGCGGCCGATGATCTCGTCGCGCGTGTAGCCGGTCATGCGCTGGAAGGCGTCGTTGGCATAGATGATCGGCAGGTCGGGCTCGCCTGCGTCGGCGATCAGCACCCCGTTGACGCTGGCCTCCACGCCACGCTCGAGGATCCGCAGACGGGTCTCGTGTTCCCGGCGCTGGGTCACGTCCTTGGCGATGCCGTAGACTCCCTGGATGCGCTCGTCGACCACGATCGGCAGGTTGGTGATATCCAGGCGGCGGACCTTGCCATCCCGATGAGGAATCTGCAGTTCGTAGCGGCAGGGGTCGCCGGCCGCGGTGATCTCGAATTTCTGCTGAATATGCGCCAGGTCGTCAGGCCTCAGGAATTGCGAAAAGTGCGCGCCCAGGATCTGATCGACGGGGAAGCCGGTCAGCGCAGCGCAATGCTCATTGGCCGTGACGAAGTGTCCCCGCAGATCCAGTGAAAACACCGCATCCGGGTTATAGGCGAAGAGCGAGCGGTAGCGCTGCTCGCTCTCCCATAACGAACGCCGGTCCTGCTCGCGCTCCACCGCCAGCGCCACCAGATCCACGGCCTGACGCGTCATTTCCAGTTCGGCAGCGTCCGGCCTGGCCGGCCGCCGATAGTAGGTCGCAAAGGTACCCAGCAACCGGCCATCACTGGCGATCACCGGAAAGGACCAGCAGGCCCTGAGTCCCTCCTTCGTGGCCAGGGTCCTGAATCCCTTCCAGCGGGGGTCATGGGCGAGGTCCTCACAAACCACCACTTCACGGCCATGGGCCGAGCTGCCACAGGCGCCCATGCCGGCGCCGATGGGAATCGCGCCGATCGACTCCCGGTAGCCCACCGGCAGACTCTTCCCCGCCACCAGGCGCAGCTCTCGGCCTTCGCCGTCGGCCAGCATGATCGAGCATAACCTTTCGTGCAGCTGACCCTCGAGCATGAGGCAGATGGCGTCGAGGGTCTCACTGAGCGGGACTTCCTCGGCAATCATCGCCTGGATGGATTGCTGTTGTTCGAGTTGGACCCGCGCCGCCATCAGCTGCCGGGAGTGCCCCAGGACCAGGCGGACCATCCCCAGGCTGAAGACCAGCAGATAGGTCAGCGTCAACCCGCCAAGACCAACGGCTGAGGGCACGATAGCGGCCTGCAGCCAACTCGCCTGGGACGCGGGGTGCACGGAGGGGCTGAGCATCGGTCCGCCCGGCAGACCGATGTGGCGTGCCGCAAAGGGTGGGGATTGCGTCACATCACGTGGGACCCTGCCCGGTGCCGCCAGGGAGAGGAGCACCTCGTCATCACGGGAGAGATTGACCTGGAAGCCGCCCAGTTGAAGGCGCAGCCCACGGGCCAGGAGCGTCGCCATGTCCAGCACAACGACCAGCTGCTGGTTGCGACGCGGTACCGCGATCGCCATGATCGCCAGACCCGGGGCGCTGTTATCGGGCACGATCATGCGAGGCTGGGGAAAGGGCATGTCCAGCCAGTCGCTTACGCGCGTGGCATCCAGCCATTGCGCCAGCCAGCGCCGTGCCTCGTCGCTGCGCGCCCGATGCCAGAGCATGTCCTGGTCGCTGCCCAGCAGGCCGATGACCTCGAGGCTGGGGGTATCACGCAGGTAGTTGTCCGCATCGCGATTCAGCACGGCGGGTTCCAGGCCAAGAACGGAGGCATCCAGCCGCTCCGCCATGCGCTGCATCAGCATCAGGTGCGACCTCATCACCTGCTCGGCATTGAGACGAACGTTGTCGAGCAGATGCTCCGCCTGCTGGTCGAGCCGCTGTTGCTGCTGCCAGCCAAGCAGGTACCACGCCAGACTGCTGGCCATCACCCCGGCCAGGCCTGCCATGACGGCCGCCCTTCCCAGCTTGAGCTGTCGCTTCACCGTCCTGGCACTCGCCGCCAGCATGGCGCTGCCAAACATCAGCGCGAACAGGGCCACCACCAGCGGAGATGAGGTCATCGCCATCCACCCCGAACCATGCGCCGAGACGATGAGCATCATCCCCAGCACGACGAGCCCTAAGAGCAGCAGCAGGCACCCGCACACCTGCCACAGCCGGCGCAGCGCCTTCCGCTCGCACGCCGCCAATAGACAGGCGGCCACCACCACCAGCAGGAAGGCCAGGAGGGAGGAAACCCGCGGCTCCCCGGAGAGCCAGGAGACGCCCGCCTGGCTCCCACCGAATACGGCATTGTGCAGCAGGGTATAGCCCATCAAGGCCAGCAAGCCGCTACCTGCCAGAAGGCGCGTGCGCTGCCAGCGCTGCACCACGGCCAGCAGGCCAACACCGGACAACATGGCGGCCAGCGAGGCATCAGGGGCCAGCAGCGTTTGCGGGGGGAAGTGTACCCACTCCAGCATCCCGGCCAGCCCCATCAGCACAAAGGCCACCGACACCATCAGCAGCCAGCTATCCAGGGCGATATCGCGGGTCTTGAACGGCATGAACGGGGTGCTCCCTGCGCGTGGTCAACGAGGTATCTGGAACAGCCCGCTCCAGTGGCCTCCTTGTCGCGGTGCTCAAGATGGTGCGGTGCTACGCTTGGGAACACCAGCATCTAGTCTCATCCAATAGGCTGAGAGTCCTCAGCTTACCACTCCCGAGCCATGCTGTTGTCGGCATCCGTCCGGTCGGGCAGGGGCGATTGCCAACCGGAAGGATGTGTCGGCAGCTGCCCACTCGACTAATAACCAAAGGCTATTGGAAAAACGCTTTCTTATTCTCTAGTGTATTTTCCCAAAGACATCACGAACCCCGTGACGTCTTCCCTCATTTCAGCGAAACCACAGGAGCAACCTTATGCTCAAGCGCATAGCCCTTACCGCCCTGGCCGCGGGCCTGATGACCGCCGGCGGCCTGGCCCAGGCCGATGAGCACGCCATCAAGGTCGGCATGTCCGGCGGCTACTTCCCCTTCACCTTCGTCGAGCAGGACAAGCTCCAGGGCTTCGAGGTGGATGTCATGGAGGCCGTGGCCAAGGAGTTGGACGTCGAGGTCGAGTTCGTCACGGCGAACTTCTCGGGGCTGTTCGGCATGCTAGAGTCCGGCCGGATCGACACCATCGCCAACCAGATCACCATCACCGAAGAGCGGGCCGCCAAGTACGCCTTCACCGAGCCCTACGTCTACGACGGCGCCCAGGTCGTGGTCCGGGAAGGCAACGAGGAGATCGAGGGCGTCGAGGACCTGAAGGGCAGGACCGTTGCCGTCAACCTCGGCTCCAACTACGAGCAGTTGCTGCGCGAGCTGCCCTACGCCGACGAGATCGACATCCGCACCTACGAGAGCAACATCGAGCAGGACACCGCCCTGGGCCGCGTCGATGCCTTCGTCATGGACAGAGTGAGTGCCAGCCAGGTGATCAAGGAGAAGCCGCTGCCCCTGGCGCTGGCCGGCCAGCCCTTCTCCGAGATCCGCAATGCCCTGCCCTTCCGCGACACCGAGGAGGACCGCGCCCTGCGTGACCGCGTCGACGCCGCGCTTTCCAGCCTGCGCGAGTCGGGCGAACTCACGGCCATCTCGGAAGCGTGGTTCGGCACCGACATCACTCGCCCGTAAGGCGCTGCCATGCGCGTGCTCGACCTCGACTACATGCTGGGGCTGGTGCCCATCCTGCTGCGCTACCTGCCGCTGACCCTGCAGATGGCCGCCGTGGGAATGGCGCTGGCCCTGGTGCTGGCCTGCGGCCTCGCCGTGATCCGCGTGCTGCGCATCCCGGGCCTGAACGCCGCCACCCTGCTGTTCATCTCCTTCTTCCGCGGCACGCCGCTGCTGGTGCAGCTGTTCCTGTTCTACTACGGCTTGCCCCAGCTGCTGGCCTTCCTGACCCAGATCAACGGCATCACCGCCACCATCATGGGCCTGACCCTGCACTTCTCGGCCTACATGGCGGAATCCATCCGCGCCGCCATCGTCGGGGTCGATCGCAGCCAGACGGAGGCGGCACTCTCCATCGGCATGACCAACGGCCAGCTGATGCGGCGCATCGTGCTGCCCCAGGCCACGCGCGTGGCGGTGCCGACGCTGATGAACTACTTCATCGACATGATCAAGGCCACCTCCCTGGCCTTCACCCTGGGGGTCACCGAGCTGATGGGCGCCACCCAGAAGGAGGCCGCCGGCAGCTTCCTCTACTTCGAGGCCTTCATCACCGTGGCGATCTTCTACTGGGTGATCGTCGAGCTGCTGGCCTGGTTCCAGCGGCGCCTGGAAACCCGACTCAACGAGGCCTATCGCCGATGATCAAGGTAGAGGGACTCATCAAGCGCTTCGGCGGGACCGCCGTGCTCGACGGCATCGACCTGGCCATCGAGCAGGGCGAGATCATCGTGGTGATCGGCCCGTCAGGGACCGGCAAGTCGACACTGCTGCGCTGCCTGAACTTCCTCGAGCGGCCGGATGCGGGGCGGCTGACCATCGGCGACCTGGACGTCGACGTCACCCGGGCCAGCCGGGCCGACATCCTGACGGCACGGCGGCGCACGGCCTTCGTGTTCCAGAACTATGCGCTGTTCGCCAACAAGACGGCGCTGGAGAACATCGCCGAGGGACTGATCGTGGTCAATCGCTGGCCGAAGGCGAAGGCCCATGCGCGGGCCAGGGAGATCCTGGAGCGCATTGGCCTCGCCGACAAGGCCGATGCCTACCCCGCTTCCCTGTCCGGTGGCCAGCAGCAGCGAGTGGGCATCGGCCGCGCCATGGCGGCCCAGGCCGAGGTGATCCTCTTCGACGAGCCGACCTCCTCGCTGGACCCGGAGTGGGTCGAGGAGGTCCTGGGCCTGATGAAGCAGCTCGCCCGTGAGCGCCAGACCATGCTGGTGGTCACCCACGAGATGAGCTTCGCCCGGGACGTGGCGGACCGGGTGATCTTCATGGAAGGCGGTCGCATCGTCGAGCAGGGGCCGCCCGGCCAGCTCTTCGGCTCGCCCAAGGATCCCCGCACCCGGGACTTCCTGCGCAAGGTGCTGGCGACACAGGTATCACTGGACACACCTTCCTAATCCGAATGCCTGATGGCCGCGTTGTGGGCCCCGGCGGGCTTCCCGTATAGTGTTCGTACACTCTTCCAGGCCCACGCCCTCCTCGATGCCACAGCCACGCGTCCAGATCCGCCCTCGCCGCCGCCCTCCCCTGCACTTCCTGCCGCTGGGCGGCTGCGGCGAGATCGGCATGAACCTCAGCCTCTATGGCCTGGGTCGTGAAGAGAGGGGGCATGGAGAGAGGGGCCACGAGGCTGACTGGATCGCCGTGGACTGCGGCATGATGATCCGCCAGGACCTCCCGGATAACCCGCTCCAGGTCCCGGACCTCTCCACCCTGGAGACGCTGTCGATCCGTCCTCGGGCGCTGATCATCACCCACGGCCACGAGGACCATATCGGGGCCGCGGCCTGGCTGTGGCCGAGGTGGGGCTGTCCGATCCACGCCACCCCGCTGGCTGCCGGCCTGCTGCGGGCCAAGTTCGCCGAGCGCGGGCTGGCCACGGACGCCATACAGGTCATCGAGCCCGGCGAGGCACTGGAAACCGGCCCCTTCACCCTGCGCTTCCTGCCGCTGACCCACTCGATTCCGGAGAGCTGCGCGCTGCTGATCGCCGCCGGCGAGCATCGGGTGCTGCACACCGGGGACTGGAAGCTCGATCCCGAGCCGCTGATCGGGCCGCCGATCTCGGCCGCGACCTTCCGCGCCATTGCGCCCGTGGACCTGGTGGTGGGCGACTCCACCAATGCGCCGCTGCCCGGCCACTCGCGCAGCGAGGGCGAGGTGGCCGAGGCGCTGACCCACGCCATCGCCCGCTGCGAGGGACGCGTGGTGGTGAGCTGCTTCGCCAGCAACCTGGCACGGGTGCTGGCCATCGGCCGCGCGGCCGAGCGCTGCGGGCGCCGGGTCAGCCTGATGGGGCGCTCCATGGAGCGCATGGTGGGCGTGGCACGCCAGCTCGGCTACCTGGACGACCTGCCGCCGCTGGTGCCGGTGAGCGATCTCGGCTACCTGCCGCCGGAGGAAGTGCTGGTGATCGCCACCGGCAGCCAGGGCGAGCCGCGGGCCGCGCTGTCGCGTCTCTCCCGGGGGCGTCACCCCCATTTCGAGCTGATGGCCGACGATACGGTGATCTTCTCCGCCAAGGCCATCCCCGGTAACGAGCGACTGATCGAGCGGCTGAAACGCGGCCTCAAGCACTTCAGCGTGGCCATCCTCGACGACGAGAATCACCCCGAGCTGCATGCCTCGGGCCACCCGGCCCAGGACGAGCTGCGCACCTTCTATGGCTGGGTGAAGCCTCGCCATCTGCTGCCGGTGCATGGCGAACCTCGCCACCAGCAGGCCCACCAGGCCCTGGCCGAGGAGCTCGGCATAAAGGCGCCACTGGCGCCGGTCAACGGTGACCTGATCCGCCTGGATGCCGACGGGCTATCCCTGGAGGCGCGCCACCCGCAGCAGCCGCATATCGTCAGCCAGGATGCGGTCTCCGCCCTGCCCGGCCTGGGCAGCGGCGACGGGGGCAACCGCTCACGCCATGGCAGTCTCTATCTGGCCATCTCGGTGGCCGCCACCGCCACCGGCTGGACCCGCATCGGCCGGCTTATGCTGGACGCCAGCCAGACGAGCCCCATGGACGAGACCGCCTTCGCCGACTGGCTGGATGATTGCCTGGAGGAGATCCGGGTGGACTCCCTGGCGGAATTGCGCCTCGCCCTGCAGCCGAGGCTGCTCGGCTGGCTCGCCGACCACCTGCACCGGGTACCCGAGGTACACCTGCAGATACTGGCGGTGGAAGCCGAGATGCTGGGGAGGTAGAACGGAGAAGTCTCAGGTCATTAGTAGGAACGGTGCTTGCACCGCGAAGAGCGAGAATCGGCAGCCAATCGCCGTGCAAGCACGGCTCCCACACCAGGTTCAGATCATCAGTAGGAACCGACGGATTGGAGGTTCGACGCTTCGACTTGCACCGCGAAAGACAGGCAAACGGTAATTCGCCATGAAAGCCGAACTCTAAAACATCAAGCCTTGCTGGCATTCTTCGGCGGACGACCGCGCTTGCGCTTGGGCTGTTCGGTCACCAGGTCATCCAGGGAAAGGCCGGCTTCATTGATCTGTTCGCGGATCTCGGCGAGTTTCCTGGCCTTCTCGGCTTCCTCTTCCTGGCGCTGTACTTCCTCGTCCTTCTTCTGCTCGATCACCTCACCGATGACCTCGGCCAGCTTGTGGAGCTGTTCCATGCTCAGCTGGCGTGCCGCGGCACGAGCCACGTTCTTGTTGCGGGCGATGCGCTCCAGGGATTCGCTGGACATTGGCGGTCTCCATGCCGAAATTTGGACGGTTGCGTTGTGTAATGACACGTCAAAAGTATATGCACTCGCGTGACATTGGCAAGAAAAGTCGCGGGAAAAATCGACAGAAAGAAAGGGAAAATTGCCGCGCGCCGAGGCAGACAGCCGAGCGGGATTCGAGAAATGCCGGCTGGATTTCCCTCACCCACAAGCAAACGGGCGACATCTGGATGTCGCCCGTAGTGCGCTGATGCCGGCTTTCAGCCGGCTGGGGTAACGGCTCAGCCGCCGGTCATGTTCATGAAGCGGACCACCTGGACGTCGCCATCGGTGGTGAAGTGATGGCGCTCGGGCTTGAGCGGCATGGCACGCACGATGGCCTGCTTGAGCGCCTCGATATCGCCGGGGTAACGGCGCAGCACGGCGCGCAGGTCCACGGAGTGCTCGTTGCCGAGGCACAGCAGCAGGCGGCCTTCGACGGTGACGCGAACCCTGTTGCAGGTGTCGCAGAAGTTGTGGCTGTGGGGCGAGATGAAGCCGACCCGGGAATCGCTGTCGGGCATCATGAAGTAGCGCGAGGGACCGAGCGTCGACTCGGTGGTGGGAATCAGTTCGTGGCGGGCCTCGATCCGCTCCTGCACCTCGTCGCTGGAACAGAAGGTCTCGGCACGGGAGTGGTCCGACACGTCGCCCAGCGGCATCTCCTCGATGAAGCTGATGTCGAGGCCCTCGTCACGGGCGAAGTCGACGAGATCCAAGACCTCGTCATCGTTGCGCCCCTTGAGGATCACGGCATTGAGCTTGATGCGCTCGAACCCGGCGTCCCGCGCGGCACGAATGCCGTCGATGACCTTGTGCAGGTCGCCGGTGCGGGTGAGCCGACGGAAGCGGTCGGGATCCAGGGAGTCGAGGCTGATATTGAGACGCTTGAGCCCCCCCTCGCGCAGGCGAGAGGCGAACTTGGGCAGGCTCGCGCCATTGGTGGTCATGGCGAAATCCTTGAGCCCCGGCAGCGCGCCGATATCCGCGACGAGGCGATCGATGTCACGCCGCACCAGGGGCTCGCCCCCGGTCAGGCGGACCTTCTCCACGCCCATCTCGGTGAAGGCCCGGGCGACCATCGCCAGCTCCTCCAGGGTCAGCACCTGGGCACGCGGCAGGAAGGTCATCTCCTCGCTCATGCAGTAGACGCAGCGGAAATCGCAGCGATCGGTGACCGAGATGCGCACATAGCGCACTCGTCTGCCGAAGTCGTCGATCAGCTCATCGGTCATGAAGACATCTCCCAGCGACGGGCATCATGATGGTCCCCGTCGCGCTCCGAAACCCAGTAGTCCCCGCTGGCGGTGTGCTCCTTCTTCCAGAAAGGGGCGCGGGTCTTGAGGTAATCCATGATGAAGTCGCACGCCTCGAAGGCGGCGCGTCGATGCGCGCTGGCGACCACTACCAACACGATAGGGTCTGCAGGCGTGAGGCGTCCAATCCGGTGGATCACGGTCACGCCCTGAAGTGGCCAACGGGACTCGGCCTGCTCGACGATCTCGCCGAGGGCTGCCTCGGTCATGCCCGGATAGTGTTCCAGGGTCAGCGCCTGGACCTCGGGGCGCTCGTTGAAGTCACGCACCAGGCCGGTGAAGCTCACCACCGCTCCGATGTCGCTGCGCCCCTCGAGCAGGGCGCGCTGTTCAACGCCCGCATCGAAGACGCTTTCCTGCACGCGGATCATCGCTAGCCTCCGGTCACCGGGGGGAAGAAGGCGACCTCGTCGTTGTCGGTCAGCGGCGTGGCATCGCCGGCCATCACCTGATTGACGGCGCACAGCACGCGCCCCTGGTCGAGGCCCTCGAAGCGCGGATCCAGGGCCTTGAGCGCTGTCTTGAGGCCGGCCACGTCGGAGCTCGGCAGGCGGTCGACCGGCACCGAGACATCGCCGACCCCGAGGCGCTCGCGCAGCTCGGCCAGGCACTTGACGCGGATGCAGGGCGCGGCAATGTCGCAACGCTGCCCCACCGAGACCTCACCGGAGGTCCCTTCGCCGGTAACGATGGGCGACGGGGCGGACTCGATGACGGAGGGGGTCACTGCTCGCTCCCCCCGGGCCTCGTCGCGACGGTAGTCACCGGACTTGCCGCCGGTCTTGGTGTCGAGGTGGATGGCGCCGATCTCCATGCCCTTGTCCACGGCCTTGCACATGTCATAAAGGGTCAGGCAGGCCACCGAGACCGCGGTCAAGGCCTCCATCTCCACCCCGGTCCGCCCGTTGAGGCGGCAGGTGGCGGTGACATGGACACAGGACTCGGGCTCGTCGAGCTCGAAGTCGATGGCGACCTTCGACAGTGCCAAGGCATGGCAGAGCGGGATCAGCTCGTGGGTGCGCTTGGCGGCCTGGATGCCGGCGATGCGCGCCGTTGCCAGCACGTCGCCCTTGGGCAGGCCACCCTCGGAAAGCAGCGCCAGGGTCTCGGGCTGCATGCGGATAAGGCCCGAGGCGCTGGCCTCGCGGCGGCTCTCCGGCTTGTCGGCGACGTCGACCATGTGGGCCTCGCCGCGGGCGTTGAGATGGGTCAGGGACGGGTTGGACAGAGGCATGGGGGTCAGCGTCTCATGGCAGTCGATGAAGGGGTTGGATGCTCACCGTCTCGCCCGGGGCCGCCCCCTCGCGGTCGTCGGTGAGCTCGATCAGGCAGTTGGCCGCCACCATCGAGGAGAGGATCCCGGAGCCCTGGGCGCCGGTGCTGCGCACATGCAGGCGGCCCTCGGCGTCGGCGTGGTAGCGGCCGCGCAGGAAGTCGGTGCGCCCAAGACGACTCTTCAGGGCCTCGTCGGCGATGGCGACAAGGCGCACGGGCTCCTGCTCCGGCCTTCCCTGCAGCTTGGACAGCAGCGGCGCCACGAATTGCAGGAAGGTGACCATCACGGCCACCGGGTTGCCGGGCAGCCCCAGGAAGGGCACGCCCCGCTCCCCCAGCAGGCCACAGGCCAGCGGGCGCCCGGGACGGATGGCGATGCGCCAGAAGGCCAGGCGGCCGACCGCTTCCAGCGCCGCGCGGGTGAAGTCGGCATGGCCCACCGACACGCCGCCGCTGGTGATCACCATGTCGGCCCGCCCGGCGGCATCGTCCAGGGCAGCGACCATGGCCTCCCGGTCGTCGGGGAGGATGCCCAGGTCGATCGTCTCGGCGCCCTGCTCGGCCAGCAGGCCGGCCAGGGTATGGCGGTTGGCATCGAAGATGCCCGCCGGGGGCAGCGCCTCCCCCGGAGCGGTGACCTCGTCGCCGGTGGAGAAGATCGCCACCCGCGGGCGACGATGCACGCTCGCATCAATCAGACCCAGGGAGGCCAGCAGGCCCAGCTCGGCTGCCCCCAGCCGGGTCCCGGCACGCAGCGCCGTCTGGCCCCGGGCTATGTCCTCGCCGGCCTGGCGCACATGCTGGCCACGCCTGACGCGCTCCGCTTGGTGCACCACCACCGTCTCGCTTACCTCCTCGAGCTGCTCGAGCATGATCACGGTATCGGCCCCCGGCGGCAGTGGCGCCCCGGTAGTGATGCGTACGCACTCGCCCTCTCCCGGCGCCTCCTCGAGGCGGCTGCCGGCCAGCACCTCGCCGACCACTCGCCACTCGCCGGGCCACTCGTCGTCTGTTGGCCAGGCCAGGGCGATGCCGTCCATGGCGGCATTGGTGTTCTGGGGCACGTCGATGGGCGAAACGACATCTTCTGCAAGCACTCGGCCGTGGAGTTCGGCCAGCGCCACCCGTTCGACGGGCAGCGGCGCCTCGACGAGGCCGGCCAGACGGGCCCGCGCCTCCGCCACCGGCAGCATGCGCTCGCCAAGGTCGAAGCAGGAGAGCGTCATGGCGCGGCCCTCTCACCACGGGCACCACGGGTACGCTCGCGGGGCTGTTGACTCGCCGGCCAGCGGGCGGGCCAGGCGGCGATCCAGTCGGTCAGGGCCTCGAGGTCATTGAGGTCCAGCGCCTCGACGCCCTCGGGCAACGCGAGGCGCGCGTCACTGGCCACCGCGCGCACCCACCGGTCCTCGGCGACGCGCAGCGACTTGCCCACCTCGGGGCGATAGAGCTCGAGCTTGGGCAGCGGCCAGGCCTTGAAGCCCTCCACCAGCACCAGGTCGGGATGCTGGGGGCGCACCATGTCGATGAGCTCGGCGAGATCGGCCTCCTCGCGCCCGGGGGTCTCCATCATCAGCGCCACCCGGGCGCGGGAGGCCACCAGCATCGGCGAGGCGCCGGCCTGGCGCAGGCGGTGGCTGTCCTTGCCGGGTTGGTCGACATCGAAGGCGTGGTGGGCATGCTTGATCACCGCTACCCGCAGGCCCCGCTCGCCGAGGCGCGGCAGCAGCTGCTCCAGCAGGGTGGTCTTGCCGGTACCGCTCCAGGCGGCGATGCCGAGCAGTGGCAGTTCGTCGTCGAACGACAGGCTCTCGGGTACGCCATCGCTCATGGGCTCAGGGGCTCCTTCTTTCCTCCGGGGCCTGAGGCTCCCTCGCTCAGGGCGCGCTCGAGCCGCTGCTTCTCGTCATCGGTATTGAGGTTGGCGAAGGCGTCCGGGCAGTCGCTGACGTCCACCCGGCACCAGGCGTGGCGAGCGTACCAGCGGTCGATCTTGCGCTCGCCGTCGGCCAGGGCCGCCGCCAGGTCATCCGCCAGGGCGGTGCGGATCAGCGCCACCACCGGATGCAGTCGCTCGCCGTCGAAGGCCACGGCGATATCGCACTTGCCGATGTCGGCCACCAGGCGCTCCACCAGGTCATGGGGCAAGGCCGGGCTGTCGCAGGGCACCACCAGCAACCAGGGGGTGTGCGCGGCCCGCAGGCCGCTGTAGATGCCCATCAGCGGGCCCTGGAAGCCGCCTTCGGCATCCAGGATCACGCGGTCCGCCAGCGGTGCATAGGCCTCGGCATTGCGGTTGGCGTTGATCAGCACTTCGGCGACCCGCCCCGCCAGGCGCTCGCGAACATGGGCCACCAGCGGGCGTCCGGCGAAGGGTTCGAGCCCCTTGTCGCGACCGCCCATCCGGCGCCCCTGGCCGCCGGCCAGGATCAGGCCGGTCAGCTCGTCTCGGGTGATCATTGGCGCTCCTGACGAATCGGTCATGTCGTAGTCATGATGCCTCAGCAAGGCGGCGGGTGCCATGCCGGCCGTCCACGCTGGCGCCCTGCCCTGACGCCGGTCAAGCCGTGGCTTATCCCCGTGCCGCCAAGGAGGTACACTATGTTGAAAATATTCCACGAATGCGGCATTCACCGCGGTAAGGACCGATCCATGCAAGAGGCATTCGATGTAGGCGCCCGGCTAAAGCAGCTGAGGCTTTCGCGCGGGCTGTCACAGAGAGAACTGGCCAAACGGGCCGGCGTCACCAACAGCACCATCTCGCTGGTCGAGCAAAACAACGTCAGCCCGTCGGTGAGCTCGCTGAAGAAGATTCTGGACGCACTGCCGGTGTCGATCAGCGCCTTCTTCGCCGGCGACGAGCCCAGCCAGCCGCAGCCCTTCTATCGCCGGGACGAACTGACCGATATCGGCGATGGCAGGCTTTCCTGGCGGCTGGTCGCCGCCCGACGCCCCGACCGGCGCATGTCGATCATCCACGAGCGCTACCCGCCCGGGGCCGACAGCGGCGAGGAGATGCTGGAGCACGACGGCGAGGAAGGCGGGGTGGTGATCTCGGGGCAGATCGAGATCACCGTGAACGGCGAGGTGGGGGTGCTGGGCGCGGGCGACGCCTACTATTTCGACTCCCGCCTGCCCCACCGCTTCCGCAACCCCGGCAACGAGGAGTGCGTGATCGTCAGCGCCAGCACCCCGCCGACCTTCTCCGACGCGGGCCAGGAGCAGCATCACGCCTGAGCGGGGTCACTCCTCCTCGGCGCGGGGCAGAACCCAGTTGAGGACGATGCCCACCAGGGCGGCGAGGCTGACCCCCTGGAGGGTGAACTGGCCATTGCCGAACTGCATGCCGCCGATGCCGAAGACCAGCACCAGCGAGACCACCACCAGGTTGCGCGGCGCGGTGAGCGGCTTGCCCGCCCGCACCAGGGTGTTCATGCCCACCACGGCGATGGAGCCGAAGAGCAGGGTCATGATGCCGCCCATCACCGGCCCCGGGATGGTCTGCAGCAGCGCACCGAGCTTGCCGACGAAGGCCAGGACGATGGCGATGCAGGCGGCGACCACCATGATCCGGGGGTTGAAGGCACGGGTCAGGGTCACGGCCCCGGTGACCTCGGAGTAGGTGGTATTGGGTGGTCCGCCGAAAATCGCCGCCGCGGTGGTGGCCAGGCCATCGCCCAGCAGGGTGCGATGCAGGCCGGGCTTCTCCAGGTAGTTCCTGCGCGTCACCGAGCCGATGGCGACCATGTCGCCGATATGCTCCACCGCCGGGGCGATGGCGACCGGGATCATGAAGAGGATCGCCGCCCAGTGGAAGCTCGGCGCGGTGAACGACGGCAGCGACAGCCAGGCCGACTCCTGCACCGGGGTGAAGTCCACCACCCCCATCACCAGCGCCAGCATATAGCCCGTGACGATACCGCCCATGATCGGGATCAGGCGGATCAGGCCGCGACCGAACACCGCCAGCACCAGGGTGACCAGCAGGCTTGCCATGGAGAGGAAGATCGCCGCGCCATAGCCGATGTTCTCGCTGGTCTCGCCGGTGGCCATGTCCACCGCCACCGGGGCCAGTGCCAGGCCGATCACCATGATCACCGGCCCCACCACCACCGGGGGCAGCAGCCGATGCAGCCAGGCAGTGCCCTTGAGGCGCACGAACTGCGAGATCACCACATAGACCAGGCCGGCCGCCATCAGCCCACCCAGGGTGGCGGGAATGCCGTAGTTCGCCACCGAGCCCTGGATGGGCGCGATGAAGGCAAACGACGAGGCCAGGAAGACCGGCACGCTGACCCGGGTCACGCCATGGAAGATCAGGGTGCCGATGCCCGCGGTGAACAGCGCCACATTGGGATCCAGGCCGGTAAGCAGCGGCACCAGCACCAGGGCGCCGAAGGCCACGAAGAGCATCTGCGCCCCGGTCAGCAGGGTGCGTAACGGGGAGTCGGTGGGCATGGCGGCCGCCGCCGAGTTGTCGGTCATGGTCCAGGGCTCCGGAAAGGTCGAGGGAAACAGGTCGCGCGGCATTCTACCAGCCTGGCTGCCCCTTAGCTTCTCGTGCCTCAACGCTTTGCTGCGCTATCGCAGTAGCTGCCATCGCTCAGGGCTGACCTGTCGGCAAGCCTGCGAGGAGGCGCTGTGAATACCTCCCTGTACGCTACCGACGCCATCCATGGCGTAGGACCTCCTCTTCGGCTTGCCCCCAGCGCCCTCTCGCTTTTCGTAACTGCGATAGCCCTTTCAAAACTCAGGTGTTGCCGTCTCCAGATACTCCTGCAGGCGTGCCTCGGCCTGGTCGTCGAAGAGGATCTCGCAGGCCTCGCGCAGTCCCGGCGAGTAGCGGATGCTCTCCTCGGGCACCACCAGCGAGACCTTGGCGCGGCGCCTCAGGAAATCCTCGAGCTTGGTCACCATCTCGCGGCGCCTGGCCAGTTTCAGCTCGCAGCGCAGGTACTCGGTGCCCTCGATGAGCACCTCGCCCTGGCGCGGGTCCTGGCGGATATCCTCGAGCATCTCCAGCGCCTGGGCGCCATAGCGGCGCCAGAGTCGGGTGCTGAGCGGCTCGGAGGCCTCGGCGCGGGTCATCGCATCCAGGTCCATGAGTCGCGCCTGGTGCATGAAGGCCTCACGCACCGAGCTATCCGGCTCCCCGTACCAGCGCGCCTGCGGGTAGGGGATCTCGATGCCGAGCCGCCGGACCTCCTCCACCACCTCCTCGCCGACATTGAGACAGTCGGTCAGCTTGCCGCCGAAGATGCTCAGGTGGCGCCTCTCGCTGTCGATATCGATGGCATGCTTGCGCGACAGGTTGAGGAAATCCCGGTCGCCGCCCCCGCTGGGCTTGACGGCCAGGGGCCGCACGCCGCAGCGGGTGGCGATGATGTCCTCCTTGCCCAGCGGGGTCTCGAGCTCGAGTCGCGTATTGATGTTGTCGAGCACGAAGCGGATGTCCTCCTCCGTGGCGCCGACCTCGGGCTTCTCGACCCGGGTATCGGTGGTGCCGATGCAGGTGCGCGGCCCCATGGGGATGACGAAGAAGAGTCGACCGTCGTCGGCGAAGAAGGCCAGCACGCGCTTGCTGTCGGTCAACCTGGGCACGATCAGGTGGATGCCCTTGGAAAAGACATGATGGTGGTCGGTCTGCTGCCCCGAGAGGCTGTTGTGCTGGTCGACCCAGGGCCCGGCCGCGTTGATCAGCACCCGGGAGCGAATCTCGAAGGACCTGTCATCGGTACGATCCCGCACCGTGGTGATCCAGCAGTCGCCCTCGCGTCGCGCCCCCAGTGACTCGACGTAGTTGGCCGCCACGGTGCCGAAATCCAGCGCGCCACGCACGAAATTGAAGACGAAGCGCGCGTCATTGTCGTGCAGGTAGGCATCGGAATACTCGAAGCCTCCCTGGGCATTGCGGGTATCGATGATGGGCTCCCGCGCCTTGATCCCCTCGGGTCGCAGGTAGTTCGGCCTGCGCGTGAAGGCACTGCCCATCAACCAGTAGAGCCAGGTGCCTGCCCAGGGATAGAGCGGATGATGGCGAAATCCCCTGTTGATGGTGGTCAGGAAGCGGATCTCCTGCACCGTGGAGGGGTAGCTCCTTATCAGGTGGTTGCGACTCTTGCACAGCTTGCGCACCAGCTTGAAGTCGCCGCTCTCCATGTACTTGATGCCGCCCCACACCAGGTTGGAGGAGTGCATGCTGGTGCTGCCGGCGAAATCACCGCGGTCGATCAGGGCGACCTTGGCCCCCTTCCCGCTCAGCGCCGCCGCCGCCGAGGCGCCGTTGATGCCGCCGCCGATGACCAGTGCATCGAAGGTCTGGCCGGGGAGCTTGCGGATGTTGTTCTCTCTGAGTTGCATGTCTGGCCCTTCTTCAAAGCAACGGGCCCCACTCGGACTGCACCGAGCGGGGCCCTCCCGTTCAGGCAACCGGTTACACGGAGTGATAGTTACCCGGGCGCGCCCGGGGCAAAGGTGGGCGGGTCAGGCGACCCGCCCGCCCATCATTCGCGGGAACCGGCGGCCATCCACGCCTCCATCATCTCGTCGTAGGGAACGGTGGTACCCTGCGGCATCTCGTCATCCAGCTTCGCCTTGGGCGAACCCGGCTCGTCGAGCCATTCCTGGGGATCCCGCTCCTCGTTGAGGTTGGGGGCATAGGTCTCGAAGACACTGGCCCGTGCCAGGCGCGCCATGATGCTGTCGAGGTCCCCGGCCAGGTTGTCGAGCGCCTCCTGGGGCGTGATCTCGCCATTGACCGCCGGCGCGAGGTTCTGCCACCACAGCGGTGCCATGCGCGGGTAGTCCGGCACGTTGGTGGAGGACGGCGTCCAGTTGGACTCGTTGGGGCTGCGGTAGAACTCCACCAGGCCGCCGAGCTTGGGGGCCATCTCGCTCATCTGGTCGGAGAACACGTCCGACTCGCGGATCGGCGTGAGGCCTTCCATGAGCTTCTCCAGGGAGACCGTCTTGGAGACGGTGAACTGGGCGAACAGCCAGGCGGCGGTACGGCGATCCTCCGGGGTGGAGTCGAAGAAGGTCCAGGACCCCACGTCCTGATAGCCGACCTTCATCCCCTCTTCCCAGTACGGGCCGGTGGGCGAAGGCGCCATGCGCCACTTGGGATTGCCCTCCTCGTCGGTGACCGGGAGGGAGGGGTCGGTCATGTCGGCGGTGAAGGCGGTGTACCAGAACATCTGCTGGGCGATGTTGCCCTGGGCGGGAACCGGCCCGGCCTCGCCGAAGGTCATGCCGCTGGCCTCGGGTGGGGCGTACTTCTCGAGCCAGTCCACCATCTTGGTCACGGCGAACACCGAGGCCGGCGAGTTGGTGGCACCGCCGCGGGAGACGCTGGCGCCGACCGGCTCACTCTCCTCGTTGACGCGGATGCCCCAGTCGTCCACCGGATTGCCGAACGGCACGCCGGGGCTGCCCATGCCCGCCATGGAGAGCCAGGAGTCATGGAAACGCCAGCCCAGCGACGGGTCGCGGCGTCCATAGTCCATGTGGCCATAGACCTTGGTGCCGTCGATCTCGCCCACGTGCTCGGTGAAGAACTCGGCGATGTCCTGGTAGGCGGTCCAGTTGGTCGGCACCCCCAGGTCATAGCCGTAGATGTCGCGGAACTGTTCCTGGAGGTCCTCGCGCTGGAACCAGTCGTAGCGGAACCAGTAGAGGTTGGCGAACTGCTGGGTAGGCAGCTGGTAGATGCTGCCATCCGGGCCGGTACCGTACTGCAGGCCGATGAAGTCATCGAGATCCAGGGTCGGCAGGGTGTAGTCGGCCCACTCGTTCTCCATGGCGTTGGAGATGTTGACGGTGGTGCCGTAGCGGATATGGGTGCCGATGGCGTCGGAGTCGTTGACGTAGGCATCGTAGATGTTGCGCCCCGACTGCATCTGGGTCTGCATGTTGTTGACCACATCACCCTCGCCGATGATGTTGTGGGTCACCTCGATGCCGGTCAGTTCGCTGAACGCCTCGGCCAGCACATCCCGCTCGTAGATATGCGTGGTCAGGCCCTCGGCGACGGTGTTGATCTCCATGTCGCGGAAGGGCTCTGCCGCCTTGGCGAACCACATCAGTTCCTCGATCTGCTCCTCGCGGGAGAGCGTCGAGTTCTGGAAGTGTTCATCGACCAGGCGTTCGGCGATGGCGCGCGCGTCATGGTTGTCGGCGTGCAGGACCGGGCTTGCCAGCATGACACCGGCCGCCAGGAGAGAGAGTCGCATTGTTGTCGCTTTCATGTTGACCTCTTTGGTTGTCGTCGTCCGTCCCTGGACATTCGGCTCCATGCGTTTCTGTCAGCCCCAGCGCATCAGGACCAGTAGCCAGAGCACCGATGCCCCCAGGGCCAGCCAGATGCTGAGCGGGGTGAAGCCCACCACCACCAGGTGGATATAGGCCGCGGAGAGCAGCCCGATGAAGAGCCGGTCACCGCGGGTGGTCGAGATCGGCAGGAAGCCCTTGCGCTCGACCGTCGGCGAGATGACCTCCCAGGCCGTCATGCCGGCCAGCATGGCGGCGATGACCGCGAAGAAGACCGTGGTGGGAGTGGTCCAGACCATCCATTCCATGTCGCGTCCTCCTCAGGTCCGGCCCAGGGCAAAGCCCTTGGCGATGTGGTTGCGCACGAAGTAGACCACCACGATGCCCGGCAATATCGTCAGCGTGCCAGCGGCGGCCAGCGCCCCCCAGTCGATCCCGGAGGCGCCCTTGGTCTGTGTCATCACCGAGGCGATGGGCTGGGCGCCGGTGGAGGTCAGGGTGCTGGCCAGCAGCAGTTCGACCCAGGAGAACATGAACAGGAAGAACAGGGTCACGCCGATGCCCGAGCTGATCATGGGGATGAAGATCTTCACGAAGAACTTCGGGAAGCTGTAGCCATCGATGAAGGCCGTCTCGTCGATCTCCTTGGGGACTCCGCTCATGAAGCCCTCGAGGATCCAGACCGCCAGCGGGATGTTGAACAGGCAGTGGGCCAGCGCCACCGCGACATGGGTGTCGAACAGCCCGACGGTGTAGTAGAGCTGGAAATAGGGCAGCAGGAAGACGGCCGGCGGCGCCATCAGGTTGGTCAGCAGCCAGAAGAACAGGTGCTTGTCGCCGATGAACTTGTAGCGGCTGAAGGCATAGGCGGCCGGCAGCGCCACCGCGATGCTGATCAGCATGTTCATCAGCACGTAGGTGATCGAGTTCACGTAGCCCATGTACCAGCTGGACTGGGTGAGGATCTTGGCGTAGTGCTCGAGGGTGAAGTTCTCGGGCCAGAGGGTCAGTCCGCCGAGGATCTCGGTGTTGGACTGGAAGGACATGTTGAGCAGCCAGTAGATCGGCAACAGCACGAACACGATATAGGCGGTCATGAGCCCCCGGCGGCGCCATTGGCGGGAGGCCGGGCGCGCCTTGCGACGACGCCGGTTGTCGGCGGCCGCGGCCCGCTGGCGAACGGCGTCGGGGGTCGTGGGCAATGCATCACTCATGTCATGCCTCCTGGTTGTTGTCGTCTTTCTGCATGTTCATGATCGCGGTGTAGAACACCCAGGTGACCAGCAGGATGATCAGGAAGTAGATCAGCGAGAAGGCGGCCGAAGGGCCCAGGTCCTGCTGGCCGATGGCCATGGTCGTCAGCGACTGGCTGAGGAAGGTGGTGGAGCTGCCGGGGCCCCCGCCCGTGAGCACGAAGGGCTCGGCGTAGATCATGAAGGAGTGCATGAAGCGCAGCAGCACGCCGATCACCAGCACGTTGGTGAGCTTGGGCAGCTGGATGTAGCGGAACACGGCCCACTTCGAGGCGCGGTCGATGCGCGCCGCCTGGTAGTAGGCATCGGGAATCGAGCGCAGGCCGCTGAAGCAGAGCAGCGCGATCAGCGGCGTCCAGTGCCAGACATCCATCAGGATGATGGTCGCCCAGGCATCCACCGGGCTCGCCGTGATGTTGTAGCCATAGCCGAGCTCACGCAGGCTCCAGCCCATCAGGCCGATATCGCCCCGGGTGAAGATCTGCCAGATGCTGCCCACCACGTTCCAGGGAATCAGCAGCGGCATGGTCACGAGGATCAGCACGGCCGAGGCCTGCCAGCCCTTCTTGGGCATGATCAGGGCGATGCCGATCCCCAGCGGCACCTCGATGGCCAGCACCGTCAGCGAGAAGGCAAACTGGCGCGCCAGGGCGGCCTGCAGGGCCGGGTCGTTGAGCATCTCCTTGAACCACTCGGTGCCCGTGAAGAAGCGCGTATTGGCATCGAAGACGTCCTGGACCGAATAGTTCACCACGGTCATCAGCGGGATGACGGCCGAGAAGGCCACCAGCAGCAGCATGGGCAGGATCAGCCACCATGCGCGGTTGTTGTAGACCTTGTTCATTGTTCGATCTCCACGCGGTACTCGTCGACGTAAAGGCCGAGTCGCTCGTCGGGAAAGCGCAGCCATGCCTTGCCGGTGGGCGTCGCCTGGTCCTCCTCGATGCGCGCCTTGAGGGCCATGCTGCCCAGCGTCAGATAGACGATCGAGTAGGTCCCCAGGTCCTGGGCGTGATCCACCCGGGCCTCCATGCCCCCCTCGACCGGTTCGGCATGCACCTCGATGAATTCGGGACGGATACCCAGCTTGATGTTGGTGGTACGGGCACGGGCCACGGCGTCATGGACGCCCTGCCCGACCGCAAGCGGGGTGTCACCGGCCATCACGCGCCCCTCTCGGGTCGTCACCTCCAGGAAGTTCATGCCCGGACTGCCGATGAAGTAGCCCACGAAGGTGTGGTTGGGCCTCTCGAAGAGCTCCCTGGGCGTGCCGAACTGCACCACCTGGCCCTCGTACATCACGGCGATCTTGTCGGCGAAGGTGGAGGCCTCGAGCTGGTCGTGGGTCACGTAGACCATGGTGATCTCGAAGCGCTGGTGGATCTCCTTGAGCTTGCGGCGCAGCTTCCACTTGAGCTGGGGGTCGATGACGGTGAGCGGCTCGTCGAAGAGGATCGCCGAGACGTCCTCGCGCACCAGCCCCCTGCCCATGGAGACCTTCTGCTTCTCGTCGGCGGTGAGGTTCTTGGCCTTGCGCTTGAGCTGGGCGGTGAGCTCCAGCACGTCGGCGACTTCCATGACCCGCTCGTGGACCCGGGCCTCGGGGGTCTTCACGTTGCGCAGCGGAAAGGCCAGGTTGTCGTAGACCGTCATGGTGTCGTAGATGACGGGGAACTGGAAAACCTGGGCGATGTTGCGCGCCTCGGGGGGCAGCGAATTGACCACTTCCCCGTCGAAGAGCACCTCGCCGCTGGAGGGTTCCAGCAGGCCCGAGATGATGTTGAGCAGGGTCGACTTGCCGCAGCCCGAGGGCCCGAGCAGCGCATAGGCCCCCCCCTGGTGCCAGACATGGTCCATCTCGCGGATGGCATAGTCCTCCGGCGACTGGGGGTCGGACAGGTAGGTATGGGCCAGGGATTTCAGGGTGATCTCTGCCATGTCACATTCCCCCCAGGTGCGTCGGTATATGCACCACCGCCCCCTGGCGGTCGAAGGCATAGACCTTGTGGGTCGGGAAGTAGAGCGTCACGGGCGCATCGACGTCGAACTCGTGGACCCCCTCGAGGTGCACCGTCATGTGGAAGAGGTCGTTGTGCACGTGAAGGAAGGTCTCGGAACCGCTGATCTCCGCCAGGTCGACGGTCATCTTCACCTCGATGTCATCCTTGGCCCGGGGGGTGAGCGAGATATGCGAGGCGCGCACACCGAACCGGTACTCACCCGGTGCCAGGCTGCGCAGGTCGTCGTTGATGGGGAAATGCAGCGTCTTGTCGAAGGTCACCTCGGTCCCGGAGATGATCCCCTTCACGATGTTGATCGGGGGCTCGGAAAACATCTCGGCGGTCAGGATGTCGCCCGGACGGTGGTAGACATCTTCCGTCCGGCCATACTGCAGCAGGCGCCCTTCATGGAGCACGGCGGTGTTGCCCCCCAGGGCCAGGGCCTCGGCGGGCTCGGTGGTGGCATAGACGGCGATGCAGTTGCGTTCGCTGAACACGCTGCGCAGCTCGTCGCGGAATTCCTCGCGGAGCTTGTAGTCGAGGTTGACCAGCGGCTCGTCGAAGAGCACGACATCGGCATCCTTCACCAGCGCACGCCCCATGGCGGTCCGCTGCTGCTGACCACCGGAGAGCTCGAGGGGCAGGCGATCGAGCAGGTGCTCGATATGCAGCATCTCGGCAACTTCCCGCACCCGCCGGTCGATCTCGGCGCGCGCGACCTTGGCAAGCTTCAGGGGCGAGGCGATGTTGTCGTAGACGGAGAGGGCCGGATAGTTGATGAACTGCTGGTAGACCATGGAGACGTTGCGCTTGCGCACCGAGCGCCCGGTCACGTCTTCGCCGTCCATCAGGATTCGCCCCCGGGTCGGGGTATCGAGGCCCGCCATCAGCCGCATCAGAGTGGTCTTGCCGGCCAGGGTCCTTCCCAGCAGGACGTTGAAGGAGCCCGGCTGGAGCTCCAGGTTCACGCCCGAGATGTGAGTGGCGCCACCGACCACATGGTCGATGTTATCTAGGATCAAGGACATACAGATCTCGACGGTTCGTTGTTATGTGATGGGTTCGGAGACTGCTGAACACAACCTAGTCGAGATTCGCTTTCAAACACAAATGTCGCCAACCGAAAATACCGGGGATCGGCGCAACAATTGCTTAAAGAGCAGATTAAAACTCTGTTTTTGATGGTCTTTACTTTTCCCTTGAACTTTTGTCTAACGGGCTGGATCAGGAAGAGGGAAAATACGGATAGAGGTAGCGTGTCAATAATGATCGAAAACGAACATTCGCCAACATCGCGAGACGCTCAGCGACAGGTGGGAGGGTAAACGACAATGCCATCCCCCGCGACAGGGGGACTCGTCGCGGAGGCTGGCGTCAGGAAGGCGTTCGGGGTGGAGACGTAGCGCCGTTCAGCGGGTACCGAAGATCTTGTCGCCCGCGTCGCCCAGGCCGGGGACGATATAGCCGTTCTCGTCCAGGTGGTCATCCACCGCCGCGGTGTAGAGCTCGATGTCCGGATAGCTGTCCTGAACCCGCTTGATACCCTCGGGGGCGGCCACCAGCACGATGACCTTCATGTGCTTGCAGCCGCGCTCGCGCAGCATGTCCAGGGTGGCGACCATGGTGCCACCGGTGGCCAGCATGGGGTCGATGACGATGGCCATGCGCTCGTCCAGGTCGCCCGCGAACTTGGCGAAGTAAGGCACCGGCTCCAGCGTCTCCTCGTCACGGTAGAGCCCCACCACGCTGACCCGGGCACTGGGGATCAGGTCGGTGACGCCGTCGAGCATGCCCAGCCCCGCGCGCAGGATCGGCACGATGGTGACCTTCTTGCCCTTGAGCAGCTGCACGGGGATCTTCTCGCCGCTCCAGCCGTCGATCTCCTGCTCCTGGAGCTCCAGGTCGCTGGTCGCCTCGTAGGTGAGCAGCTTGGCCAGCTCGCCGGCCAGTTCGCGGAAGCTCTTGGTGCTGATGCCGGCTTCGCGCATCAGGCCGAGCTTGTGCTGGACCAGGGGATGCTGGATGGCATGGACGCTCATGGGGGACCTCTTGGACGGCGGTAAGTACGTGGCGACTATCGTCGGATGGACAGCAACGACAAATTGCCGGCCATTCTAACCGCATCCCGCGTTGAGGTTAAGGCTGAGCGGGAAGCTGCCAGTCGATGGGCGCGCGCCCGTGCTCGGCCAGAAAGGCGTTGGCCCGGGAGAAGTGGTGGTTGCCGAAGAAGCCGCGGTGGGCGGAGAGCGGCGAGGGATGCGGAGATTCCAGCACCAGGTGGCGCGAGGTATCGACCAGCGCCTTCTTCTTGCGGGCCGGGCTGCCCCACAGCAGGAACACCGAGGGCTCGGCATGCTCGCTCACCGTGGCAATGGCACGGTCGGTGAAGGTTTCCCAGCCCTTGCCGCGGTGCGAGCCGGCATCGCCCTGCTCCACCGTCAGCGAGGTGTTGAGAAGCAGCACCCCCTGGCGCGCCCAGGACTCGAGATTGCCATGATCCACCGGCGTGAAGCCCACATCCGCCTGCAGCTCCTTGTAGATGTTGACCAGCGACGGGGGGACGCGCACGCCGGGGCGCACCGAGAAGCACAGCCCATGGGCCTGGTTCGGCCCGTGGTACGGGTCCTGCCCGAGGATCACCACCTTGACCCGGTCCAGCGGGGTCAGGTCGAAGGCGCGGAACCAGTCGGCCGAGTGCGGGTAGATCACCTTCCTGGCGGCCTTCTCGGCCGCGAGGAAGTCGCGCAGCGACTGCATGTAGGGCGCCTCGAACTCGTCGCCCAGCCACTGCTGCCAGCTGTCGGGAAGCGGACAGGCCATGGCTCAGCGCTTCGCCTGGTCGACCAGCGGCTCGACGTAGGCCACGCCCATGTCCCAGGGGAACTGGATCCAGCAGTCCTGGGCGACCTCGGTGAGGTACTGGTCGACCAGCGGCTTGCCCTCGGGCTTGGCATAGATGGTCACGAAGTGGGCCTTCGGCAGCATCTCGCGCACGGCCTTGGCGGTCCGGCCGGTATCGACCAGGTCGTCGACCAGCAGCCAGCCCTCGCCCTCGTGGTCGACCCCCTTCATCACCTCCAGGCCGCCCTGATCCATGTGGTCGTAGCTCTTGACGCAGACGGTATCGATCAGGCGCACGTTGAGCTCGCGGGCGATCAGCGCCGCGGGAATCAGCCCTCCGCGGGTGATGGCGATGATGCCCTTGAAGTCACGCTCGATCAGCCGGTGGCAGAGCTCGCGCACGTCGCGATGCAGCTGGTCCCAGGAAACGGTGAAGTGCTGGTGGTAGCGATGGGTACTCATGACGTTCACTCGTCCTCGGTGAAGGAGCAGACCGAGAAGACCCCGTAGCCCGCCTCACGGATGCGCTCGGAGCCACCGAGATCCGGCAGATCGACGATGGTGGCGGTCTCCACGACCTGTCCGCCGCTGCGGGTGATCAGCTTGGCCGCGGCCAGCATGGTGCCGCCGGTGGCGATCAGGTCGTCGACGATCAGGATGCGATCTCCCTGCTGGAAGGCGTCGGAGTGCAGCTCCACCTCGGCCTCGCCGTACTCAAGGGTATAGGTCTCGCTGATCGTGCGGAACGGCAGCTTGCCCTTCTTGCGCACCGGCACGAAGCTGCAACCCAGTTCGTAGGCGAGCGGTGCGCCGATGATGAAGCCGCGGGCATCGATGGCGGCGATGGCGTCGAGGTCCATCTCCTGGTAACGATGCACGAAGCTGTCGACCAGCTTGCGGAAGGCCGCGCTGTTCTGCAGCAGCGGCGTGATGTCGCGGAAGTTGACGCCCGGCTGCGGCCAGTCGGGAACCGTGCGGATCACGGACTTGATGTAGTCGCCGTAGATGCTCATCAATACGAGTCTCGGTGAGTGAGTGCAATCAGTATGGTTCAGTCGAGGAACAGGAACTTGCCGGCAAACAGCAGGGCCAGCACGATCACCGCGGGATTCAGGTCCTTGAAGCGCCCGGAGAGCGTCTTGATCGCGGTGTAGCTGATGAAGCCCAGCGCGATGCCCTCGGCGATCGAGAAGGTCAGCGGCATGGCAAGCGCAGCGATCAGCACCGGCGCGGCGTCGGTCGGGTCCTCCCAGTTGGCGTGGGCCAGGCTGCCGGCCATCAGCACCGCCACATAGAGCAGGGCCCCGGCGGTGGCGTAGGCCGGGATGGAGCCCGCCAGCGGCGCGAAGAACAGGCTGATCAAAAACAGCACCGCCACCACCACGGCGGTCAGGCCGGTGCGCCCGCCCGAGGCGATACCGGCGGTCGACTCGATGTAGCTGGTGGTGGTGGAAGTCCCCAGCACGGCCCCCGCCATGGACGCGCCACTGTCGGCCATCATCGCGCGACCGATGCGCGGCAGCTTGCCGTCCTTGTCCAGCAGGCCGCCCTTGTGGGCCACGCCGACCAGGGTGCCGGAGGTATCGAAAAGGTCGACGAACAGGAAGGCGAAGATCACGCTGAGCATCGCCACGTCCAGGGCGCCGGCCAGGTCCAGGGCCATGAAGGTCGGCGCGATGGAGGGCGGCATGGACATGAAGCCGCCGAACTCGTTGTGACCAAGGAGCATCGCCAGCACGGTGACGCCGAGGATGCCGATCATCACCGCCCCGGTGACCTTGAGGTAGGCGAGCGCGGTGATCACGAAGAAGCCCAGCAGCGCATAGAGAGCAGCGGGTTCGGAGAGATCCCCGAGTGCCACGTAGGTGGCCTCGTTGGCCACCACGATGCCGGCATTCTTCAGCGCGATCATCGCCAGGAACAGGCCGATGCCCGCGGCTATCCCTAAGCGCAGGGAGAGCGGGATCGAGTTGATGATCCACTCGCGAACCCGGAAGATGCTGAGCAGGAAGAAGATGAAGCCGGAGAAGAAGACCGCGCCCAGCGCCGCCTCCCAGGTGTAGCCCATGCCCAGCACCACGCCGTAGGTAAAGAAGGCGTTGAGGCCCATGCCGGGCGCCTGGGCGATGGGGTAGTTGGCCCACAGCCCCATGATCAGGCAGCCCACCGCGGCGGCCAGACAGGTGGCGACGAACACGGCACCATAGTCCATGCCGGCCTGGGAGAGGATGCTCGGGTTGACGAAGATGATGTAGGCCATGGTCAGGAAGGTGGTGATCCCGGCGATGACCTCGGTCTTCACATCGGTCTTGTGCTCGACCAGCTTGAACTGGTTGTCGATCAGGCGTTTCAGCATGGTTGTCGTTCCTGCGCGCGTGGACATTGCGATGGTCCCTGGGTGCGAGAAAGCCCGCGAGAAAAGCCGCCTATGGTACCCAAAGCCTTCGCATGTGGCGAGGCACCCGGGTGACCACAGGCAGCACGGTCCCACCCAGTTAAGCAACTTGCGGACCATTATCCACCCGACCCACCAACGCAGACTTGACGGGGCGGTCAGGTTCTTTCGTATCGCGTCACACGCCACGCGCTTCCAGCACCCGCTCCACCGTCTCGACGATGGCCTGGGTCTGGGGGTCGATCTCGATATTGATGGCGTCTCCCGGGACCCGATCCACCAGGATGGTACGGGCCAGGGTCTCGGGGATCAGGTCGACGCAGAAGCGCGGGCCGTGGTCAGTGGTGGCCGGTTGCACCTGACCGATGGTCAGGCTGATGCCGTCCACTCCTATATAGCCCTTGTCGAACAGGAACCGGCCCAGTGCATGGGGCACCTCGAACCAGAGGCGGCGATTGTTGGGGGCCTCATCGAGCTCGACCAGCTCGGCCAGCGCCATCACGTGGCCGGACATCGCATGACCGCCGATCTCGTCGCCGAAACGCGCCGCCCGCTCGATATTGACGCGGTCGCCCACCGTCACCGCACCGAGATTGGTCACCCGCAGGGTCTCGCGCATCAGGTCGAAGCTCACCCGCTCGCCATCGATGGCGGTGACCGTGAGACAGACGCCGTTGTGGGCTACCGAAGCGCCCAGCGCCAGCCCCTCGCGCAGCGCTGCCGGCAGCGCCAGCACATGGGTGCGAAAGGCCTCCGCCTCATGGATGGCCACCACCTCGGCGGTGCCCTGTACGATGCCTGTGAACATGAACGCTCCTCGTGCTGGCCGGCCGCGACCGGGTCGGGGAAAGAGCGCCAGTCTAGGAAACCCCGGGGACGACGTCCATGGCAGCAAGGGGCAAGGGGCAAGGGGCAAGGGGCAAGGGGCAAGGAGAAAGGAGTGAGATGCGAAGAGCAAGTGCCAGCCTCCAACGACAGCCACGCCACCGCGAATATGTTCCAGCATTATGCCGCTAGACAGGAAATCCCACCAAACCAAAGCGTTCTTAACGGCATCATCTCCCATTCTCATTGACATACGCTCGTTCGAAACCTAGGATAGGCGGCTACATTTTGAAGGCGCCGATTTGTACCCGGATTGCGGGCGCCGACGTCGCGGACGGCCCCTAGGCAGCCCACGGCGTGAAGTGCAGCTAAAAGGGTGTGTCCAGCGTTGATGGCCACCCGCCAGGGTGGCCTTTTTTTCGTGCCCACCCACTGCCCTGCCCGCCCGACGCTCGACCGGCGCCCCACCGGCGGCTGTGATGATTCGACTCCACGACGTTTCCAAGACCTACTACCCCAGGGGGCGGCGCAGCGGTACCGCGGCCGTGACGGCACTCAAGCATGCCGACCTCCACGTACCAAAGGGCCAGATCCACGGCGTGATCGGCCTCTCCGGCGCCGGAAAGTCCACCCTGATCCGCTGCGTCAACCTGCTCGAGCGACCCACGACCGGCACCGTCACCGTGGACGGCCAGGAGCTGACCGCCCTCTCCGGGGCGGCCCTCAACCAGGCTCGCCACCGCATCGGCATGATCTTCCAGCACTTCAACCTGCTGACCTCGCGCACCGTCTTCGCCAACGTGGCCCTGCCGCTGGAGCTGATGGGCATGAAGCGCGGCGAGATCCGCGAGCGGGTCGCCCCCCTGCTGGAACTGGTGGGCCTGGACGACAAGGCGCGCCAGTACCCGGCACAGCTCTCGGGCGGCCAGAAGCAGCGCGTGGCCATCGCCCGGGCACTGGCCAGCCGCCCCAAGGTGCTGCTCTGCGACGAGGCCACCTCGGCACTGGATCCCCATACCACCGGGTCGATCCTGGACCTGCTGCGCGACATCAATCAGAAGCTCGGCCTTACCATCCTGCTGATCACCCACGAGATGGAGGTGGTGAAGTCGATCTGCCACCGGGTCAGCCTGATCTCCGACGGCGAACTGGTCGAGGAGGCCGACGTGGGCGATTTCTTTACCGCGCCACGCACCCGGCTGGGGCGCGACTTCCTCAATGACTTCCTGGAGCTCGACCCGCCGCGCGCCCTGATCGAGCGCCTCGAGGAGACCCCCGGGCCACACAGCCATCCGGTGGTTCGCCTGGCCTTCTCGGGCGATGCCGTCTCGACCCCGCTGATCTCGCGACTGGCCCGGGAGTGCGGCGTGGATGTCAGCATCCTCCAGGCCAAGGTGGAGTCGATCCAGGAGCGCACCCTGGGACTGATGATCGCCGAACTGATGGGCCCGGCAGAGAAGACCCGCGAGGCCATCGACTATCTCGAATCCCACGACCTGCAGGTGGAGGTGCTCGGCCATGTCCAGCGCGATGATTGACCTGATCCTCAAGGCCACCCTGGATACGCTCTATATGGTAGGCGTGTCGGGAGTGATCTCGGCCCTGGTGGGCATCCCGCTGGGCGTGCTGCTCTACGTCACCCGGCCGCGTCAGATACTCGCCGAGCCGACGCTCAACCGGGTACTGGGGGCGATCACCAACATCGGTCGCTCGATCCCCTTCATCATCCTGATGGTGGCGATCATCCCCTTCACGCGGATGCTGGTCGGCTCGTCGATCGGCACCAATGCCGCCGCCGTGCCCCTGACCATCGCCGCCATCCCCTTCGT
Organism: Halomonas sp.; assembly: GCF_033549285.1. GTDB lineage: Bacteria > Pseudomonadota > Gammaproteobacteria > Pseudomonadales > Halomonadaceae > Halomonas. The sequence continues at coordinate 44,765 of NZ_JAWSUJ010000014.1, forward strand.
GGCGCGCCTTGTCGAGGGCGCCCTCAACGAGATCCCCCCGGGACTGGTCGAGGCCGCCCAGTCCATGGGCGCCACGCCCTGGCAGATCATCACCAAGGTGCTGGTCCCCGAGGCACGCGGCGGCATCTTCACGGCGCTCACGGTGACGGCGGTCACCCTGGTCAGCTACTCGGCCATGGCCGGCGCCGTGGGCGGCGGTGGCCTGGGCGACCTGGGCATCCGCTACGGCTACAACCGCTTCAACCCCACCATCATGCTGATCACCGTGGTGATCCTGGTGGTGATGGTCCAGGGCTTCCAGAGCCTGGGGGACTACTTGGTACGCAAGAGCGACCACAAGTAAAAGGGTTCTGATTTCCTGCTGCGCTCGACATCCCGGCCGCCGGCGCTGCTCGCTCTCCTCATGTAGCAGGCTACACTCCGGGAGCTGCGCCGCGGCGGCGGCCGGCCTGACTTCGCTCGCTACGTAAATCAGCCCCTTTTTCGCAACCATTCAATAGCATTTTGCTATTTAAATTCCATTTATTATTCCACTATCATCACCCCATCATTCGAGGAGACCCTTCATGCGCACGACACTGATCAGCACCCTGGCGGCTTCCGCCCTGACCCTCGGCGCCGGCACCGCCCTGGCCGACGAGCACGCCATCAAGGTCGGCACCGTGGCCGGCCCCGAGACCGACGTCATGCAGGTAGCCGCCGAGATTGCCCAGCGCGAGTACGGCCTCGAGGTCGAGATCATCGAGTTCACCGACTACGTGACGCCCAACGCCGCCCTGGCCGACGGCAGCCTGGATGCCAACGCCTACCAGCATGAGCCCTACATGCGCTCCATGGTCGAGGACCGCGGCTACGACTTCGCGATCGCCGGCTACACCTTCGTCTATCCGATCGGCGCCTACTCCGAGAAGTACGACAGCATCGAGGAGCTCCCGGACGGGGCCACCATCGCCCTGCCCAACGACCCCTCCAACGAGGGCCGCGCGCTGATCCTGATGCACAACGAGGGGCTGATCGAGCTCACCGATCCGTCGTTCCTGGAAGCCACCCCGCTGGACATCGCCGAGAACCCGCATGACTTCGAGTTCCGCGAGATCGAGGCCGCCCAGCTGCCCCGCGTGCTGCCCGACGTGGACATGGCCTTCATCAACAACACCTTCGCCCAACCGGCCGGGCTGAGCCTGGATGACGCTCTGATCAAGGAGGGCGCGGAATCTCCCTACGTCAACCTGATCGTGGTGCGCGGTGGTGACGAGGACCGCGAGGCCATCCAGCAGCTGGTCAAGGCCTACCAGACCGAGGAGGTCGAGGCCAAGGCGGAAGAACTGTTCGGGCCGCAGGCGGTGCCCGGCTGGAAGTGAGGAAAACCCGATTCCCTGCCGCGAAGGGCGCCGGGGGCAAGCCGAAGAGGAGGTCCTACGCCAGGGGTGAGAAGCACTGCTTCGAACGGGCTGGCCATGGATGGCCAGCTCTGGTCCTGCAAGCGGAGCGGGACGCGAGAGCGAAGCAGGGCGTCGGTAGCGCCCAGGGATGGGTTCACAGCACCTCCTCGATGGTCCGGCACCCCGGGGCTTGACGACGGATGAGCCCTGAGTGAAAAACGATTAGAGATAGCCAAAGGGCCGGCCGCTGTGCCGGCCCTTTCGTTAAAGGAGCCGCCATGACACCCGACTATCCCCTGCTGGCCCGCCAGCTCGAGGCCCTGCTCGATACCCGCGACTGGCTGACCAACAGCGCCCAGACCTGCGCCTTCCTGATGCAGGAACTCCCCGACCTCAACTGGGTCGGCTTCTACCTGCAGCGCCAGCCCGACCTACTCTGCCTGGGCCCCTTCCAGGGCAAGCCGGCCTGCCATCCCATTCCCTTCTCGAAGGGCGTCTGTGGAGCCGCCGCCCGCACGCGCGAGACCCAGCGCGTGGCGGACGTGCATGCCGTGGCCGACCATATCGCCTGCGATGCGGACTCTCGGGCCGAGCTGGTGGTACCCATCGTGGCGAATGACCGGCTGTGGGGCGTACTGGACCTGGACAGCCCGAGGCAGGCGCGCTTCGGCGACGCCGACCAGGCGGGCATCGAGCGGCTGGTGGCGGTGTTCATCGAGAAGACCGACCTGGAATGAAGAACGCCCCCGCAGCCAAGGGCTGCGGGGGCGTTCCGGTATCTGGTAGGACCAGGCGGATTTGAACCGCCGACCTCCACGATGTCAACGTGGCGCTCTAACCAACTGAGCTATGGTCCTGAAGCTGTCGTCATCGGGCGAATTCTGGTAGGACCAGGCGGATTTGAACCGCCGACCTCCACGATGTCAACGTGGCGCTCTAACCAACTGAGCTATGGTCCTGCTTCACCGCCGCGGCATGACTTCGCCGTGGCAACGGATGCGTATTCTACCCATCCGCCCCGGAAATGCAAGCTCTGATGGCCACTCCGAGAGCTCGACATAGCCCTTGGGGTCTGACCCGAATGGCACTTACTTAAGCTTTTTCGGATGACCTTGTTGCCGAATTTGCTCACGAGCCTGATGCCGGTGCGTTTTCAATAACCGATGGGGTCGGGGCCGCCGCTTGATGGCTCTTGGCTCCAGCCGGTCCGGCCGCTGGCCCACTCGAATTGCTGTAACTTGCCCCATGATGCGCTGGCGCTCCTCATCCGTTAGCGGTGAACGTGTCGCTATCTGCCGGAAAATCTGCACTGTGTGCTTGAAACTGACGTGCTGGGGTAACCGGTCCGCCCACTCGCTGGAATGCGCCATCACCCGGCGGATCAGGTTATAGGCCAACAGATACACCCAGACTTCCTTCTCCACCATCGCGGGCGTCTTGCAACGTAGCACCTCCATGCCCAGGGTCGTCTTGATATCCCGGAAGCTCAGCTCGATCTGCCAGCGCGCCTTGTAGAGCGTCTGTATCTGCTGGCGGGGCGCCTGCCGGGAGGAGCACAGGGTCGTGACGATGACCATGTTCCCTGCGGCCAGCTCCCGCACCGGCAAAGTGTCGGGCAAGGCATCGAAGGCCTCCTGGCTCATCCACTCGTGCCGTTTCTTCGGTTTCTGCCAGGTGGCGATGTGATCCTTGTAGCCCAGCCTCTTGCCTGTCTGAAAGTCGCTCTGGCGACCGAAGTGTTGGCGCATGACCACATCGACACCGCGGGCGTTCAACTCGGCGATGAGCGCGTAGGAGGGGTAATAGCGGTCGGCGATGACGATGTCACCCGCTGCAAAGGTATCGAGCATCTCCCGTAGCAAGGCATGCTCTCCCGTGCCCTTGCCTTTCACGGGCCCCATCGCCGCATTGAGAATGGCCCCGCTACTCAAGTCCATGATGGCCACCAGCCGGGCGATCGGGAACCCGAGCCCAGGCTTCTGGCTGGTTTGCTGAGGAAAGCGCTGTTGGTTCTCGGGCGTATCCGGCATCGACACCGTGGTACCGTCGATCAGCTTGATCGGCCGGCCCTGCCAGGTCCAGACAGACGGCACCTCCTCCGCCAGGGTGCGTCCCAGATAGCGCGTCAGGTCGGCCACTACCGCCCCCGGCAAGCGCTGGCGAGCGCGGCAATAGGCACCGGTGCGGACACTCCCCGGGCGCTGCCGGTTCAGCATGAGGCGATTGACGGCTTGCTGGCAGGAGGCATCGGCATCCAGAACTTGCGCGATGAAGGTCTCCAGGGTGGCAACAGGAGGAAAGAGCCGGTGGCGACAAGCCGGCAGCGTCTCATCAAGATCGGAAGAGGCGAAGGCCGCATGGAGTTGAGCGCACAGCTCGGTATGGTCCGGACGGCGGGCATGATGCGCGACACGGCGCTGTTGGCACTGATGAAGTGGAGCAGTAGGATAGGTCATGAAAGCGGACGTTGGATCGGCGGTTTGTGTGTGGTTTCGCGACTTACACAATACCGCAATCCATCGTCCGTTTTCATTAATATCAGAGGGTTACGCCATCGTCGATGCCTTAAGTAAGTGCCATTCGGGTCTGACCCCCAGGTCGTTTACTGCTCAGTAGTATCAGAGGGTTGGCGCAACACGCTCGGCAGCGGGGTCAGACCCGAATGGCACTTACTTAAGCTTTTTCGGATGACCTTGTTGCCGAATTTGCTCACGAGCCTGATGCCGGTGCGTTTTCAATAACCGATGGGGTCGGGGCCGCCGCTTGATGGCTCTTGGCTCCAGCCGGTCCGGCCGCTGGCCCACTCGAATTGCTGTAACTTGCCCCATGATGCGCTGGCGCTCCTCATCCGTTAGCGGTGAACGTGTCGCTATCTGCCGGAAAATCTGCACTGTGTGCTTGAAACTGACGTGCTGGGGTAACCGGTCCGCCCACTCGCTGGAATGCGCCATCACCCGGCGGATCAGGTTATAGGCCAACAGATACACCCAGACTTCCTTCTCCACCATCGCGGGCGTCTTGCAACGTAGCACCTCCATGCCCAGGGTCGTCTTGATATCCCGGAAGCTCAGCTCGATCTGCCAGCGCGCCTTGTAGAGCGTCTGTATCTGCTGGCGGGGCGCCTGCCGGGAGGAGCACAGGGTCGTGACGATGACCATGTTCCCTGCGGCCAGCTCCCGCACCGGCAAAGTGTCGGGCAAGGCATCGAAGGCCTCCTGGCTCATCCACTCGTGCCGTTTCTTCGGTTTCTGCCAGGTGGCGATGTGATCCTTGTAGCCCAGCCTCTTGCCTGTCTGAAAGTCGCTCTGGCGACCGAAGTGTTGGCGCATGACCACATCGACACCGCGGGCGTTCAACTCGGCGATGAGCGCGTAGGAGGGGTAATAGCGGTCGGCGATGACGATGTCACCCGCTGCAAAGGTATCGAGCATCTCCCGTAGCAAGGCATGCTCTCCCGTGCCCTTGCCTTTCACGGGCCCCATCGCCGCATTGAGAATGGCCCCGCTACTCAAGTCCATGATGGCCACCAGCCGGGCGATCGGGAACCCGAGCCCAGGCTTCTGGCTGGTTTGCTGAGGAAAGCGCTGTTGGTTCTCGGGCGTATCCGGCATCGACACCGTGGTACCGTCGATCAGCTTGATCGGCCGGCCCTGCCAGGTCCAGACAGACGGCACCTCCTCCGCCAGGGTGCGTCCCAGATAGCGCGTCAGGTCGGCCACTACCGCCCCCGGCAAGCGCTGGCGAGCGCGGCAATAGGCACCGGTGCGGACACTCCCCGGGCGCTGCCGGTTCAGCATGAGGCGATTGACGGCTTGCTGGCAGGAGGCATCGGCATCCAGAACTTGCGCGATGAAGGTCTCCAGGGTGGCAACAGGAGGAAAGAGCCGGTGGCGACAAGCCGGCAGCGTCTCATCAAGATCGGAAGAGGCGAAGGCCGCATGGAGTTGAGCGCACAGCTCGGTATGGTCCGGACGGCGGGCATGATGCGCGACACGGCGCTGTTGGCACTGATGAAGTGGAGCAGTAGGATAGGTCATGAAAGCGGACGTTGGATCGGCGGTTTGTGTGTGGTTTCGCGACTTACACAATACCGCAATCCATCGTCCGTTTTCATTAATATCAGAGGGTTACGCCATCGTCGATGCCTTAAGTAAGTGCCATTCGGGTCAGACCCTGAGGCCTCCCCACGAATAGAATAAGAAAATCAGTATATTAGGATTGAAAAAAGTCTGCATGGGCAGGCATGTTGTTAATCGCCAAAGAAACAATATGCCGAGGAGCCCATGCAGACGTCCCGATTCTTGCACAGGATCCTGATGACTTCAGCCTCCCTCCTGCATTCAGCCCGCTTCAATGCTCTCGCCACCTGCGTCGAGGCCTTGCTGTCGGGGCAACGCCTGTCCCTGACGGCGATCGGCCGTCAGCTCCCGCGCCAGGCGCAGCCCAAGCACGCGATCAAGTGCGTCGATCGCCTGCTCGGTAACCCTCACCTGCAGCGCGAGCGACGTTGGCTCTATGCGGATGTCGCTCGCCTGCTGGTGGGCTCTCAGCGACATCCCATCATCCTGGTCGACTGGTCACCGATCGACGACCGGGGGCGTCATTTTCTGCTGCGTGCCGCGATCCCCTTCGGGAAACGATCGTTTCCGATCCATGAGCGCGTGCATCACAAGGACGCCTGTCCCCGTTGCCAGAAAGCGCTCCTTGCGGACCTGGCGTGGATGTTGCCGCCGCAGGCCAAGCCCATCCTGATCACCGATGCCGGCTTCAAGACCCCCTGGTTGCGGGCTGTTGAGGCGTATGGCTGGTACTACATCGGTCGCGTGCGTGGGGCGACTCAACTGCGGCACGACGGCGAATCCGATTGGCGCCGCCTGGAATCGCTGTTTCCTCTGGCGACCCGCGAGCCAGCGTCGCGTGGTCTCGTCACGCTGGCCAAGACGCGCTCACTGGCGACCCGTCTGTACCTGTACCGCGCGCCCTACCGAGGGCGCAAAGACCGCAACAAGAACGGCGGTGCCTCGCGTGCTGCCCGAAGTCGCAAGGTGGCCAAGGGGCACCGAGAACCCTGGGTGCTGGTCAGTAACCTGACACCGCGCCACAACCTCGCCGCCAAAGTCGTCAAACGCTACGCCAAGCGCATGGAAATCGAGGAGGGGTTTCGGGATATCAAGAGCGAGCGCTTCGGGTTTGCGTTCAACTTGCATGGTACCCGATATGCACGCCGGATCGAGATCCTGCTTCTCATCGCGATGCTGGCCAGCTTCCGGCTCCTGGCCAGCGGCCTTTCCCTCGATAGAGCGGGGAGGGCACCGGCCTATCAAAGCAATACGCGTCGATCACGGCGGGGCGTCTCGCTGTGGCGACTTGGTTGTGAAGCCATTCTGGCCCGCTATCCTGCGGGCCGAATGGACAGACTCCTCCGGCTCATGCGACAAGAAGCCGAGTTGGGGGTCACCGTATGATTCGTGGGGAGGCCTCAGGGTCTGTCCCTTATTATTTCTCGAAAGAGGGCACGGTTTACTCTGCCGATCTGGTCTCCGAAATGTCACCCCGGGCGTTGGCTGTACCGGACAGGTTATCCACCTCATAGATGGCGACACCCGTCTGAGGTGGCAGGCTGGCAGTCCAGGGCCGTGCCCGCAAGATGAGGTTTCCATCATGGCGCCCTGAGCCACGATGATCCTCCAAGGTCTGACGCAGAAAGGTAAAGTCCTTTGCCCAGGAGCGATATGCCTGACCCCGGTAAATAAAATGGACGATCTTTATCTCGGACGTACAACACTCCTCGGCTAGCGCCTGGACTACCGGATCCTGTTTCTCGCTATCGGGCAAACGTCTATAGAACTCGTAGAGCGCGTGTCGGAGGTTATGCACCATGCGATGGCTATCGATCTGGGCAGTGGAGCTACTGGCATAGATCACGTCTTTGCGCCTGTCCTCGAGCTCATCAAGGTTGCCTGGCCGCCAGCCTTCGGGGTCAAAGAGATCCACCATGAAGCATAGGGTACTACGGCGCGGATGTTCGTTTAGTACAATGTCCAGCGGCCTGTTGGAGAGCACGCCACCGTCCCAGTAGCGACAGCCTTCAATCTCTATGGATGGGAAGGCTGGAGGCAGGGCGCCGCTGGCCATGACGTGGCGCGCGCTAATGGTTTGACGGTGGTTGTCGAAAAAGACATGCTCGCCGCTTTCCACGTTAACCGCACCCATGCTCAACCGCGTATGCCCGCTGTTGAGATAATCAAAATCGATTACCTTTTTCAGCGTGTCCTCAAGTAGTGAAACATCATAAAGACTCACGTCCGGGTTGTGCTGGACAAGAAAATCCCAGGGCATCGGCACTCGCGGCTGGAAGAAGCCCGGCTGGCCTAACACCATGGTCCACAGCGCGGAGCCGATGTTGGTGGCCTTGCGCATGGGATCTTCCGGCCCCGGCACCGGCACCCATTGGGGCCAGGTGATGCGCTCCCAAAAGGCCTCCAGTTGCTCCAGGCGGTGCTCCGGCGGGTTTCCGGCGAGAATCGCCGCCTGAATGGCACCAATGCTGGTTCCGGCAAACCAGTCAAACTCGATGCCACCCTCGGCAAGGGCCTCGTAGATTCCATGGTGATAAGCGCCCAGCGCTCCACCACCCTGCAGCAGCAAGGCGGTGCGATTGCATCCCGAGCCGTTGCCATGCCCCTTTTCTTGAGTCGCCATGATAGTAGGCTACCTCGCGCGATATGCTTTCAATGTAGTGGAGCCCCCCCTGTTGGTCGCGGCCCGGAGTCGATATCGAGACGCTCCGGTGTTACCCGCCCCCTGAGCGACTCCCGGAACCTGAACACCCTCCCGCAGCATCCGCCACGATAGTACGGTTGGCAGGATGCGCCGTAGTCGTAGTGGGAGATGCCGTCGATCGAGCAACGGGTAGAACTCAGTCGCCTCACTGCCGTGCACCTTACTCCGGCTTGTAGTGATTGAAGTCATTCAGGCCGAATATAAAGACATGCCTCTTGTTCGTGGGGGCTCCTCATGACGACGAAGAATGTTCGTGACGGCACCGGCGGCCGGCATCAATGTATCGAAGAAGTCGGCTCCGATATGTACCCCGCGATCTGCTCGTGTCAGCCTCAGGAGTCGGGGCCCGACCCTGACTGCTGGAGGCCGCCGTCCTGCCCGACTGGAAGGCTAGCAAGGTGGCGCCTTCGACGCCTACGTGGCCTTGACTTCCAGCCTCTCGTCGATTGGCCTGCACACCGCCTTCCGTCCTGGACTGGCGGATTCCCCGTCACGTGAAGGGCGGACACCATGCAGCCACGCCACTTCACCATCAACGACTATCCCGAGGGCATGCTGGACCGCGCGAGTTCGAGCTGCGCGAGGCCGAGCTGCTCGATCTAGTCCAGGGCGAGGTGATCGAGTCGCGGAATGCGCGCCACGCCGTGGGCGACAGGGTGCGCCACATGGCCGGCTGGCGGGACTTCGCCCAGCTTCCCGGCAACCGGGTGGAGCGCCTGCCGGGCATCCAGGTCCCTGAGCAGACCGATCTCGGCCATTGCAAATACCGTCGCCATAGACCGAGGAGGCATTCCCGAAAGGCGTAGAGAAACTGCTTGGGAGTTGACTTGCAGGAACACCAGTCAAGGTGACCATCATGCCAGAGACAGAAAACCCGCCACGCGGGCGGGTTTTCAGACGGCTGTCACAACGCGCGCCTCATTCCCATTCGATGGTCGCGGGCGGCTTGCTGCTCACATCGTAGGTCACGCGGGAGACGCCGGTGATCTCGTTGATGATGCGGTTGGAGACCGTCTCCAACAGCTCGTAGGGCAGGTGTGCCCAGCGGGCGGTCATGAAGTCGATGGTCTCCACGGCGCGCAGGGCGATCACCCACTCGTAGCGGCGGGCATCGCCGACCACGCCGACGGAGCGCACCGGCAGGAAGACGGCGAAGGCCTGGCTGGTCTTGTGGTACCAGTCTGCGCGGTGCAGCTCCTCGATGAAGATGGCGTCGGCCTCGCGCAGGATGTCGGCGTACTCCTTCTTCACCTCGCCGAGGATGCGCACGCCCAGGCCCGGCCCGGGGAAGGGGTGGCGGTAGACCATGTCGTAGGGCAGGCCGAGCTCGACGCCGAGCTTGCGCACCTCGTCCTTGAAGAGCTCGCGCAGCGGCTCGACGAGCTTGAGCTTCATGGTCTCGGGCAGGCCGCCCACGTTGTGGTGCGACTTGATCACGTGGGCCTTGCCGGTCTTCGCCGCGGCAGACTCGATGACGTCCGGGTAGATCGTGCCCTGGGCCAGGAAGTCCACGCCCTCGATCTTGGCGGCCTCGGCGTCGAAGACGTCGATGAAGGTGTTGCCGATGATCTTGCGCTTGGCCTCGGGGTCGGCCTCGCCTTTCAGCTTGTCGAGGAACAGCGCCTCGGCGTCCACGCGGATCACCTTCACGCCCATGTGGCGGGCGAAGGTCTCCATCACCTGGTCGCCCTCGGCCTTGCGCAGCAGGCCGTTGTCGACGAACACGCAGGTCAGCTGGTCGCCGATGGCACGGTGCAAGAGCGCCGCCACCACCGAGGAGTCCACACCGCCGGAGAGGCCGAGCAGCACGTGGCGGTCGCCCACCTGCTCGCGCACGCGGGCGATCTGGTCCTCGATGATCTGGGCCGGGGTCCAGAGGCGCTCGGCGCCGCAGATCTCCAGCACGAAGTGCTCGAGAATGCGCAGGCCCTGCAGGGTGTGGGTCACCTCGGGGTGGAACTGCACGCCGTAGAATCGCTTCTCCTCCCAGGCCATGGCGGCGATGGGGCAGCTCGGGGTGGAGGCGGTGACGGTGAACTCGCTCGGCACGCGGGATACCTTGTCGCCATGGCTCATCCAGACGTCGAGCAGGTTGCGGCCGGTCTCGTGGTCGATGTGGTCCGAGATGTCGCGGAACAGCGCCGTCTCGGCGTCGAGACGGATCTTGGCGTAGCCGAACTCGTGGACGTGGGAGCCCTCCACGGCACCGCCGAGCTGCTCGGCCATGGTCTGCATGCCGTAGCAGATGCCCAGCACCGGCAGGCCCATCTCGAACACGCACTGGGGGGCGCGGGGCGAGTCCAGCTCGGTGACGGATTCCGGGCCACCGGCGAGGATGATGCCGTTGGGGGCATACTCGCGGATCTCGGCCTCGGTGATGTCGAAGGCGCGAACCTCGGAGTAGACGCCGATCTCGCGCACCCGGCGGGCGATCAGCTGGGTGTACTGGGAGCCGAAGTCGAGGATCAGGATCTTGTGGGCGTGAATGTCGGTCATCTGGCCTTTCCTTTGAGAGGCGAACGGCCCGGAAACACGAAAGCTGGAAGCGGCGCGGCCACTTCCAGCTTCAAGCTTCCGGCTTCAAGCGTGTATCAGCCCGCGCGGTAGTTCGGGGCTTCCTTGGTGATCTGCACGTCGTGCACGTGGGACTCGTTGAAGCCGGCCCCGGTGATCTGCACGAACTGCGGCTTGGTGCGCATCTCCTGGATGTCGCGGCAGCCGGTGTAGCCCATGGAGGCGCGCAGGCCGCCCATCAGCTGGTGGACGATGGCGCTCATCATGCCCTTGTAGGGCACCCGGCCCTCGATACCTTCCGGCACCAGCTTCTCGGCGCCCTCGCTCTTGTCCTGGAAGTAGCGGTCGGCGCTGCCCTGGGTCTGGGACATGGCGCCCATGGAACCCATGCCGCGGTAGGCCTTGTAGGTACGGCCCTGGAAGAGCTCGATCTCGCCCGGGGATTCCTCGGTGCCAGCCAGCAGGCCACCGGCCATCACGGTGCTGGCGCCGGCGGCCACGGCCTTGGCCAGGTCGCCGGAGAAGCGCACGCCGCCGTCGGCGATCAGCGGGATGTCGTAGGGCTCCAGCGCCGCGGCGACGTTGGAGACGGCGGTGATCTGCGGCACGCCCACGCCGGCCACCACGCGGGTGGTGCAGATGGAGCCAGGGCCAATGCCCACCTTGACGGCATCGGCACCCGCTTCCGCGAGCGCCTTCGCGGCCTCCGCGGTGGCGATGTTGCCGCCGATCACCTGGATCTGCGGGAAGTGCTCCTTCACCCAGCGCACGCGCTCGATCACGCCCCTGGAGTGGCCGTGGGCGGTGTCGACCACCACCACGTCGACCCCGGCCTCGGCCAGGGCGGCCACACGGTCCGGCGTCTCGGGGCCGGTGCCCACGGCGGCGCCGACCAGCAGTCGGCCGTCGGCATCCTTGGCCGCCAGGGGGAAGGTGCGGGCCTTCTCGATGTCCTGGAAGGTGACCAGGCCGCGCAGGCGGAAGTCGTCATCCACCACCAGCATCTTCTCGATGCGGTGCTCCTGCATCTTGCCCTTGATGATGTCGAGGCTGGTGCCCACCGGTACGGTGACGAGCTTCTCGCCGGGGGTCATGATGTCGGCCACGCTGTCGCCGTGGTTGGGCTGGAAGCGCATGTCGCGCTGGGTCACCAGGCCCACCAGGGTCTCGCCCTCCACCACCGGGAAGCCGGAGAAGCCGTGCTCCTCGGCCATCGCCAGCAGATCCGCCAGCTTGGCCTTGGGCCCCACGGTGACGGGGTCCTTGACGATCACGCTCTCGTGCTTCTTGACCTTGCGCACCTCGGCCGCCTGGTGGGCGATGGTCATGCTCTTGTGGATGATGCCGATGCCGCCTTCCTGGGCCATGGCGATGGCCAGGCGGGCTTCGGTGACGGTGTCCATGGCGGCGGAGACGAGCGGGATGTTCAGGAAGAGGTCGCGGGTCAGGCGGGTCCGGAGGCTGACCTCGTTGGGCAGGACGTCGGAATACCCGGGCACGAGTAATACGTCATCGAACGTAAGAGCTTCTTGGGCCATACGTAGCATATGCGGCAACACCCAGTGAACTGGTGGGAGGGAGTGAAGTTAATCCCCCATTATAGCGACCCTGGCCGGGGGGCGGCAATCCGCGTGGCGGCTATCCCGCTCCCCTGCCGCCCCGGGCGCTGCCACCAAAGCCGCGGCGCGTGCTAGGGTATTCCCCTCCACCCGCCAGGGATGATCGCGCCATGCCCCGCCCCGAGGAAGCCCCGCTTTCCGTCAGCGAGCTCAACCGCCGCGCCCGCCAGGCGCTGGAGCAGGATGTCGGCGAGGTATGGGTGGAGGGCGAGCTCTCCGGGGTGTCGCGGCCGGGCTCTGGGCACATCTACTTCACTCTCAAGGATGACCGGGCCCAGCTGCGCTGTGCGCTGTTCCGCACCCGGGCGCGCTTCGTCGCCGCTCCCATGCGCGACGGCGACCGGGTCAAGGTGCGCGGCCAGGTGTCGCTGTTCGAGCCCCGCGGCGACTACCAGCTGATCGTCGAGGCGGTGCAGGCGGCGGGTGAAGGCGAGCTGCTGGCGGCCTTCGAGCGGCTCAAGGCCCGGCTCGCCGTGGAGGGGGTGTTCGCCAACGCGCGCCCCCTGCCCTATCCGCCGCGCCACCTGCTGGTACTCACCTCGCCCACCGGCGCGGCGATCCGCGACGTGCTGGCGGTGCTCGCGGCGCGCTGGCCGCTTACACAGGTGACGCTGATCCCGGTGCCGGTGCAGGGGCGCGAGGCCGCCCCGGCGCTGATCTCGGCGCTGGGCCTGCTCAACCGCCAGCAGGCGCTGGACCCGGCCCGCGACGCCATCCTGATCACCCGCGGTGGCGGCAGCCTCGAGGACCTCTGGGCCTTCAACGACGAGCACCTGGCCCGGGCGATCTTCCACTCGCGGCTGCCGGTGATGTCGGCGGTGGGCCACGAGGTGGACGTCACTCTGGCCGACTTCGCCGCCGACGTGCGTGCCCCCACCCCCTCGGCCGCCGCCGAGCAGCTGGTGCCCGACCGCCGCGAGCGGCGCCACCGCCTCGAGCGGCTGGCCGAACGGCTCACCCGAGCCCAGCGCGCCCGCCTGGAGACCGAGGCCCAGCGCCTGGACCACCTGCGGGCCCGGCTGCGCCACCCCGGCGAGGTGCTCGCCGCCCTGGCAGCGGCGCGCATCCCCAATGGCACCTTTCCCTTTGCTCCGGGCGACTGCCTGGAGGCCCTGCACCAGGTGGTGCTGCCCCAGGTCCGCGAAGGCGGCGGCCTGCTGCCCTACTTGCGCATGGTGCGTCGCCACTGGCAATGGCGC
>NZ_JAWSUJ010000015.1:0-56112 GCF_033549285.1 Halomonas sp.
CCAGGTCCGGCTCGCGCAGCAGCAGCCGGGCCAGGGCGACGCGCCGGGCCTGGCCACCGGAGAGCCGGCGGCCGCCCTCCCCCACCCGGGTATCCAGGCCTCGCGGCAGGGCCCCGGCCCAGTCGGCGAGCTCCACCATCGCCAGCACCCGCCACAGCCGGGCGTCCCCCGCCTCGGGGTCGCCCAGGCGCAGGTTGGCGGCCAGGGTGTCGTCGAACAGGTCCGTCTGCTGGGTCAGCAGGGCCACTCGGGAGCTCAATGCCGCCGCCGGCCACGCCTCCAGCGCCACGCCACCCAGCCGCACCTCGCCCGACTCGGGACTGAGCTGTCGCGTCAGCAGACCGGCCACGCTGGATTTCCCCGCCCCCGACGCCCCGCACAGGGCGAGCCGCTCGCCGGGCCCCAGGGCCAGGCCGACCTCGGCCAGGGCGGGCACCAGGGCGTCCGCATGGGTCAGGGTGACATCGGTGAGGGCCACCGAGAGGGCCCCCAGCGGCAGGCGTGCCGGCGATTCCGCCGCGGCCACGCGCTCCTGCTGTGCCTCCAGCGCATTGAGTCGCTCGGCGGCGCCCCGCGTGGCCCCCAGCCAGGTGAAGGCGGCCGGAAGCGGGGCCAGCGCCTCGCTGAGGGCCAGCACTGCCAGCGGCATCATCACCGTCAGCGGCCCGGAGAGCCGCCCGGCGCTCCAGGCCTCGGCCGCTAGCCACAGCGCCAGGAGCATCGCCAGCCCCACCACCAGCGATGCCAGGGCATTGCCCAGCGCCACCCGCGCTCCCAGGCGACGCTGGTCCCGGTACAGCCCCGCCTCGATGGTGGCCAGCCGGGCGCGGTGATCCGCCAGGCTGCCATAGGCCTCCAGCTCCGCCAGGCCCTGGACCTGCTCGATGAGTCGCCCCCTGAGCCGCTCCAGGTCGTCGACCTGGCGACGGCTGGCGGCCATGCCGAGACGGGCCTGGCCTGCCGTCAACCAGAGCCAGCCCAGCAGCAGCAGCGCCCCGGTCGCCGCGCCGACCCGCGGCGACCACAGCGCCAGAAATCCGGCCAGGCCAAGGATCGCCAGCAGCGCCACCAGCGCCGGCGCCAGCAGGCGCAGGTAGAGGCTGTCCAGGGTATCGATATCCGCCGTCAGGCGGTTGAGCCAGTCGCTGGCACGCCGCCGCGACAGGGCGTGGGCGTCGAGGCCGGAGAGCACGGCGAACAGCCGCGAGCGCAGGTCGGCGAGCAGCCGCAGCACGGTATCGTGGTTGTAGAGGCGCTCCACGTAGCGCGACACCGTGCGGGTCACCGCGAAGAAACGGATCCCGCCCCCGGGAACATAGACCTCCAGGGTCGCGGCGATGCCCGCCGCCAGGAGCATGCCGGTCACCGCCGTGGCGGTGATGAACCAGCCCGAGAGGGCCAGCAGGCCGATGGCCGACACCAGGGTCAGGCCCATCAGCAGGGCCCCCAGGATCAGCCGGCGGCGACGCTGCCCGAGCAGGGAAAGCCAGGGGCGCAGGGCCCGCCAGAGCGAGGCATCAGTCGGAGGCATCGTCGCGCTCCTCCCGGGGGGTGGCCTGGACCTCGAGCGACAGGCGCCGACTCGCCAGCGCCATCAGGGCGGGATGATGGGTCGCGATGACCAGTGCCCGCCCCTCCTCGGCCAGCCCCTGCAGCGCCTCGATGAGCTGGCCCTCGGTCTCGGCGTCAAGGCTGGCCGTGGGCTCGTCGAGCAGCACCAGCGACGCCCGGGAGAGGAAGACCCTGGCCAGGGCCAGGCGCTGCGCCTGGCCCCCGGAGAGACCGACACCGCGCTCGCCGAGGCGTGTTTCCAGCCCCCGGGGAAGCCCCACCAGCAATTCGCCGAGGTCCGCCCTGGCCAGCGCCGCGCGCATCTCGGCCTCATTGACATCGGGGGCCGCCAGCCGCAGGTTGTCCGCCAGGCTGCCCTGGATCAGCAGCGGGCGCTGGTCCATCCAGGCCAGACCCAGCCCCTCGGCCACGCGGACACTGCCGCTGGCGGGCGCGACGAAGCCGGCCAGCAGCTGCAGCAGGCTGGACTTGCCGACACCCGACGGCCCGGTGACGGCCACCACGTCGCCCGCGGCCAGCGTCAGGTCGACGGGCCCCAGCACACGTCCACGGCCCGGATGCTCGACGCTGGCGGCCTCGAGCTCGACCAGCACATCCCGTGAGGGCGCCGGGACGGCCGTTCCCGGCAGGCGCCCGGCATCGGGGGCCTCGTTGAGCAGGGCCACCAGGCCTTCGGCGGCCCCCAGCGCCGCCGCCCGGTCATGGTAGTGCTGGGAGAGGCTGCGCAGTGGCTGGAAGAATTCCGGCGCCAGCAGCAGCACCAGCAGGCCACTGAAGAGGGTCAGCTCCTCCGCAGGGCCATAGGCGATATAGCCCAGCAGCCCGAACCCGACGTAGATCGCCACCACGGCGATCGCCACCGAGGCGAAGAACTCCAGCACCGCCGAGGAGAGAAATGCCAGGCGCAGGGTACGCATGCTGCGCCGCCGGTAGTCATCGGCGGCGGCATGCACCTCGCGGGTGGCCTGCTCCGTGCGGCCGAAGAGCTGGAGCGTGGTGATGCCCCGTACGCGGTCGATGAAGTGGCCCGAGAGTCGCGCCACGGCGGCGAACTGCTCCCGGTTGAGCCGCTCTGCCCCCATCCCGACCAGGGCCATGAACAGCGGGATCAACGGCGCCGAGACCAGCAGGAAGGTGGCCGCCAGCCAGTCCAGCCAAAGCGCCGCCAGCAGCACCGGCAGCGGCACCAGCACCGCGAGCCAGAGTTGCGGCTGGAACCGGGCGAAGTAGCCGTCCAGGGCCTCCACCTGCTCCACCAGCTGGCTGGCAAGGGAGGCGCTGTGCCGCGACGTCAGCCTCACGGGTCCCAGTCGCGCCAGGTGCGCGCGCCGCGCGCGCCGGCGGATCCGCAGGCTCGCCGCCTGGGCCAGGGTTTCCTGCAGATAGAGCGCCAGGGCGCGCAGCGCCAGCGTGGCCAGCAGCCCCGCCAGCAGTGGCGCGAGCTCGGCAAGCGGCGCCCCGTCGACGAGCAGGCGGCTGATGAACCCGGCCAGCAGCACCAGCTGCGCGATGGTCAGCAGGCCCGCCGCGGTCCCTGCCAGGACGGCGAGACGCAGCCGCCGGCGTTCGCCGGCGGCCAGGTCCGTCAGGTAACGGCGCGCGGTCAGCTCACCCGAGGCCGCGTCGTTCGCGCCCATCGGCTCAGTGGTACCCCTCGCCGGGGCGCACCTTGCCGCGGAACACCCAGTAGGTCCAGGCGGTATAGGCCAGCACGATGGGGATCACGAAGAGGACCCCGATCAGCAGGAAGAGCTGGGAGCCCGGATCCGAGGCGGCATCCCAGATCGTGTAGTCGGGCGGCACGATCACCGGCCACTTGCTCACCACCAGCCCCAGGTAGGTGAAGACGAACAGGCCCAGGGTGGCGATGAAGGGCTGCCCCTCCCGGCGCTGGCTGACGGCACGCCACAGCAGCGCCGCGCAAGCCAGCGCCAGCACCGGGAAGACCCAGATCAGGTGCAGGTGGCCGAACCAGCGCTCGCGGACCCCGGCATCGACGAAGGGGGTCCAGACGCTGATGATCGCGAACACCCCCAGCACCGCCAGCAGCAGGCGCGGCGCCAGCCGATAGGCCCAGGCCTGGACCGCCCCCTCGGTCTTCATGATCAGCCAGGTGGCACCGAGCAGGGCATAGCCGGCCATCAGCCCCAGGCCGGTGAGCACGCTGAAGGGCGTCAGCCAGTCCAGCGGTCCCCCCACGTAGACGAAGTCCTCCACGGCGAAGCCCTGGATGTAGGCACCCACCACCACGCCCTGGGCGAAGGACGCCACGGCGGAGCCCCAGCAGAAGGCGCGGTTCCACCAGCGACGGTTGCGGTACGACTTGAAGCGGAACTCGAAGGCGATGCCGCGGAAGATCAGGCCGGCCAGCATCAGGAAGACCCCGATGTAGAGGGCCGGCAGGAACACCGAGTAGACCAGTGGAAAGGCCCCCAGCAGGCCCGCCCCGCCGAGCACCAGCCAGGTCTCGTTGCCGTCCCACACCGGCGCCACCGAGTTCATCATGACATCACGCGACGCCTCGTCGGGGGCGAAGGGAAAGAGGATCCCCACGCCCAGGTCGAAGCCGTCCATCAGCACGTACATGATCACCCCGAAGCCGATGATCAGGGCCCAGATCAGGGTCAGGTCGAACGCTTCCATGATTCAGCTCCTTCCCGGTTGGCGAGAGGCGTCCTCGAAGGTCGCATGGGCGGCCGACAGCGGACGCTTGGGCCGGTGGACCTCCCCCTCCACGGTATCGCGGTGTACCTCGGGCAGCATGCCCTGGCGCACCACCCGGGTCAGGTAGTAGACGCCGGCCCAGAACACCACCGCGTAGACGGCGATGTAGCCGACCAGGGTGAACAGGGCCATGCCGCCGGTAAGCGACGGCGTCAGCCCCTCGGCATGGGTCATCATGCCGTAGACCAGCCAAGGCGCCCGGCCGGTCTCGGTGACGAACCAGCCCGCAAGCACCGCGATGAAGGGCGTCACCGTCATCACCCGCATCAGCTGCAGGAAGCCGCGCTGCTCGTAGAGCCGTCCGCCGCGGCGCAGCCAGAGCCCCGCCAGGGAGACGGCGATCATGGCCAGGCCGATGCCCACCATCACCCGGAAGGACCAGAACACCAGCCATACCGGCGGCTGCTCCTCGGGCGGCACCCCGCTGATGCCGGGCACCTCGCCGTCGGCGTGGTGGGTCAGGATCAGGCTGGCAAGGCTCGGGATGCCGACCTCGAAGCGATTCTCCTGGGCCTCCTGGTCGGGCCAGGCGAAGAGCAGCAGCGGCACGTTGGTGCTGCGTTCCCAGTTGCCCTCCATGGCGGCGACCTTGGTCGGCTGGTGCTCCAGGGTGTTGAGGCCGTGGAAGTCACCCAGCACGGCCTGGGCCGGCGTGAGGACCAGCAGCAGCCACAGGCACATGGAGAGCGCCTTGCGGTTGGCCTCCACGTCGCGCCGGATGAGCAGGTACCAGGCGCTGACCCCGGCCACCACGAAGCCGCCGGTCAGGAAGGAGGCCAGCACCATGTGCCAGAAGCGATACCAGAAGGAGGGATTGAAGATCGCCTCGCTCCAGGAGGTGACGTGGAAGCGTCCGTCGATCAGCTCGACCCCGGCCGGGGTCTGCATCCAGCTGTTGGCCGAGAGGATCCAGAACGAGGAGATGAAGGTGCCGGTGGCCACCATGATGGCGGCAAAGAGATGGACGCCCTGGGGGACCTTGCCTCGCCCGAAGAGCAGCACCCCGAGGAAGGCCGCCTCGAGGAAGAAGGCCGTGACCACCTCGTAGCTGAGGACCGGGCCGAGGAAGTTGGATGCCGCCTGGGAAAAGTTGCTCCAGTTGGTACCGAACTGGAAGGACATGACGATGCCCGACACCACCCCCATGCCGAACACCACGGCAAAGACCCGGGTCCAGAACAGCGCCAGGCGGTCCCATGCCGGATTCTCGGTGTTGAAGAAGAGCCCATTGAGCAGGGCAATGTAGGACGCCAGGCCGATGGTGAACACCGGGAAGATGGCGTGGAAGGCGACCACGAAGGCGAACTGCAGTCTCGACAGCAGCAGGGGATCCAGTTCCATCACGCACTCCTGATTGCAGCGGAGGCGGGGCTCCGCGAGGTCAGCTCGTCAAGGGATGCGCGCGGCACTCGTCGGTGCCCTTGTACGTCAGGCCGCCATGCTCATGGCGCCGTGCCGCATTCCACCTCACCCATGCCCAGCCTAGACCAGTCCGTCGGCAATGCCGTCATGGCATTGACTGTGAACATAGGGCATATCCTTATCACCGGGCATGCTAACCATCCTGCGCCCTTCGGGTCGTGCCTGCCACCACGAGAGCCGTGTCGCAGTGTCGCAGCGGGGAAACACTTCACGCCGCGCTCACCCCGCCATGCCACCCCGGATGACCATGCTGACCATGTAGGCGGTATAGCCGAGGAACATGGCCAACAGGGCGGCGCCCTCGGCGCGGTTGATGCGGCCCTCGCGGCCACGCCAGCCCATGGCGAAGACCGCCATCATCACCGTCATGGCCATCATCAGGCTCCAGTCACGCAGCAGCACCTCGCGGCCCGCCTCGATGGGCGCGATCACCCCGGCCAGGCCCACCACACCCAGGGTATTGAAGAGGTTGGAGCCCACCACGTTGCCCAGCACCAGGTCATGCTCGCGGCGGCGCAGCGCACTGATCGAGGAGGCGAGCTCCGGCAGCGAGGTGCCCACCGCCACCACGGTCAGGCCGATCACCAGGTCGCTGACGCCGAAGCCCTGGGCGATGGCCACCGCCCCCCATACCAGGATGCGCGAACTGACCACCAGCAGCACCAGGCCGACACCCGTCCAGACGAGCCCGGCCTTCAGCGACATGGGGTGCACCGTCAGGCTCTCCTCGGTGTCGCTGGAGAGGGGATCGCTGCCGTCGCGAAGGCCCTGGAAAATGGAGACGCCGATGAAGGCGGCCAGCAGCACCAGCAGCAGGATGGCCTCGAGGCGACTTATCACGCCGCCCCACAGCAGCAGGGCGGAGAGCAGGGTGACGCCGCCCAGTACCGGCAGCTCGCGACGCACGACACCGGAGTGCACCGCCAGCGGCGAGATCAGCGCCACCAGGCCCAGGATCAGGCCCATGTTGGCGATGTTGGAGCCGTAGGCATTGCCCAGCGCCAGGCCGGGGTTGCCCTGGCTGGCCGCCAGGGCGGAGACCACCAGCTCCGGGGCCGAGGTCCCGAAGCCGATCACCAGCATGCCGATCAGCAGCGGGGAAAGCCCCAGCCGGGCGGAGGTGGCCGCCGCTCCGTCGACGAAGCGCTCGGCACTCCAGACCAGCAGGACCAGGCCTGCCAATACCGCCACGGCGGGAAGTAACATGTCGTCTCCTCGGGAACATTCAGGCTCGCATGTTTGTATATGGTGTCACCCTCGTCAACGTGCCACACTGACTTTTCTGATCTTGTCGTCATGAGGAGACCCCATCGCGGTGCCCAGGCTCGCCTTTCGCGCCCCCGCCCTGCCCCGGGGAGAACCGCTGGTGGATCGCTCGCCACCGGAGACGCGCACCTCGCGGCGACGGCTGCGGGCCTGCCACGAATGCGACTGGCTGGTGGCGCTGCCGCCGCTGCACGCCGGCGAGAAGGCCGAGTGTCCACGCTGCGGCCATACCCTCGCCAGCCGCCATCACCGACCGGCCCAGCGCAGCATGGCCCTGGCTCTGGCCGCCCTGGTGGCCCTGGCACT
The DNA here is from genome assembly GCF_033549285.1 of Halomonas sp. GTDB lineage: Bacteria > Pseudomonadota > Gammaproteobacteria > Pseudomonadales > Halomonadaceae > Halomonas. The sequence goes on from NZ_JAWSUJ010000015.1 coordinate 7,291, forward strand.
GGCGGTTTCCTTCCCCTTCGTCAGCTTCAGCGTCGGCGGCATCGGCAACCGCATCGAGCTCTCCCAGACCGCCACCACCCTGATCGGCTTCGACCAGCCGCTGGTGGCCATCGCCGTGCTGCTGACCATCGCCGTGCTGCCCGCCGTCTACCTCGCCGGGGTGGTCTGGCTGCAGCTCGGCCTGCTGCGCCAGGACCCGCTGCCGGCCAGCCGCAGCATCGCCCGTTCGCTCTCCCACCTGCACCCCTGGATGATGGCCGACGTCTTCATCGTCGGCGCCCTGGTGAGCCTGATCAAGATCGCCGGCATGGCCGAGATCGAGCTGGGCATCTCCTTCTGGGCGTTCTGTGCCTTCGCCCTGCTGCTGCTGGCCACCACCCAGTCGCTAGATGCCGACTGGCTGTGGTTCTCGCTGGCCGGCGAGCCCCTCGCCCCGGAGGGGGCGCGCACCGGCGAACCCGCCGCTCCCCAGGGCCTGGCCGGCTGCGCCACCTGCGGGCTGGTCAACCGCCTGGACGGCGAGGGCCACGGTCGCTGCCGACGCTGCGGCGAGAGCCTGCATGCGCGCCTGCCCCACAGCCTGCAGCGCACCTGGGCCCTGCTGGCCGCCGCCACGGTGATGTACCTGCCGGCCAACCTCTACCCGATCATGACCACCACCAGCCTGGGGCACTCCTCGCCCTCCACCATCATCGGCGGAGTCGTCGAGCTGATCCAGATGGGCTCCTGGCCGGTGGCCGTGGTGATCTTCGTGGCAAGCGTGATCGTGCCGGTGGGAAAGCTGGTGGCGCTGGCCTGGCTGTGTCTGGTGGTCCGGCGCAGCGATGAGCTCAGTGCCCCGACCCGCACCCGCCTCTACCGTCTCACCGAGTTCATCGGCCGCTGGTCGATGGTCGATGTCTTCGTGGTGGCGATCCTGGTGGCGCTGATCCGCGCCGGTGCGCTGATGTCGATCACCCCGGGCCCCGCTGCCCTGGCCTTCGGGGCCGTGGTGGTCAGCACCATGCTCGCCGCCATGACCTTCGACCCGAGACTGCTCTGGGACACGCCCCTGCCGCGTGAGTCCCGCCCCGCACAAGGAAGCCTGCGATGACCGAGATCCCCGACACGTCCGGCCGGGACAGCCACCGCGCCCATGCCACGCCCCAGGCCCGGCTCTCGCCGATCTGGATCGTGCCCCTGGTGGCGATCCTGATCGGCGCCTGGCTGGTCTACGACAATTACCGCAGTCGCGGCCCGCAGATCACCCTGGTGATGGACAGCGCCGAGGGCATCGAGGCGGGCAGTACCCTGATCAAGACCCGCAACGTCGAGGTCGGGCGGGTCGAGCGGGTCCACCTCTCGGATGACCTCTCCCGGGCGGTGATCACCGCCCGCATGAGTCCCGACACCGATGCCATGCTGGTCGAGGACAGCCGCTTCTGGGTGGTCAAGCCGCGCATCGGCCGCGAGGGCATCAGCGGGCTTGGCACGGTGCTCTCCGGCGCCTACATCCAGCTCGAGCCGGGCCAGAGCGAGATCGACGCGCGGGAGTTCGAGGTCAGCGACCAGCCGCCGGTCTCGCCGGCCGGGGCAGAGGGGCTGCGCATCAACCTGGTCAGCCAGCTGGGCAACTCGCTGAACGTCGGCGACCCGGTCACCTACCAGGGCCTCATCGTCGGCCGGGTCGAGGAGGCCAGCTTCGATGCCGCGACCCGGCGCATGCACCACCGCATCTTCATCGAGAGCCCCTACCATGACCTGGTGACCGACAGCACCCGCTTCTGGTCGGCCAGCGGGTTCGACCTGCGCCTGGACTCCGAGGGCTTCCGGGTCAACATCGACTCCCTGGAGACCCTGCTCGGCGGCGGCGTGACCTTCGGCGTGCCCGAGGACCTGCCCCGCGGCATGGCCGTGGAGCCCGACGCCACCTTCAGCCTCTATCCCGACGAGGAGAGCGCCCGCCAGGGGACCTTCAACCGCTACCTGGAGTACGTGCTGCTGGTGGAGGATACCGTGCGCGGCCTCTCCCGGGGCGCCCCGGTGGAGTTTCGCGGCGTGCGCATCGGCACCGTGGCGGCGGTGCCCTGGAACTTCACCGCCCCCCAGCCGGACTCCCGCTCGAACTTCGCCATCCCGGTACTGATCCGCATCGAGCCCCAGCGCCTGGGCATCGACTCCCAGGAGCTCGACCTCGAGGAGTGGCGCACGCGCTTCGAGCGTCTCTTCGGGCTGGGACTCAAGGCCTCGCTGAAGAGCGGCAGCCTCATCACCGGCGCGCTGTTCGTCGACCTCAACTTCCAGCGCGACGACGCCGGCGACTATGTCGCGGAGACCTTCGCCGAGCGCCGCGTCTTCCCCACCACCTCCAGCGGCTTCGCCCAGATCGAGGCCCAGGTGACGACGCTGCTCGACAAGCTCAACGGCCTGGAGGTCGAACCGCTGCTGGAGGGGCTGGACCGCAACCTGTCGACCTCCGAGGCCATGCTCGTCGAGCTCCGCGAGCTCACCGCCAGCGTGCGCACCCTGGTCGACGATCCCGGCACCCGGGCGCTCCCCGGCAACCTCAACCAGACCCTGGAGGAGCTGCGCACCACCCTCGAGGGGGTCTCGCCGGAGTCCGCCGCCTACGGCGACTTCACCGGGACCCTGCAGCAGCTCGAGCGGCTGCTGCGCGACCTGCAGCCCACCGCGCGGACCCTGCGCGACAACCCCCGCGCCCTGCTCTTCGACAGCCTGGACGGCGAGGACCCGCTGCCCAGGGCGCCACAACGCCAACCCGGAGGGAGCCCCCCATGACGTCCATCAAGGCCCTGATCGCCGCCGGCCTCTCCCTGTGGCTGGCCGGCTGTGCCGCCAGCGGGCCGGCGCCGAGCCAGTACACCCTGCCCGGGGACGGCGGCGGTGACCCGGCACGGATCGCCGGGGCCGACGCCGCTCACCGGCTGGTCGTCGGTCAGCCCCGGCTGGCCCGCTTCCTGGACGTCGATGGCCTGGTGCTGCAGCTCGACGACATCACCCTCAACGAGGCCAACCACCACCAGTGGGCGGAGCCCCTCGGCCTGCAGCTCGAGCGCGGCCTGCGCGCTCGCCTGGCCGCGCGCCTGCCGGACACCCGGGTCATGCAGGAGGACGCCGAGAGTCGTCGCGGCGCTGCCGCCACCCTGCGCCTGGAGGTGGACCGTTTCCATGGCCGCTTCGACGGCCGGGCCGTCGCCGGGGGCCAGTGGCAGCTGCGCGACGGCGGGGGGGAGCTGCTGGCCATGGCCCCCTTCGCGGTGGAGGTGGAACTGGCCGAGGACGGCTATCCCGCCCTGGTGCGTGCCCTGGGGCGCGGCTGGGACCGGGTGGCCGACGAGATCGCCGCACAAATCAAACGGCTGCGCTGAGCCGCGCACTATGGCATACTACCGCCACGCGGCGATCGCTGGTCCCTCCTGCCGCGCCAGATTCCTTTTACACGCCTCGGCCCGGGACTGACCACGTCGACCATCGATGCGGCGCGACCGGGGCGTCTCTGCGGAGACCGCATGACCTTTTCCGACCTCGGCCTGCGTGCCGAACTGCTCCGTGCCGTCGAGGCACAGGGCTATACCACCCCGACCCCGATCCAGCTCAAGGCGATTCCCGCCGTCCTCAAGGGTGGTGACCTGCTGGCCAGTGCCCAAACCGGCACCGGCAAGACCGCCGGCTTCACCCTGCCGATGCTGCAGCGCCTGGCCGACGGCCCACGCCCGGCCAAGCGCCAGGTGCGTGCCCTGGTGCTGACCCCGACCCGCGAGCTCGCCGCCCAGGTCGGCGAGAGCGTCGCCGACTACGGCCGCCACCTGACCCTGAAGAGCCATGTGATCTTCGGCGGCGTCGGCCAGCAGCCCCAGGTGGACGCCATCCGCGCCGGCCTGGACGTGCTGGTCGCCACCCCCGGCCGCCTGCTGGACCTTCACCAGCAGAAGCACGTCGACCTCTCGAAGGTCGAGATCCTGGTGCTCGACGAAGCCGACCGCATGCTCGACATGGGCTTCATCCACGACATCAAGAAGATCCTGCGCGTGCTGCCCGAGAAGCGCCAGAACCTGCTGTTCTCGGCGACCTTCTCCAACGAGATCCAGGCGCTGGCCGGCAAGCTGCTCGACGACCCGGCGATGATCGAGGTCGCCCGCCGCAACACCACCGCCGAACTCGTCGACCAGGCGATCTACCGCGTCGACCGCGAGAAGAAGCGCGACCTGCTGGCCCATTTGATCACCGAACACGACTGGCAGCAGGTGCTGGTCTTCACCCGCACCAAGCACGGCGCCAACCGCCTGGCCGAGCAGCTCTCCAAGCAGGACATCCCGGCCATGGCGATCCATGGCAACAAGAGCCAGTCGGCCCGCACCAAGGCGCTGGCCGCCTTCAAGACCGGTGACCTGCAGGTGCTGGTGGCGACCGACATCGCGGCCCGCGGCCTCGATATCGAGGAGCTGCCCCACGTCGTCAACTTCGAGCTGCCCAACGTGGCCGAGGACTATGTCCACCGCATCGGCCGCACCGGTCGGGCCGGCAGCGAGGGCAAGGCGGTCTCGCTGGTCTGCGTCGACGAGCACGGCCTGCTCAAGGGCATCGAGCGGCTGATCAAGCGCGACCTGGAGAAGCGCATCGAGCCGGGCTTCGAGCCGGACCCCAATGCCAAGCCCGAGCCCATCGAGAACGGCCGCGGCAAGCGGGCGGGCGGCGGTCGCAACGGCGGCCAGGGCCAGCGACGCCAGGGCCAGGCCGCGGGCCAGCGCCGCGGTGGCGACGAGACCCGTGCCCCGCGCCGCCGCGGCGGCGGCGGTTCCGGCTCTCGCCAGGCCTGAGATGCCTGACTGGCGGGCTGCATCGGAATGTGCGAATGTAGCCCGCTGTTTCCCCTTGCCCCTTCCACCGTCCAAGGCAGGACGCTTCCATGGATGAAAAGAATCTCGTCACCTGTTACCGGCGCTGGCTGACCTTCCAGCAGCAGGCCCGGCTGGACCGCGAACACCACGGCGCCCGTCAGAAGCTCGAGGAGTCGAAGGTCTCGGCGACGCGCATGACCGAGGCCTACCGCAGCATGGCCGCCAAGGGCGCCAGCGAGGGCGCCAGCTACCGTACCCTCTTCCTGCGCGACCACGGTGACACGGCGCTGGCCTGCGAGGGCTGGCTGTTCGTTCGCCGCGTGCTGGCGGAGGGCGGCTCGACCCGCGTGCGGGCCACCCTGCTGACCACCTTCACCCTCGAGGAGGGCCGCATCGAGCCCGGCACCCACCCGGCGGAGAAGGTCACCCTGGAGATCTTCGACCAGCTGAACATCGATCGCGGCATGAGCAGCGTGGTGCGGGTCGACCGCATCGACGGCGACCGCGACACCCGCTTCATCACCCTGCTCGATGCGGTGCGAGGCGACCTGCGCCGCCACATGCGGTGAGCGCGGCATGCTGAAGACGCTGTTCGGCAGATCCCCCGTGGAGGTCTGGGTCATCAAGCAGGTCGATGATGGCCTGCTGCACCTGTGCGGCCAGGGCATCCTCGAGAGTCGGGATACCCGCAAGGCCGTGCTCGCGGCCCTCGCAGAGGGACGGTTCCATGGCGCCGTGCGCCTGGCCGGCGGCGGCCTGGTGCTCAACGCGCGGCTCTTCGCCGCCCTGGTGCCGCTGGATGACCTGACGCTGACCGACGACGGCCAGGCCCACTGGCAGGGCCGCCTGTGGCGTGTCTCCCAGGTGCCCCAGCGCTGCTGGGGCTTCGATGGCAGGCTGGTCGCCCAGCAGGGGGTCAACGTCGGCGGCCTGGGCCTGGTCAGCGCCGAGGATGTCTCCGGCATCCGCCGGCGCGTGGACCGCGATACTCCGCAGCCGCCCGGCGAGGTCACCTTCCGCGCGGACAACAAGCTCGAGGACCACCCCCTGATCGCCGAGCCCCGGGAGGAGCGTCGCCCCGCCCGCCCGGCGAACCGGCGCGAGTGGCGTCATCATGACGAACGGCACTGAGGCGACCCGGCCCGCTGCCCGCCAGCTGGCGCTGTTCATCGGCCTGATGTTGCTGGTGGGGCTCAACCTGCGCCCCGCCCTCTCCACCCTGGCCCCGGTGCTCACCCGCATCCAGCAGGAGACCGGGCTCTCGGCGCTGGCCATCGGCGCCCTGACCACCCTGCCGGTGCTCTGCCTGGGCATCTTCGCCCCGCTGGCCCCCTGGCTGGCCAAACGCTTCGGCCCCGAGAACACCCTGGCCGCCGCCCTGCTGCTGCTGGCCGGCGGCCTGCTGCTGCGCGGCGTGCCGGCCGTCGTCGCGCTGTTCGCCGGCACCCTGATGGTCGGCGCCGCCATCGGCGTGGCCGGCACCCTGCTGCCGGCCCTGGTCAAGCGCGAGCTGCCTGCCGGCGCCGACCTGATGACCGGCGTCTACACCATGGCCCTCTGCCTCGGCGGCGCCCTGGGCGCGGGGCTGAGCATTCCCCTGGCCGACGCCTTGGGGGGCTGGCCGGCCGGACTCGCCAGCTGGGCCCTGCTGGCGCTGGTGGCACTCGTGGCCTGGCAGGTCCTGATGCCGCGCCATGACGCCGCCTCGTCCCTGCCCGGGGGCGGCGGCTCCACGCGGGAACTGCTGAGCCAGCCGCTGGCCTGGCAGGTGATGCTGTTCATGGGCAGCCAGTCGTCCCTGGCCTACATCGTCTTCGGCTGGCTGCCCACCCTGCTGGTGGCCCGCGGCTACAGCGAGGCCGAGGCCGGCTGGATGATGGGTGCCTCGGTGATGGTGCAGCTGCTCTCGGCCCTCTCGGCGCCCTGGCTGGCACGCCTGGGGCAGGACCAGCGGCCAGCCCTGCTGATCGTGCTGGGCATGGTCGCCGCCGGCTTCTGGCTGCTGCTGCAGGCACCGGCGATCTGGCGCTGGCCCGGCGTGGTGCTGCTGGGGCTCGGCCAGGGCGGCGGCTTCAGCCTCGCCCTCACCTTGATCGTGCTGCGCACGGCCACCTCACGCCTGGCCGGCAAGCTCTCGGGGCTGGTCCAGGGGGGCGGCTACACCCTGGCCGCCATGGGGCCGCTGGCGGTCGGCGTGATGCTGCAGCTCGAGGTGGGTCTTGCGACCCTGACCCGGGTCCTGCTGGGCATCATCGCCGTCAGCATGGGCTTCGCCCTGCTCGCCGGCCGCAACCGCCGCCTGGAGGTCGACGACGCGGGACGGCTGGTCACCCGCTAGACTCGGGGCATGGAGAACCAGGGGATGCCCGGCGGATGGACAACGACAAGGACGAGGTCTTCACCACGCGGGGACTGACCCGCCTCTACCGCATGGGCGAGGTCACCATCCGGGCGCTGCAGGGCGTCGACCTGGCGCTCTACCGCGGCGAACTCGCCGTCATGCTCGGTGCCTCGGGCTCCGGCAAGTCCACCCTGCTCAACATCCTCGGTGGCCTCGACAGCCCCAGCGACGGCGAGGTGCACTATCGCGACAGGGCCGGGCAGGACCACGACCTGACCCGAGCGAGCCAGCGCCAGCTGACCCGCTTCCGTCGCCACCACGTGGGCTTCGTCTTCCAGTTCTACAACCTGATCTCGAGCCTCACCGCCCGGGAGAACGTGGCCATCGTCACCGACATCAGCCGAGACCCCATGCCCCCCGAGGCCGCGCTGGCCCTGGTCGGCCTCGCCGAGCGCCTCGACCACTTCCCCTCCCAGCTCTCCGGCGGCGAGCAGCAGCGCGTGGCCATCGCCCGGGCCGTGGCCAAGCAGCCCGACGTGCTGCTCTGCGACGAGCCCACCGGCGCCCTGGACTTCCACACCGGCATCCGCGTGCTGGAAGTACTCGAACAGGTCAACCGCGAGACCGGCACCACGGTGGCGATCATCACCCACAACGAGGTGATCGGCGAGATGGCCGACCGGGTGATCCGCCTGCGCGACGGCCGGGTGGACGAGATCCACGCCAACGCCCGCCGCCGTCCGCCCGGCGAGCTGCGCTGGTGATGCCATGCTGACCCTGGACCGCAAGCTCCATCGCGACCTCTGGCGCCTCAAGGGCCAGGCCCTGGCCATCGCCGTGGTGATCGCCGGCGGGGTGATGACGCTGATCCTTGCCGTCACCACCCTGGAGGCGCTGACGGGCTCCCGGGACCGCTTCTATGCCAGCCACCACTTCGCCGAGGTGTTCGCCGACGTCAAGCGCGCCCCCGCGGGGCTGATGCCCAGGCTGCAGGAGATCGAGGGGGTCAACCGCATCGAGCCCCGGGTCAGGGCCGCGGTGCGACTGGCCGTGCCCGGCTTCGCCGACCCCGTCCGCGGCCTGCTGGTGTCGATTCCCGACGGTCGCCAGCCGACCCTCAACCGCCTGAGGCTGATCGCCGGTGCCCTGCCGGAGGCCGGCCGCGACGACCAGGTGGTGGTCAGCGACGCCTTCGCCGAGGCGCACGACCTGGCGCCGGGCGATACCCTCGAGGCGATCATCGACGGTCGCCAGACGCGGCTTCGGCTCTCCGGCATCGCGCTTAGCCCGGAGCACCTCTACCAGGCCGCCCCCACCGACCTGATGCCGGACTACCGCCGCTATGCCGTGCTGTGGATGAACGAGCGCGCCCTGGCCAACGCCTACGACATGGAGGGGGCCTTCAACAGCCTGAGCCTCACCCTCCAGGCCGGGGCCCGCCAGGAGGAGGTGATCGACGCCCTTGACCTGGCGCTGGCCCGCTACGGCGGTACCGGCGCCCAGACCCGCCATGACCAGCAATCCCACCGCTTCCTCGAGGAGGAGCTGGCCCAGCAGCGCCTGATGGCCACCGTGCTGCCGGCCATCTTCCTCTCGGTCTCGGCCTTCCTGCTCAACGTGGTGATGGGGCGGATCATCCAGACCCAGCGCGAGCAGCTCGCCGTGCTCAAGGCGTTCGGCTATCGCGACGCGGAGCTGGCCCGACACTACGCCCTGCTGGCCGGCGCCATCGTGCTGGCCGGCTGGGTGCTGGGCGTCACCCTCGGCGCCTGGGCCGCCAGCGGGATGGCCGGCCTCTACCGCGAGTACTTCCGCTTTCCCGAGATGGTCTTCCGGGTGCCGGCCTGGGCCCTGGCCCTGTCGCTCGGCGTGGTGCTCCTTGCCGCGCTGGCCGGTACCTGGCAGGCGGTGTGGCGGGCGGTCAGCCGCCCGCCGGCCGAGGCCATGCGACCGCCGGCGCCCGCGCGGTTCCGCGAAAGCTGGCTCGAACGGGCGCTGCCGGCCGCCCTGCTGGGCCACGAGGGGCGCATCATCCTGCGCAACCTCGCACGGCACCCGGCCAAGGCAGGCCTCTCGGTGGCCGGCATCGCCCTCTCCTGCGGGCTGCTGATGGTGGGCGCCTACCAGCTCGATGCCGTGGAGGCGATGCTCGACCAGCAGTATCGCCAGGTACTGCGCATGGACGTCGAGCTCACCTTCGTCGATGCCACCCCGGCGCGGGCCGTCGGCGAGCTTCGCCACCAGCCCGGCGTGATGGCGGTGGAAGCCTGGCGCCGGGTGCCCGCCACCCTGGTCCACGGTCACCGCGAGGTCCGCACCAGCCTGCTGGGCCTGGAACCCATGCCGCGGCTGCGCCAGCTGCTCGACGCCGACGGCCACGCCAGGGGTCTGCCCGAGGAGGGCCTGACCCTGACCCGCCACCTCGCCGAGGAACTCGACGCCCGCATCGGCGATACCCTGGAGGTGGCCATCATGGAGGGCCGGCGTCGCCGGGTCGGCCTGCCGCTGGTGGCCCTGGTGGACGAGCCCCTTGGCACGGGCGCCTACCTGCGCCGGGAGCGACTCAACGCCCTGATGGGCGAGGGGCCTGCCATCAGCGGGGCCTGGCTGCTGGTCGACCCCGGGCGCATGGACGAGCTCAATGCCGCCCTGTGGGCCATGCCGGGCGTCGCCGCCATCGGGCTGCTCGCCGAGGCCGAACGTGGCATCCGCGACTACCTCGACGAGACGCTGCTGTTGGTCGCGCTGATCTTCGTCACCGTCGCCGGCTCCATCGCCTTCGGGGTGGTCTACAACAATGCGCGTATCGCCTTCGCCGAACGCGCCCGGGAACTGGCCACCCTGCAGGTGCTGGGCTACACCCGGGCCGAGGTGTCGCGCATCCTGCTCGGCGAGATCGCCCTGCTGACGCTGGTCGCCATCCCGCTGGGCTGGGCCATCGGCATCGCCTTCGCCCGGCTGCTCAACCAGGCCTTCAGCAGCGACCTCTACCGGATACCCCTGGTCTTCACCCCCCAGGCCTTCGGCATCGCCGCCGGTGGGGTGCTGGGCGCCTCGCTGCTGGTGGGCCTGCTGGTGGTCCGCCGGCTGGGCTGCCTCGACAGGATCCGCGTGCTCAAGGCCGTGGAATGACCCGCACCGCACCACAGGAGAGCCCTCATGACATCACGCCTGCGCTGGACCCGACGCCTGCTGTGGATCGCCCTGGGACTGGCCCTGGTCATGGCACTGGCCTGGGCACTGCGCCCGGCCCCGGTGCCCGTCAGCGTGGCGCCGGTGACCGTCGGCCCCTTCGTCGACTCGGTCACCGAGGAGGGTCGTACCCGGCTGCACGACACCTGGAACGTCTCGGTGCCCATCGCCGGCTACCTCCAGCGGGTGCTGCTCGAGGTGGGCGACGAGGTCGAGCGGGGCCAGGTGCTGTTTCGCCTCGAACCCAGCCCGGCCCCGGCCCTCGATCCGCGCTCCCGCCAGCAGGCCGAGGACGCCCTGCGGGCCGCCGAGGCGCGGCTCGAGGCGGCCCGCGCCAACCTGGAGACCGCCCGGGCCGAGCGCCGCTTCGCCGAGGCGGAGTACGAGCGCTACCGTCAGCTCCACCAGCGCAACCTGGTCTCCACCACCGAGCTGGAGCAGCGCCAGAGCCAGCGTGACCGCCAGCGCGCCCTGGAGCGGGCCGCCGCGTCCAGCGTCGAGGCGGCGCGCTTCGAGGTGGAAAGTGCCCGCGCCGTGCTGGCGGTGGCCAGCGGCCAGCGCGGCGACATCGAGCACCCGGAGCTCGAGGTGCGCGCCCCCATCGATGGCGTGGTGCTCGGCCGCTATCGCTGCTGCGAGGGGAGCGTGGCCGCCGGGGACCCGATCCTGGAGCTCGGCCGCCTCGACGACCTGGAGATCCAGGTCGACCTGCTCTCCATGGACGCCGTGCGCCTGCGCCCGGGAATGGCAGTGCGCATCACCGGATGGGGCGGCGAGCCCCTGGCGGGGAGCGTCCGGCGCATCGAGCCCGCCGGCTTCACCCGCATCTCCGCACTCGGCGTCGACGAGCAGCGCGTGCCGGTGATCGTCGACTTCGACGCGGCGGTCGATCCCGCCGCCCTGGGGCTGGGCAGCGGCTTTCGGGTCGACGTCGAGTTCCTGGTCTGGCAGGCCGAGGAGATCCTGCAGCTACCCACCGGCGCGCTGTTCCGCGAGCCCGGCCAGTGGACGGTGTTCGTGGTCGAGGACGGGCGTGCCATCAGCCGTCGGGTCGAGGTCGGCCGGCGCAGCGGACTGGTCACCCAGGTCGTCGGCGGCCTCGAGCAGGGCGAGCGGGTCATCATCCATCCCGGCGAGCGGGTGGCGGATGGCGTGCGGGTCAGCCCTGATTCCTGAGGGCCGCGGCCGCCGCCTTGCCCCCTCGCGGCGCACCGGTATCATGGCGCCATCGCGCTTCCCATCCGCCGCCGACAGGAGCCCCCATGCCCGCCCCGGTTTCCGCAGACTCTCCCGTGCTGGTGATCTACACCGGCGGCACCCTGGGCATGGTCGAGACCACCCGCGGTCTGGCTCCGGCTGGCCACATCGAGGCGCGCCTGCGACGCGCCCTGGCCGCCCTGCCGCCGGGCCGCCAGGCGAGCCTGCCGGCCTTCGAGGTGCTCGAGATCGACCGCCCCATCGACTCCAGCAGTGCCACGCCCGATGACTGGCAGCGGCTCGCCGCCCTGGTGGCGCAGCGCTACCGGCAGCATGCCGGTGTCGTCATCCTCCACGGCACCGACACCCTGGCCTGGACGGCCTCGAGCCTGGCCTTCCAGCTGCCGGGGCTGGACCGCCCGGTGATCCTCACCGGGGCCATGCGCCCCCTGGAGGCCGAGGGCAGCGATGCCGCGGCCAACCTCGAGGACGCCCTGCGCTTCGCGGTCACCCCGCGCCTGCAGGAGGTGGCGATCTGCTTCGCCGGCCGCCTGCTGCGAGGCTGCCGCTCCCGCAAGTGGCAAACCCGGGAGGCCGACGCCTTCACCAGCCCCAACCAGCCGCTGCTCGGCGAGCGGGTCGACGACGAGGTGGTGCTCTACCCGGGGCGCGGCCTGGCGGATCACCAGCGGGGCGCCCCGCGTTTCGAGCTGGCCGACTATTCGCCGCTGGCGGGGGGGGGTGTCGTGCGTCTGGCCCTCTGGCCCGGCCTCCAGGCCTGGCAACTGGAGGCCTGGTTGCGCGACGACCGGGTCAGGGGCGCCGTGCTGGAGGTGTGGGGAGGCGGCAACCTGCCCGACGACCCGGCGCTGGCCGGGGCACTCGCCCGCGCCAGCGGCGAGGGCAAGCTGCTGGCGGCCCTCAGCCAGTGCCCGCATGGTCCGGTGGCCTTCGGCGCCTACGCCGCGGGACAGGGGCTGGCCGATGCGGGGGTGCTCTCGGCGGATGACATGACCCCGGAGGCCACCTTCACCAAGCTGGTCCACCTGCTGGCCCTGCCGCTTCCGGAGGAGGAGCGGCGACGGCGCTTTCTCACGCCACTCGCCGGCGAGCGATGAGGCGTCGACGGCAGCGTTGACGGGCGTCAAGCACGGCACCCCGGAAGTCGCTAAGGTGGGGGTATCTCGACAGGACAGCAGGAGTCACGCCATGGAACACCCCGACCACCCCTTCACCGAACTCTTCGAGCAGCTCGGGCTCGCCTCGGATCCCGCGGCGATCAAGCGCTTCATCGACCGCCATGCCCCCATTCCCGAGGACGTCGCCCTGCCCGATGCGCCCTGCTGGAACGAGGGCCAGGCGGAATTCCTGCGCGAGGCCCTGGAGGCAGACGCCGACTGGGCCGAGGTGGTCGACCACCTCAACACCTCGCTGCGCAAGGGCTGAGCCGGCGGTGGCGGCCGTCAGGCAGGCGGGGAGGCACCACCCCGGGGAGCCTCGGAAGGAGGAATATCCTCCGGCGGCAGGCGTGGCATGGACGCCACGCGTCGATCCACCAGGTGCAGCAGCCAGAGCTGTCCCGCCAGGACGGCCAGGCACCAGAGCAGGCCAGTGATCATGGAAGGCTCCTCTCACAGGCCGACGGCCTGATTTCCCCCATGATAGCCCTGCCAGCGGGCGGCGGTAAGATAGGCCGCTAATTGATTTTGGCGATCACGTCAGCCAGCGTCATAGCCGCGCCTCGACCCGCTCCAGGATCTGCCGGCTGACCTTGCCGACCAGCGGTCGAGCCGCCCGGTTGACGGCCTTCTCCAGCAGACGATTGCGGATGGCGTAGGTCAGGGTCAGGGACACCTCGGTGCCCCCCGCCACGGGCGTCAGGCGATAGCAGCCCCGGTTGTGCACCCCGTCCAGCGATTCCCAGGCCAGCACCTCAGGGGCGCGCGCCTCGGTGATCGCCACGTCGAAGGTCCAGTCCATGCCCACCGCATGGACATGCCAGCGATAGCGGTCCTCCCCCAGCGGCTCGATGGCCTGGATCAGGTCGGAGTAGTCGGCAAAGTCCTCGACCCGCTCGAGCAGGGCGAAGACCCGCTCGGGCGGTGCCTTGAGAATCGCGCTGTGTTCGATGGTGGCCATGCCGCTCCCTGTTCGACGAACAATCGATGCCTACCATGTCGCCGGCGGCCGTGGATGTCCAGCCGCCGCCCGACTCAGAGGTCGCGCATCAGCAGCGCGAACTCGATCCGCGAGGCCTCGATGGCCTCGCCCGGCACCGGGATCCGCACCACGTGGCCGGAGCCGGGCGCGGCGCCCACGGACTCGCCGCGGCGGTTCTCGATATGCTCGAGCACGAAGCGGCGGTTGCCGCCGGGCAGCATCAGCTCCATGGAATCCTTCACCTCGAAGCGGTTCTTGACATCGACCTCGAGCGTGCCGCGATCCGGGTCGTAGCCGATCACCTCGCCGACGAACTGCTGGTGCACCCCCACCGAGTTGCCCTGCTCGTAGTTCTGGTACTCGTCGTGGACGTGGCGGCGATAGAAGCCCTCCGTATAGCCGCGGTTGGCAAGGTTGTCGAGCTCGTCCATCAGGCGCATGTCGAAGGGGCGGCCGGCCACGGCGTCGTCGATGGCGCGGCGGTAGACCTGGGCGGTGCGTGCCACATAGTAGTGGGACTTGGTGCGCCCCTCGATCTTCAGCGAGGTGACGCCCATCTCGGTCAGGCGCGGCACGTGCTGCACGGCGCGCAGGTCCTTGGAGTTCATGATATAGGTGCCGTGCTCGTCCTCGAACACCGGCATCAGCTCGCCGGGGCGGGTGCGGTCCTCGATCAGCGCCGAGAGCTCGTCCTGGCCCTCCACGCCGCCCGCGGTGGCGGTACTTGCCACCTCGGCACTGCCGCCCCCGGAGGCGATCAGCCCACCCGGCTGTCCATCCTGCCCTGGCGTCCAGATGCCGCTGCCGGCATGGGCGCGGGCCGAGTTAGCGGGAACGATGTCGCCGGTCTCGTCCTGGGCGGCGGCCACGGTGTTGTACTTCCAGCGGCAGGCGTTGGTGCAGGTGCCCTGGTTGGGATCGCGGTGGTTGAAGTAGCCCGAGAGCAGGCAGCGCCCGGAATAGGCGATGCACAGCGCACCGTGGACGAAGGTCTCGATCTCCAGGTCGGGACACTCGGCGCGGATCTCGGCGATCTCGGCGAGCGACAGCTCACGCGACAGGATGATGCGGCTGATGCCCTGCTGCTGCCAGAACCGCGCCGCCGCCCAGTTGACCACGTTGGACTGCACCGACAGGTGGATGACCTGGTCCGGCCAGCGCTCGCGGATCATCATGATCAGGCCCGGGTCGGACATGATCAGCGCATCCGGACCGGCCTCGATCACCGGCTCCATGTCGCGCAGGTAGGTCTTCAGCTTGCTGTTGTGCGGCGCGATGTTCGAGGCCACGTAGAACTGCTTGCCCCGCTCGTGGGCGTAGGCGATGCCCTTGTGCAGGTTGTCGATCTTGAAGTCGTTGTTGCGCACCCTCAGCGAGTAGCGCGGCTGGCCGGCATAGACCGCATCCGCGCCATAGGCGAAGGCGTAGCGCATGTTCTTGAACGTTCCCGCGGGGGAGAGCAGTTCGGGGGCTTGCATAGGAGGTCACCGTTGTCAGGACGATGGCGCCAGAAGGCGCAGGGAATTGAGGGGCGCACATTATAGCAGCGCCGAGCGTCAGAGTCTGGAGTTCCCCGAGGCCGGCAGGTCAAGTAGACTGTCGCCGTTTCCGGACCGGACCCCGGATCGCCGCGCCAGCGGCCCGACAAATTCTCCGACCAGAGCTCCCGCCATGAACGACGCCTCTACCCCTGCCACCGTGGTGATCTACTCCGGCGGCATGGACTCCTACACCGTGCTGCACCGGGCCCTGCGCGAGGGGCGCGAGGTCCACGCCCTCTCCTTCGACTACGGCCAGCGCCACGCCCGCGAGCTGGAGGTCGCGGCGCGGGTCTGCCGCGGGCTCGGCGTGCCCCACCAGGTGGTGGACATCCGCGCCATCCACGGGCTGATCGACGCCTCGGCGCTCACCGATGCCGACCGAGCGCTGCCAGAGGGCGACTACGCCGAGGACAACCTCGCCGCCACGGTGGTGCCCAACCGCAACATGATCCTGCTGTCGCTCGCCATCGCCAAGGCCGTGAACATCGGCGCCGGCCGGGTCGACTACGGCGCCCACGGCGGCGACCACGTGCTCTACCCCGACTGTCGACCGGCATTCGTCGAGGCGATGAACGCCGTGGCCGGCATCGCCAACTTCCAGGCCGTCGAGATCCATGCGCCCTACCTGCGCGCCAGCAAGGCCGAGATCCTCGCCGATGGCCTGGCCATGGGGCTCGACTACGCCGACAGCTGGACCTGCTATCAGGGGGAAGAGCTTGCCTGCGGACGCTGCGGCAGCTGTCGCGAGCGCCTGGCCGCCTTCGCCGCCAACCATGCGACGGATCCCCTCGGCTATTGTCAGCGGCCTGAACCCGCCGCCGAACCGGCCAAGAGGAGCCACTGATGTATCACGTCAAGGAGGCCTTCTATACGCTGCAGGGCGAGGGCGGCCAGGCGGGTCGCGCCAGCGTCTTCTGTCGCTTCTCGGGCTGCAACCTCTGGTCCGGCCGGGAGCAGGATCGCGCCGCGGCGGCCTGCCGCTTCTGCGACACCGACTTCATCGGCACCGATGGCCAGCACGGCGGACGCTTCGAGGATGCCGAGGCCCTCGCCAAGCATCTGGCGGCGTTATGGCCCGACCGGGAGGAACCGGGGGAAAGAGCCGCCATCCCCCATGTGGTCTTCACCGGGGGCGAGCCGCTGCTGCAGCTCGACGAGGCACTGATCCGCGAGATGCACGCCCGCGGCTTCGAGGTCGCGGTCGAGACCAACGGCACCCTGCCCGCCCCTGCCGGCATCGACTGGCTCTGCGTCAGTCCCAAGGGCGACAACGCCCTGGCGGTCACCGGGGGCGACGAGCTGAAGCTGGTCCATCCCCAGGCCGATGCCCCGCCGGCGCGCTTCGCCCGGCTCGACTTCGACCACTTCTTCCTGCAGCCGATGGATACCGGGCCGGCCGCCATCCCAGGCGAGACCACTGCCGACACCATGGCCGAGACCGTGGCCTACTGCCTGGCCCACCCCCGGTGGCGCCTGTCGCTGCAGACCCACAAGATCGCGGGTATCGACTGATGACGCTCTTCGTCAACCGCCTCACCCACCTCGACGTCTCGCTCTGGTGCCCGCAGCGTGGCCTGGTCGGCGCCAGCTGGCAGGTCGACGCGGAACTCGACGGGGAGCTCGGCGAGGACGGCATGCTGTTCGACTTCGGCGAGGTGAAGCCCTGGATCAAGTCGCGGCTCGATGGCGGCCTGGACCATACCCTGCTGGTGCCCACCCGGGCACCGGGGGTGACGCTCCACGACTGCCGGGAGGGGCTCTGCGTGCGCGGCGAGCGGCCCTACCCGCTGGAGGTGCGTGCCCCGCGCCAGGCGCTGAGCCTGCTCCCCTGGCGCGAGATCACGCCGGAGCGACTCGCCGACCACCTGGTCGCCGACCTGATGCGCCGACCGCCGCCGCGGGTCACCGACATCCGCCTGAGGCTGCGCGAGGAGGCCATCGAGGGGGCCGCCTACACCTACAGCCATGGCCTGAAGCAGCATGCCGGCAACTGCCAGCGCATCGCCCATGGCCATCGTTCGCGGCTGGAGGTCTGGCAGCAGGGGCAGCGCGTTCCGGCCCTCGAGCAGCAGTGGGCCGAGTGGCTGGCCGACCGCTACCTGGTGGACGAGGCGGATCTGGTCGAGGACGACGCCCCGGGCTTTCGCGACCAGCTGAGCTGCCGCTACCGCGCCGAGCAGGGCCACTTCTTCATCCGGCTCCCGCGCAGTCGCTGCGCGGTGCTGCCGACGCCGACCACGGTGGAACATATCGCCGCCTGGCTGGCCGGGGCCATCGCCCGGGAGAGCGGCCAGGCCACGCGGGTCCGGGCCTTCGAGGGCATCGACAAGGGCGCCATCGCCGAGGCCCGGCCATGACCGCCACGCCCGCGGCCCCGGCCGACGGCTGCCGTCCGGGGTGTGGCGCCTGCTGCATCGCGCCCTCGATCAGCTCGCCGATTCCCGGCATGCCCGACGGCAAGCCGGCGGGCGTGCGCTGCGTGCAGCTCGACGACGCCAACCTCTGCCGGCTGTTCGGTGACCCGCGCCGCCCCGCGGTGTGCGCGCGCTTCGACTACGACCCCGAGCTGTGCGGCACGGGGCGCGACGAGGCACTCCAGCGCATCGAGGCCCTGGAACTGGCCACCTGACGCCCTGCCCGCAGAGCACAACGGCGCCCCTGGGGCGCCGTTGTGCTCTGCGGGTCGGCGATCGGGGTGTCAGGAGGAGAGGTCCGCGGCATGGGGCAGGCGGCGGTCGAGCAGGGTCCGCCAGCGCGTCAGCACCGGCGCGTCGCTGTGGCTCACTTCGCCCAGCAGCGCGCGGAACTCCGCCCGGGACGCCTCGTCCCGGGGGTCGATCAGGGTCAGCCAGAGCTCCAGGGCGGCGAGCTGCTGGTGGAGGTTGCCGTCCTCCCGGGCCTGCAGCAGGGCCTGCTCGGCGAGGCTCCTGACCTCCTCGCGGGAGTGGCCCAGGCGATGGCGGACGCGCGCCAGGTGCACCGCCAGTTCGGGGACGAACAGGGTGGTGCGCTCGCGGGCGATCATCAGGCACTGGTCGAGGTAGTCCTCGGCCCGGGAAAGCTCCCCCAGGGCCAGGCAGGCATCCACGTACCACAGGGCCGGGCGCTGGTAGGGATCGCGTCCGGTTACCTCCGCCAGCTCCTCCTGGGCCGACTCGATCTGGGCCAGGCCATCGCGGTCGCCGGCCAGGGCCCGCTGCCAGCCCAGCACGCTGCGCGAGGCCACCTGCCAGAGGTGCAGGTCGGGGGTGCCGGTCAGCTCGAAGGCGCGCTCGGCGCGCATGGTGGCCAGGTGCACGTGTCCCAGCTGGCGATAGAGGGCCGCGGCATACATCAGCGCCATGGCCAGGCTGCCGGGGTGGCCGATCCGCTCGGCCAGCCGGATGGCCGACTCCACCTGCCGCTCGGCACGCTGGTAATCGCCCCGCAGGCAGAGGGTCCAGCCCTGGAAGCAGGCCGCCGCGACCTGGGGGTGGTCGGAGAACGGCAGCCACTCGATCATCATCGGGACGTTGAGCGGGTCGATCTCCTCCAGGTGGTCATAGGCCTGGGAGATGCGCCCGGCCCAGTACTCGCAGCTGGCCCGGGCGAAGTCGGCCAGGCGGCGGTAGCGCGGGTCCTCGAGGCGGCCGGCGAGGCTCGCCAGGCGCGAGGCCAGGGAGAAGGCATCGGCATGGGCATGACGCTGGCTGCAGCCCACCCACAGGCCCCACTGGACCAGGAAGGCCTGCTCCAGGTCGCCGGCGTCGTCCGGGGCGGCCTCCTCCTGGGCGAGAAGCTCCCGGGCCCGCACGAAGCTCTCGTGGGCGGTGGGCGAGCCGTGTCCCTCCAGGGCGAAGGCGGCCTGGCCACGCACGGTGAGCAGGCTGATCTCGCGCTCGGCCTGCCCCTCGACGTGGCGCAGGCTGGCCAGGCCGAAGTCGGCCATCTTCAGCGCCGTGCGGTTGGCACTGACCTTGAGGGCCTCCCGGGCGGCCAGCTCGAAGTAGCGGGCGCCGCGGGCATAGTGGCCGCTGCGCCGCAGATGGGTGGCAAAGTCGCCGGGATGGCGGCTGATCCACATCGGGAAGTGCTCCTCGATCAGGCTGACCACCTGACGATGGATGCTCACCCGCACGTCCCGGGGACAGGAGAGGTAGGCGGCTTCCTGCAGCAGCTGGTGGGTGAACTGGTATTCGCGCTCGCCCTCCTCGCCCTCGGCCGGCTCGATGATCTCCAGCCGGCGCATCTGCTCCAGGGCCGGCGCCAGTCGGCTCATCTCCCAGCCGCTGCACTCGGCCAGGAAGTCGAGGCGGAAGCGGCGTCCGAGCACCGCCGCCACATGGGCCACCTCGCGGTCGGTGTCGAGCTGGTCGATGCGGCTGGCCAGCAGCCCCAGCAGGCCGCGCGGCAGCTCGTCGAGCTGCACGCTGCGCCCCTCGCGGCGATCCATGTCGACCCGGCGGCAGATCTCCTGGAGGTAGAGCGGGACGCCATCGCAGCGCTCGATGATCTGCCCACGCAGCCGCGGGCTGAGGTGGATGCGATAGCGGCGCGCCAGCTGGGAGAGCAGCCGGGAAGACTGCATGGCATCCAGCCGCCCCAGGGAGATCTGCTGGTCCCAGTGCAGCTTCGCCGGCAGCGCCTCCCGCCCATGGTGGCTGGCCACCAGCAGGAAGGGGCTGTTGATCGGCAGCCGCGCCTGGAGGCCTGCCAGCACCTTGAAGGAGGGCTCGTCGAGCCACTGCAGGTCGTCGATCATCAGCACCAGGGTGCGCTCGCGGGAGAGCTCGCGAATCAGGCGGTGGATGAGTCCCACGACCAGCTCCACGGCCTCCCCGCTCTGGGCGAGCACCGCCATCTCGCGGGGCTCGCGCACGCCGAGGGCCTCCTCCAGCAGCAGGCGGTGTTCGGACTCGGGCGCCACGGCATCGTCGGCGGCCAGCAGGCGCGACAGCGACTCGGCGTCGATGCGCCCCCCCAGGTGCCAACGCAGCAGCTGCCGCGCCACCCCATAGGGCTCCTGCACGGAGAGCCGCGTGGTGGGCTGCCAGCAGATCGCCGCCTCGCGGCTCTGCTCGAGCTGGCGAAAGCCCACCAGCAGCGCCGACTTGCCGAGCCCCGAGGGGCCCCGCACCAGCACGCTCTGGCGCAGGCCGATGCCGGCCCGGGCCAGGGCATCGCGCAGGGTGCGCAGGGAGCCCTCGCGCCCCACCAGGCTGGGCGGAGGCGCCTCGCGCCCGCCCTCGTTGGTGCCGAGGACCAGCGCCCGCAGGCGCACCCGGCCGTCGCTGGCCACCAGCCGCGTGGAGAGCCGCGGCTGGAGGTCGAGGGCCGGCGGCATGTGCTGGCTGGCATCCTGGGAGATGACCAGCTCGCTGCCCTCGGCGGCGCTCATCAGGTCGAGGGAGCCCTGGGTCACCTGGCCGAGCGGGTCGACCAGGTGTCGCTCGGGGAGGTAGACCACCCGGCCGCTGTCCAGGCCGGCGGCCAGCTCGATGCGCGGCGGCTCGCCCTCGCCGCTCCAGTGGCGCTGGGACTCCTCGGGCAGCACGCGGCGACAGTGCTCGTAGAGCGCCACCAGCTCGGCCAGCTGGTGCGCCGGGCCATGGGTGCCGAAGCAGGCCAGGCCCAGGCCGCCGGTCGCCCCGGGCAGCCAGAAGCCCCCGAGGTGGTGGCACTGCTGCTCGAGCCAGCGCATCAACTCGACCTGCAGCGCCAGGCAGGCGCGGGCATCGGCACGGGCCGAGAGGTCGGCCTTGAGCCGCAGGCGAATGGCCATCACCGAGAGCTGGCGCTGCTCGATCTCGTCCTCGCGCAGGGGGGCGCTGTCCATGGCCAGGGTGCGCGAGAAGGCCCCGCTGGGACCGAGGTGCGCGCCCTCGGCCTGGGCATCGGACCAGTAGCGGGCCAGCTGCAGGAAGGAGGGCTCCGGCTGCTGGCCGGAGAGCGCCAGCAGCTGCAGGTAGGCGTTGTACTGCTCGTGGGCGGCGGCCAGCTGGCCCTGCTCGGCCAGCTGGCGCACCAGGCGTTCATGGAAGGGCCCGTAGCCGGAAAAGCGGCTGACCAGCGACTCCAGCACCCCATCCGGCAGCGGTTCCGGGCGCTCCAGGACGCTCTCGGCGAAGCGGATCACCCGCTGGCGCCATTCGTTGCGCACCTGGACCAGCCAGCGCTGGTACTCGGCACAGCTGGTCAGGTGCAGCTCCTCGGCGAGGTCGCCGCGATAGCAGGCCAGCACCGCCTCGAGGGTGGCCACGTCGGCGGGCCCCTCCAGCAGCGCCTGGAGCCGGTGCATGTCGAAGTGCCAGCGCTCCGGCAGCCGGAAGGCAATGGTCTGGCGAGACACCGAGAGCACCCGCTCGGCCTCCTCGCCCAGGGACTGGCGCAGGCAGTGCAGCGCGTGACGCAGGTTGGTACGTCCCGACGACAGGCCCTGGTCGGGCCACAGCAGTTCGGCCAGGGTGGCACGACTGACCGGCTGGTCGTGGAGCAGCAGGTAGACCAGCAGCGCCTTGACCTTGTCGTAACTGAACTGGGTCAGGACATCGTCGCCCAGGCTCAGTGAAAAGTGGCCGAAGAGTGCCAGGTGGTCCCGGTCATTGTCGTGTACGTCGTCGGCAGCATCCCGCATGGTGATCATTCCTGCGTGGCGGAAGTGATGGCCTCAGGCCGGCACGCCGCTGTGAAAACGAAAGGCCGTGTCCGGCATGGTGACCAGTTCGGCCTCGCGATCGGAGAAAAAGGCGATACGCGCGTCGATGGGCGCCGTGGCCAGGCGGCGCGCCAGCATCAGGTAATCCTCGAAATGACGGCCTTCCGACTTAACCAGACTGCGATAGAACTTGGCAAGTTCATCATCCAGATGCGGAATCAGGCGGGCAAAGCGCTCGCAGCTGCGTGCCTCGATCAGCGCCCCGATGATCAGGATGTCCACCAGGCGTTCCGGTTCCTCTCCCCGGACGTGGCGACGCAGCCCCTCGGCATAGCGCGAGGCACTGATATGGCGATAGACGATGCCCCGCGCCTCCATCAGCTTGACGACCTGCTCGAAGTGCAGCAGCTCCTCCCGGGCCAGCTGCGACATCTTGGTGAGCAGCAGCGGCTGGTCCACATAGCGGTAGAGCAGGCTCATGGCCGTGGAGGCCGCCTTCTTCTCGCACTGGGCGTGGTCGATCAGCAGCAGCTCGGGGTTGGCCAGGGCCCAGTCGACCCACGCCTCCGGGGTGGCACAGGGCAGGAACGCCAGCAGCTCGGCAGGCAGCAGGTCCCGGCAATCGGTGGTCTCGAGACTCGGCATCGGGGGCATCATGGTTCCTGTGTCGGCGGGTCGATGAGGTCGGCAAGCAGCGCCTGTCGCCGCTCGGCGGCAGCCAGCAGGTCGGTGGTGATGCGTTCATGGA
Source organism: Halomonas sp. (assembly GCF_033549285.1). Classification (GTDB taxonomy): domain Bacteria; phylum Pseudomonadota; class Gammaproteobacteria; order Pseudomonadales; family Halomonadaceae; genus Halomonas. The sequence continues at coordinate 29,942 of NZ_JAWSUJ010000015.1, forward strand.
GCGAGGCGGCGTCCTCGCCGTCGCGAGCGGCCAGCCCGTAGCGCGTCAGGTCGCGGATGCGGCCGCGCCCCACCCGCAGCAGCTCCACGGCGCGGGAGAGCGGCGGCTGCTCGTCCCGGAAGCGGATCCGGTGGCGGCGCAGCTGGGCCTCAAGGCTCTCGGGGTCGACGACCACCAGGAAGCGCCCGGCGACCTCGGCCCGCAGCCTGTCCAGCTCGGCCATGCGCTGTTGTCGCTGCTCACCGGTCAGGGCCGGCCAGTCGCGGATCTCGCCGTCGAGGCGCTGACAGCCACGGCACACCCGGTCACCCAGGGTGGTCGAGCAGAGGCCGACGCACGGCGAGGTGATGCGCTCTCCCATGCCCCTCCCGTTGACGTTAACGTGCGTTGACATAACGTCATGTTAACGCGGGAGACACCGGGCTGGCAGCCCGAAGTTGCCGCCGACCAAAGTTCAAGGCCGCCACGGCGGGCCCAGCTTAACATTGTCGACAGTTTCCTCTATGATCGCGGCACCGCTGACACCCTGGCAACAGCAAGGGTCTGCCAGAGTTTTCCCGCGCCGAAGCGTGCCTTTCGTCGACGCTCGACTAAGGTCTGCCGGCTTCGGCCACCACCACCGATGAGGGCCCCAACGTGCTTGAAGCCTATCGCCAACATGTCGAGGAGCGCGCCGCCGAGGGCGTGCCGCCGAAGCCGCTGAACGCCGAGCAGGTCGCCGCACTGGTCGAGTTGCTGAAGAACCCGCCGGCCGGCGAGGAGGAGTTCATCCTCGACCTGCTCACCAATCGCGTTCCGCCCGGCGTCGACGAGGCTGCCTACGTCAAGGCCGGTTTCCTCACCGCCATCGCCAAGGGCGAGGCCGAGTCCCCGCTGATCGACAGGATCCACGCGGTGAAGCTGCTGGGCACCATGCAGGGCGGCTACAACATCGTCTCCCTGGTGGAACTGCTCGACGATGCCGACCTGGCCAAGGAAGTGGGCGAGCAGCTCAAGCACACCCTGCTGATGTTCGACGCCTTCCACGACGTGGAAGAGCGCGCCAAGGCGGGCAACGCCGTCGCCAAGGACGTCATCCAGTCCTGGGCCGACGCCGAGTGGTTCCTCTCCAAGCCCGCCCTGGAAGAGAAGATCACCCTCAGCGTCTTCAAGGTGCCGGGCGAGACCAACACCGACGACCTCTCCCCCGCCCCGGATGCCTGGTCGCGCCCCGATATCCCGGTGCACGCCAACGCCATGCTCAAGAACGAGCGTGATGGCATCGAGCCGGAGGAGCCCGGCGTCAAGGGCCCGCTCAAGCAGATCGAGGAGGTCAAGGCCAAGGGCTTCCCGGTCGCCTACGTGGGCGACGTGGTGGGCACCGGCTCCTCGCGCAAGTCCGCCACCAACTCGGTGCTGTGGTTCTTCGGCGACGATATCCCCAACGTGCCCAACAAGCGCGCCGGCGGCTTCTGCTTCGGCGGCAAGATCGCCCCGATCTTCTTCAACACCATGGAAGATTCCGGCGCCCTGCCCGTGGAGATGGACGTCTCCGCCCTCGAGATGGGCGACGTCATCGACGTCTACCCCTATGAAGGCAAGGTGTGCAAGCACGGCACCGACGAGGTCGTGACCACCTTCGAACTCAAGACCCAGCTGATCCTCGACGAGGTGCGCGCCGGCGGCCGTATCCCGCTGATCATCGGCCGCGGCCTGACCACCAAGGCGCGCGAGTCCCTGGGCCTGGCCCCCTCCGACGTCTTCCGCCTGCCCGAGCAGCCGGTCGACACCGGCAAGGGCTACACCCTGGCCCAGAAGATGGTCGGCAAGGCCTGCGGCATGGAAGGCGTGCGCCCGGGCATGTACTGCGAGCCGAAGATGGCCACCGTGGGCTCCCAGGACACCACCGGCCCGATGACCCGCGACGAGCTCAAGGACCTCGCCTGCCTCGGCTTCCAGGCCGACCTGGTGATGCAGTCCTTCTGTCACACCGCCGCTTACCCCAAGCCGGTGGACGTGGACACCCACCACACCCTGCCCGACTTCATCATGAACCGCGGCGGCGTCTCGCTGCGTCCGGGCGACGGCATCATCCACAGCTGGCTCAACCGCATGCTGCTGCCCGACACCGTGGGCACCGGCGGCGACTCCCACACCCGCTTCCCGCTGGGCATCTCCTTCCCGGCAGGCTCGGGCCTCGTCGCCTTCGCCGCCGCCACCGGCGTGATGCCGCTGGACATGCCGGAATCGGTGCTGGTGCGCTTCAAGGGCAAGCGTCAGCCCGGCGTCACCCTGCGTGACCTGGTCCACGCCATCCCCTACTACGCCATCCAGAACGGCCTGCTGACCGTCGAGAAGTCCGGCAAGAAGAACGCCTTCTCCGGTCGCGTGCTGGAGATCGAGGGCCTCGAGGACCTCACCGTCGAGCAGGCCTTCGAGCTCTCCGACGCCTCCGCCGAGCGCTCCGCCGCGGGCTGCACCATCACCCTGTCCGAGGACAGCGTCAGCGAGTACCTGAAGTCCAACATCACCCTGCTCAAGTGGATGATCGCCAACGGCTACGGCGACCGCCGGACCATCGAGCGCCGCATCCAGGGCATGGAGGAGTGGCTGGCCAACCCGAGCCTGATGCGCGCCGACCAGGACGCCGAGTACGCCGAGGTGATCGAGATCGACCTCGAGGAGCTCAGGGAGCCGGTACTCTGCGCGCCGAACGACCCGGACGACGCCCGCCTGCTCTCCGAGGTGGCCGGCGAGAAGATCGACGAGGTGTTCATCGGCTCGTGCATGACCAACATCGGCCACTTCCGCGCCGCGGGCAAGCTGCTCGAGAAGCAGCCGGCCGGCAGCCTGAAGACCCGCCTGTGGCTGGCCCCGCCGACCAAGATGGACCAGCACCAGCTGACCGAGGAGGGCTACTACGGCATCTACGGCCGTGCCGGGGCGCGCATGGAGATGCCGGGCTGCTCGCTGTGCATGGGCAACCAGGCCCGTGTCGCCGCCAAGTCCACCGTGGTCTCCACCTCCACCCGCAACTTCCCCAACCGCCTGGGCGACGGGGCCAACGTCTACCTCGCCTCCGCGGAACTGGCGGCCGTGGCCGCCGTGGAGGGTCGCCTGCCCACCGTCGACGAGTATCGCCGCTACATGGGCGAGTTCGACGCCATGGCCGGCGAGATCTACCGCTACATGAACTTCCACGAGATCGAGGAGTATCAGAACGCCGCCTCCAACGTGATTCCGGTCGCGCAGGAAGCCTGAACCCCGGTGTTGTGATAGTCTCAGGTTCGACTCCGATGCTCGCAACATCGAAGGCCGCCGCCCGCGGCGGCCGGAGCCGATGAACGAAGCGCCCCACACGGGGCGCTTTTTTTGCGCCTGCCCCTCCACCCCGACCCTGCCAACGGTCCGTCCCACCAAAGGGGACTTCCGTTCTGCCCGGGCCATGGCATCATCGAGGGATCATCCATGTCACGAGGAGCCGCATCGTGAGCCATATCGTCACGCCGGACATCTGCGACGCCTACCCCGAGGTCCAGGTGCTCGACCCCATCTTCGTCAACTTCGGCGGCCACGAGGCCTTCGCCGGCCCGATCCGTACCGTCAAGTGCTTCGAGGACAACTCCCTGGTCAAGCAGGCGGTGGCCGAGCCCGGCGACGGCGCCGTGCTGGTCGTCGACGCCGGTGGCTCCACCCGCTGCGCCATGCTGGGCGACATGCTGGCCGAACAGGCCGCCGGCCACGGCTGGGCCGGCGTGGTGATGTATGGCTGTGTGCGCGACGTCGACGTGCTGGCCGAGACCGAGCTCGGCATCCAGGCCCTGGGGGCCCATCCGCGCAAGAGCGAGAAGCGCGGCGAGGGCCAGCGTGATATCCCGGTCAGCTTCGCCGGCGTCATTCTGTCGCCGGGCCAGTGGCTCTACGCCGACAACAACGGCATCCTGGTCGCCGACGAGCAGCTGGACCTGGAGCGCTGAAGCGCGACGAGGCCCGCGGTAACAGGCACTTGCCCGTGACGGGGCAGCGGTGTCACCCTGACACTATGTCCCCGTCACGCGCCTGTCCATGCTGCACCTGTCACGATTGAGCGGCGATGTGCTGCGCACATTGCGCGAGCACCTGCGCCCGCTGATCGCCTACCACCTCTTCTTCACGCTGCTGGCCTCGAGCCTGCTGCTGCCGGCCGTGGGCTGGACCCTCTCGAGCCTGCTCGCCCAGTTCGGCAGACCGGTGATCACCAACAACGAGCTGATCGCCCTGCTGATGAGCCCCGGCGGCCTGCTCTGGCTGCTGGCCGCCGTCGGCCTGACCTTCCTGGTGCTCTACCTGCAGCAATCCGGCATGATCCTGGTGGCGGTACGCCCCCGGGATCACCATGTCCGCCTCGCCTTCGAGGCCCTCTGGGCCACCCTGCGCCGGCTACCGGCGCTCAGCGGCCTGGTGGTGCTGCAGGTGGGGGCCCAGCTGCTGCTGCTGGTCCCGCTGGCCCTGAGCCTCGCCTGGCTCCATGGGTTCTTCCTGGGCGGGCTGGACCCCTACTTCGTGCAGAACGTCCGCCCGCCTGCCTTCTGGGCCTTTCTCGGCAGCGGCCTGCTGCCGGTGCTGGCGTGGATGCTGATCGCCGGCAGCCTCTATGTCCGCTGGCACCTGGCCCTGCCGGTGCTGACCCTGGAGGGGCTCTCGCCGCCGGCGGCCCTGGCGCGCAGCAGCCAGCTGACCCGGGGCCGTGGTCGCCATATCGCGGCGGCGGTGGTACTGCTGCTGCTGGGGATCATCGCCCTGCCCCTGCTGGCCACGGCGCTGTTCGACCGGGTCGTCACGCCGCTGCTGTGGTGGCTACCCGAGCGCAATGCGGTGCTGGTCCCGGCCATGCTCGCCTACCTCACCGCCTACCTGCTGGTGGCCCTGGCCATCACCTTCGGCGGCATCGCCGCCAACGCCCTGCAGGCCACCTGTCTCTACCTGCGCCTCGCCCATCGCGAGCCGAAGCCCAAGCCACCGCCGCCCGGCACCCACGCCGGTCGCCTGGCCTGGGCGGTCGAGCTCGCCGTCGTGCTGTTCGCCATCGGCCAGGCGTGGCTGATCGTCAACCGCTTCGAGATCCGCGACGAGGTCACCATCATCGCCCACCGCGGCAGCTCGCTGCAGGCGCCGGAGAACACTCTGGCCGCGGTGGAGCAGGCGATCCGGGATCGCGCCGATGGCGTCGAGATCGACGTGCGCCTCACCGCCGACGGCGAGGTGGTGCTCTACCATGACGAGAGCCTCAGGCGGCTGGCCGGGGACAAGCGCCGGGTCGGGGAACTGCCGCGATCGGACCTCGACGAGGTGGATGTCGGCAGCTGGTTCGGGGACCCCTTCATCGGCGAGCGGATCCCGGGGCTGGACGAGGTGCTGGCGGCGGTACGCGGACGCGCCACCCTGATGATCGAGCTCAAGCCCGACCCGGGCCGCGAACTCGAGCTGGTCGAGGCGGTGATCGACACCCTGGCGAGGGAGAGGGAACTGCGCCGCGCCTGCCGGCACCGCGCCGAGGATCGGGTGACCGCCCTGGCCTGTGGTGATCCCGATGTCATGGGCGAGATGCGCGTGGCCGCCATGTCGACCTGGCTGCTGCGCGAGGTCCGACTGCGCGCGCCGCGCCTGCGCACCACCCTGCTCGCCCAGCTGGTGATGTCGGGTACCCTGGAGCGCCATGGCTTCGATGCCCTGGCCCTTCGCCACAACCGCATCGATGAGGAGGAGGTCCGCCTCGCCGGCTACTACGGCTACGAACTGCATGCCTGGACCATCAACGATCGCACCCGGATGTCCCAGCTGATCGACCTTGGCGTGGACGGCATCATCACCGACCGGCCGGCGATGCTCGCCGCGCTGATCGGTGAGCGCCGCCGACTGGGCGACGGCGCCCTGCTGCTGGTCAAGCTGCGCAACTGGCTGAGGAACTAGTCCCCCATCACGACCCCTTCACGGCGCGGGTCGGCGCCACCGAAGAAGCCCTTCTCGGTGCGCTGGATCGCCTGCAGGCCGCTGGTCAGCTCACGCTCCTCCACCTCATGCCCCCACTCGCGCAGCGCCTCCAGGGTGGCCGGCGGGAAGCGTCCCGCCTCCAGGTAGACCGGCCCGCCCAGGGTGATGGCATGGGGCAGATCCAGCGAGCGCTGGGCGTCCAGGCCCCAGTCGAGCATGGCCACCAGCGAGCGCGCCGTGTAGTGGATGATGGCCGCGCCCCCCGGCGAGCCAAGACTCGCCACCAGGTCGCCGCTCTCCCGGTCGAAGACCAGCGTCGGGCTCATGCTGGAGCGCGGGCGCTTGCCGGGCTCCACGCGGTTGGCGATGGGAGTCCCCTCCTCATCCGCGGGGGTGAAGGAGAAGTCGGTCAGCTCGTTGTTGAGCAGGAAGCCCCCCGGCATGCCGGTCCCCCCGTCAGAGAGGATGCGCGCGCCGAAGGCCTGCTCGATGGAGCTGGTCATGGCCAGGGCGTTGCCGTGCTCGTCGACGATGCTGATGTGGCTGGTGCCATGTTCCGGCTGCGTCGGCTGCACGGCCCAGGCGGTGGCCAGGGCACCGGGGTTGCCAGGGCTCGCACCGCCGCTGCCCATGCTCTGCCCTGCCTCGATCAGCTCGGCGCGCTCGGCCAGGTAGTCGGGGTCGAGCATCAGTGACCAGTCGCCGCCGGGCGCCTCGACGAAGTCCGGGTCGGCGATGTAGCGCCCGCGGTCGGCGAAAGCCAGCCGCGAGGCCTCGAGGAAGCGGTGCAGCCAGTCGACGCCGGGCAGGTCCTCCTCCATGGCCGCCTCCAGCGGGGGGAGCTCTTCCAGGGTGCCGAGGATCTGCATTACCGTCAGGTGGCCCGAGGAGGGGGGCGGGAAGCCGCAAACACGGTAGGCCTGCCACTCGGTGCAGAGCGGCTCGCGCTCTTTCGCCGTATAGGTGGCCAGGTCCTCGAGGCTCAGGCTGCCGGTGATTCCGGGGTGGTTCTGCACCTGGGCCACGATATCCTCCGCGACGGCCCCGGTATGCAGCGCCGAGCTGTCCTGCTCGGCGACCCGCTCGAGGATCACCGCCAGGGCGGGGTTCTTGAGCGTGTGGCCCTCGGGGAGCGGCTCCCCTTCCTCGGTATAGTAGAAGGCCGAGGCCCTGGCATTGTCACGCAGGCCCTCGGTGCCGGCCAGGCTCCGGTGCAGCCGGGGGCTGACGGGAAATCCCTCGTCGGCCAGGGTGATGGCCGGCTCGAAGAGCTCGGCCCAGGGCAGGCGGCCATGGGCCTTGTGGGCCATCTCCAGCATGCGCAGGGTGCCGGGCACGCCGACCGAGCGACCACTGGCCACGGCCTCCATGAAGGCCAGGGGCTCTCCGTCCCCGTCGAGGAAGAGCCCCTCCTTCACCGAGGAGGGCGCGGTCTCGCGGCCGTCGTAGGCCCTGACCTCCTCGCCGTCGTGGTACATCAGGAAGGAGCCCCCGCCGATGCCGCTCGACTGGGGCTCGACCAGGGTGAGCACCATCTGCACCGCGATGGCGGCGTCGATGGCCGAGCCCCCCGCCTTGAGGATCTGGTAGCCGGCATCGGTGGCCAGGGGGTTGGCCGCGGCCACGGCGAAGGTCTCGGTGGCCCAGCCGGGCTTCTCCTCGCTGCCGGATGCCGACTCCGGGGCGATCTCCGGGCGCTGGTACTGGAAGTCCACCTCGCCGAGGGCCGCCGGGGAGAGCAGCAGCGGCGAGAACAGCAGACAGGACGCCGCGCGACGCCAGGCGGTGGGGATGACCATGATCATGACTCCTTGTCTCGATTCGGGGTCATGACAGCATAGGTGAGTCAGGCCCGGTCGTCGCCACCCGACCGGTGACAGCGCCAGAGGGCCAGCAGGTTCATGCCGGCGAGGGCCAGCAGGATGGCGGCCACCCACCCCAGTGTGCTGACCAGGCCGTGGAACTCGCCGGGGGCGGCCTGCGGTCGGAAGGTCATGCCGTATTCGGCCAGGCGGCTGCCCGCATAGAGCAGCAGGACCAGCAGGCCCAGCGGCAGCGGCGAACGCCGCCGTGCCAGCCAGCGGGTCAGTCGCCAGGGTTCCTGCGGCGGCTTGGCCGGCACAGCCTTCCGCGTTCTGGTCCGTGGAGCGGCCCTGGGCCGGCTGGGCGCCTTGGGCCTGCTGGGCGCACGGCGGGCCGAGCGCCGCGCCGGCTTGCGGCCCGCCCCCGGCAGGCGCCCCAGCAGCCAGCGCGTGGCCCGGACCAGGCCCCAGCCCAGGGTGAAGCAGACGGAGAGCCCCAGGGCCCCCATCACCAGCAAGTATGCCATCCCGGCAGATCCCCCTTCGGCTCGTTGGAGGCGCTATCTTGCCAAATTCTCGCCGCCCCGTGGGCCGGAAACGCTCGAATCCTCAGGGCACCACGATGACCGGGATCGGCAGGCGGGCCAGCAGGTCGGCATCCTGGTCGGCCAGGCGGGCGAGCTGGGGGCGGTGAAGCAGCAGGGCACCGCTGTCCACGTGGGCCAGCTGCCGCTCCAGTTGCCGGGCATCGCTCGCCTGCAGGACCTCCCTGCCGTCGAACAGGCGGGTCAGCGCCTCGGGAACCGGCGGGAACTCGCCGCCCGCCCCGGGACCGTCCAGGGTCCGCAGCGGGCCTCGAGCCAGCGACAGCCGCTCGTCCCAGATGATCACCGTGCAGGGCGCCTCGAGGATCAGGGCACGGCTTGTCGAGCCCAGGCGCACGCCCCAGTGGCCCGATAACCCCGCCTTGCCGAGCACCAGCAGGTCCCCCGGGCCGGCCAGCGACAACGCTTCGCTGACCACACGACCGCGACTGACCCGCAACTGGTGTTGCAGCTCCCGGCCGGCGACCGCGGCATCCAGGGCCTCGGTCACGCGACGGGCCTGCCGGGCCATGCCGGCCTCGAGGTCGGACCTCGACAGCCGGCGCACCCGTCCCGAGGCGGCGCCGATCTCCCGGGCGAAGGGAAAGCCGGCGCTGCCCAGCAGGTCCTGGTCCTCGACGTAGAGGGCCACCAGCTCGGCCTGGCGCGTCACCGCGAGGTCCACCGCGGCGGCCAGTGCCGCCAGGCTGTGGCGAGAGGCATCGAGCAGCGCCAGCACCCGCATCACCGGGATCTCGCCCTCTCCCCCCGTCTCCTCCGGGCCTGACCGGGGCACGTCAACGTTCATCGTCCGACTCCTCGTGCTCCTCGCCATCGCCGCCCCGCTCCTCCTGGCGCGCGTGCTTCACCACCTCGCGGAAATGGGCCAGCCGCTCGGCCACGCGGGCATCGAGGCTGCCCTCGGGGAAGCGCCCCTGGGGGTCGGGGGCGCCGATGGGCAGACCGGTGAGCAGCTCCAGTGCCTCGTCCACCCGTGACACGGCGAAGACCCGGAAGCGTCCCTCCTCGATCGCCTCACGCAACTCCGCCTTGAGCATCAGGTGCTCGACGTTGGTCGCCGGCAGGATCACCGCCTGCCCCTCGAGGTCGCCACGGGCGGCGCAGACATCGAAGAACCCCTCGATCTTCTCGTTCACGCCGCCCACCGCCTGGACCCGCCCATGCTGATCGATGGAGCCGGTCACGGCGAAGGCCTGGTCGAGCGGCACCCGGGCGATGGCCGAGACCAGCGCACACACCTCGGCCACCGAGGCGCTGTCGCCCTCGATCCCGCCGTAGGACTGCTCGAAGGCCAGGCTCGCGGAGAGCGAGAGCGGTTCCTCCCCCGCGTAGCGCATGGCCAGGTAGCGCGACAGGATCATCACCGCCTTGGAGTGGATGCGCCCCCCCATGCGCGCCTCGCGCTCGATGTCCACCACCTGGCCGTTGCCCGGCCGCGCCGTGGCGGTGATACGCGACGGCTGGCCGAAGGCGTACTCCCCAAGCTGCAGCACGGAGAGGCCGTTGACCTGGCCGACCACGCGCCCCTCGGTGGCGACCATCATGGTGCCGCGAGTGATCATCTCGTGGCTACGCTCGCGGATGCGCCCGGCGCGCCAGAGCTGCTGGCTGACCGCCTTCTCGACATGGCGACGGGCGATTACCGTAGCCGCCTCCTCGCCGGCCCAGTGATCGGCCTCCAGCACCAGGTCATGGAGGTCGCGATGACGCGCGGTCAGCTTGCGCTGGTCGTCGGCCAGACGGCTGGCCCGCTCGATCACCGCGGCCACACCGCTGCGATCCAGCGGACGAAGGGCCGCCTCGCGGGCCAGGGTCGCCACCATGCGGGCATAGAAGGCCTCGTGCCGGGGGTCACGGTCGAGCTCATCCTCGAGGTCGGCCTGGACCTTGAACAGCTCCAGGAACTCGGGGTCATGCTCGCAGAGCAGGTAGTAGAGCAGGCGTTCGCCCAGCAGCACGATCTTGACGTCCAGCGGGATTGGCTCCGGCTCGAGGGTCACGGTGCTGATCAGCCCATAGGCCTGCTCCAGCGACTCGGTACGGATCTCGCCGGCCTTCAGCACCCGCTTGAGGGTATCCCAGGCGCCGGGCTGGGTGAGCACGCCGCGCACGTCCAGCACCAGGTAGCCGCCGTTGGCGCGATGCAGGGCGCCGGCCCGGATCAGCGAGAAGTCGGTCAGCAGGGTGCCGTTGTGCACGTGATGCTCGATGCGGCCCACCAGGTGCTGGTGGGTGGGCAGGTCCTGGTAGATCACCGGCGCCCCCTGTGCCTCGGCGTTGTCCACGATCAGGTTGACCTGGAAGCGGCTGAACACCGCCTCCGCCGGGATGTCGGGCTCGTCGGCGATGAAGGAGTCGACATTGAACAGGATCGCCTCGCGGATGGCGTCCAGATGGGTCAGGATGCCCGCGTGCTCGGCATAGCGCTCCTTGAGCTCATCCAGCGGGGCGCCGATGGCCGACTCGAGCATCTCCGCGTTGAGGGTGTTGGCCTGGTCGCGCAGCTCCTTGGCCAGGCGCGGCATCTGGCGGATCGCCTGGGTCAGCTTGCGCTGCAGGATCTCGACCGTGGCCTCGATGCGTTCGCGCTCGTCCTTCGGCAGTTTCTCGAAGGCCTCCGGCGCCATCATCTTGTCGCCGTCGGCCGGTGCGAAGGTGAAGCCGTTGGGGGTGGAGAGCAGCAGGATATCGTGCTCGCGGGCCTCGCGTCGCACGGCCTCCACGGCGTCGCGCTGGCGTTCGCCCATGGCCTGCTTGAGCTCGTGGATGCGATTCTGGTACTCCTCGCTCTCGAACACCGCCGGGATGGCGCTGCGCAACTCCTCGACCAGGGCCTCCAGATCGGTGCGCAGCTGGCGTCCCAGGCCGGGCGGCAACGAGAGGGCCAGCGGCACGGCGGGGTCGTCGAAGTTGTAGCGGTAGCACCAGTCCCGGGGGGACGAGGCGGCCCGGGCCTTCTCGGCGAGGAAGCTGCCCACCAGGCTGTGGCGATCATGGCCGGGCTGGCCCAGCACGAAGAGGTTGAAACCGTCACTGCGGATCGCGGTGCCGAAGCTCAACGCATCCCGTGCGCGTTCGTGGCCGACGAGCAGGTCCAGCGACTCGAGCTCGCTGGTGACCTCGAAATCGAAGGCATCGGTCGGACAGGTCCGATACACCTGCGCCACCCCAAGGGGTTCCACCATGGCAGTTCTCCTTTGCAGACACGGGCAGTATGAGACATGACGAAGGGTCCCTGCCTGATGGAGATCAAGGAGAGCGGGCACAGGGGACGGCGGGCACCGGCGTGCCCGCCCGGGGTGATCAGCGCAGGATGTCGTGGATCACTTCATGGATGATGTCGTTGGTGAGGTCGACCAGCACGGCGTCGGTCCCCACACGGCGCCATTCATAGCCCTCGTAGTCGGGCAGGTCGCGCCGCACGCGCTCGTCGAAGTTCCTGGCAATGCCGGGGGGCAGGGGCTTGCCGCGCTCCAGGTTCATGCGGATGCCGGGCGGCAGGCTGTTGCGGTCATCATGGTGAAGATACTCGCGCCGACTGCGGAAGATCTCGCGAACCTCGCGCTCGTCGATCATCGGCCGCCTGGCCTCGTCGCGATAGCGTTCCCTGTCACGGTACTCATCACGTTCTCGATCACGATATTCCTCACGTTCTCGATCACGATATTCCTCACGCTCTCGGTCGCGATATTCGTTACGCTCCCGGTCGCGATACTCGTCGCGCCCTCGGTCACGAGACGCCTGGCGGTCGCGATCACCTTGGGCCTGGCCCTGGCCACGGGACTCCTGGGGACCACCCTGCCCCTGCTGGCCACGCTGCGGCTTGCCTTCCTCCTTCCAGGGAGCCGCCCCTTGGGCATTGCCCTGGCCGTTGCCGGGCTGGGCCAGCAGCGGTGAGGCGGCGAGGGACAGGCCGAGGGCACCGGCCACCACCAGGGGAAAGAGGGGGAAACGGGTCTTCATGCAGACCTCCACGTCGGGGCATGTACGCTCAGTCTAGCCCGGCATCGTGCAAGCGCCGTGCACAAAGCAAGACACCCGGGCAAGCCCGGGTGTCGTCTGTCACTGCTGGCAGGAGCGGGCGTCAGCCCAGGGTCTCGCCGGCCAGCATGAACCAGGTCTCGAGCACCGCATCGGGGTTGAGCGACACGGAGTCGATGCCCTGCTCCATCAGCCACTTGGCCAGGTCCGGATGGTCCGAGGGGCCCTGGCCACAGATGCCGATGTACTTGCCCTGGGCGTGACAGGCCTGGATGGCCATGGCCAGCAGCTTCTTCACGGCGGGGTTACGCTCGTCGAAGAGGTGGGCGACGATGCCGGAGTCGCGGTCCAGCCCCAGGGTCAGCTGGGTCAGGTCGTTGGAGCCGATGGAGAAGCCATCGAAGTACTCGAGGAACTCCTCGGCCAGCAGGGCGTTGGCCGGCAGCTCGCACATCATGATCACCTTGAGACCGTTCTCGCCCCGGGCCAGGCCGTTGGCGGCCAGCAGGTCGACCACCTCACGGGCCTCCTCGGTGGTGCGCACGAAGGGCACCATGATCTCGACGTTGTCGAGCCCCATCACCTCGCGCACCCGCTTGAGTGCACGGCACTCCAGCTCGAAGCAGGGACGGAACGAGTCCGAGATGTAGCGCGAGGCGCCCCGGAAGCCGAGCATGGGGTTCTCTTCTCCCGGCTCGTAGAGCTTGCCGCCGATGAGGTTCTCGTACTCGTTGGACTTGAAGTCCGACAGGCGCACGATGACCCGCTTCGGGTAGAAGGAGGCCGCCAGGGTCGAGATGCCCTCGACCAGCTTGTCGACGTAGAACTCCACCGGGTCGCTGTAGCCGGCGGTGCGCAGGTCGATGGTCTGCTGCAGGTCGGCGGGCAGGGTGTCGTACTCGAGCAGCGCCTTGGGGTGTACCCCGATCATGCGGTTGATGATGAACTCGAGCCGTGCCAGGCCGACCCCGGCATTGGGCAGGCTGGCGAAACTGAAGGCACGATCCGGGTTGCCGACGTTCATCATGATCTTGAAGGGGATCTCGGGCATGGCGTCGACGCTGGTGACGTTGCGGTCGAACTCCAGCAGCCCCTCGTAGACGTGGCCGGCGTCCCCCTCGGCACAGGAGACGGTGACGTCGCGCCCGTCATCCAGCGCCTCGGTGGCGTCCCCGCAGCCCACCACGGCGGGAATGCCCAGTTCCCGGGCGATGATCGCCGCATGGCAGGTGCGGCCGCCACGGTTGGTGACGATCGCCGAGGCGCGCTTCATGATCGGCTCCCAGTCCGGGTCGGTCATGTCGGTGACCAGCACATCGCCGGGATTGACCTTCTCCATGTCGTCCGGGGAGAACACCACCTTGACCGCGCCACGACCGATGCGCTGGCCGATGGCCCGGCCGGCCACCAGGGTGCGCCCCTTCTCCTTGAGCTGGAAGCGCTCGAGCTTGCCGCCCTCCTGCTGGGAAACCACGGTCTCGGGACGCGCCTGGACGATGTAGAGCTCGCCATCGTCGCCGTCCAGCGCCCACTCGATGTCCATGGGGCGGCCGTAGTGCTCCTCGATGGTCACCGCCTGGCGCGCCAGCGCCATGATCTGCTCGTCGTCGATGCAGAAGCGCGCGCGGTCGGCCAGCGGCACGTCCACCGTGGCCACCGACTTGCCGGCGCTGGTGTCGTCGGTGTAGATCATCTTGATCAGCTTGGAGCCGAGGTTGCGGCGCAGCACCGCCGGGCGGCCCGCCGCCAGGGTCGGCTTGTGGACATAGAACTCGTCGGGGTTCACCGCCCCCTGCACCACGGTCTCGCCCAGCCCCCAGGAGGCGGTGACGAAGACCGCGTCACGATAGCCGGACTCGGTGTCCAGGGTGAACAACACGCCCGAGGCGCCGGTTTCGGAGCGCACCATCTTCTGGATGCCGGCGGAGAGCGCCACGTTCTCGTGGGCATAGCCGCGATGGACGCGATAGGAGATGGCGCGGTCATTGAACAGCGAGGCGAAGACCTCATGCACGGCACGCTTGATGTTGTCGAAGCCCTCGATGTTGAGGAAGGTCTCCTGCTGGCCGGCGAAGGAGGCGTCCGGCAGGTCCTCGGCGGTAGCCGAGCTGCGCACGGCCACCTTGAGGTTGGGATGCATCGCCGAGAGCGTCTCGTAGCTCTCGCGCAGGTAGCGCTCGAAGGTCGGCGGCAGCGGCGTGTCGATCACCCACTGGCGGATCTCGGCACCGGCCCTCGCCAGTTCGGCCACGTCATCGACGTCCAGGGTGGCGAGCCGGCGGTTGATGCGCTCGTTGAGCCCTTCATGGGAGAGGAATTCGCGGTAGGCGTGTGCCGTGGTGGCGAATCCGCCGGGGACGGTGACGCCCGCGCCGGACAGGTTGGAGATCATCTCGCCGAGGGAGGCGTTCTTGCCGCCGACCCGCTCGACATCGTCCATGCCCAATTGATCGAACCACTGAATGTAATCGTCCATGAGACCTCCCAGGATTTCGACGACGGATGCATCATGCCGGCGGGCCGCGCGGGACTCGGGCATGAAGGGATGCTGGCGACTCTAACAGCGGCCTTCCATATTCGCCATTAGTCTAACATCGAAGTCACTGGAGGATTTTTACAACACCTGGCCGAATCGGCAGGCATCTGTAGTGGCGGGAGGCGTGACAGGCAGGAAACCCGCCTCTTGTCCCGGCCTCGAGCAGCACCGACAATGGGCCTCACCTTTACCTTGGACCATAGCGACCCGCCATGACGCGCACCGCCTTCTTCATCTCCGACGGCACCGGCATCACCGCCGAGAGTCTGGGACGCAGCCTGCTCGCCCAGTTCGAGAGCGTCGAGATCCGCATGCTCACCAAGCCCTACATCGACTCCCTCGAGAAGGCCCGGACCCTGGTGGCGATCATCGAGGCCACGGCAGTGCGCGACGGCGAGCAGCCGATCATCATCGACACCATCGTCGACGAGCAGATCCGCGAGGTGATCCGCCAGGCCCCCGGTTTCAAGGTCGACATCTTCTCGACCTTCCTCAAGCCGCTGGAGGAGGAGCTGGAGGCCCACTCCTCCTACAGCGTCGGGCGCACCCATGCCATCGGCAAGGATGAGGTCTACATGGACCGCATCCACTCGGTGCACTTCGCCCTGGACAACGATGACGGGGCCCGCACCCACCAGTACGACAAGGCCGACATCATCCTCGTCGGGGTCTCGCGCTGCGGCAAGACCCCCACCTCGCTCTACCTGGCCCTGCAGTTCGGCATCCGCGCCGCCAACTACCCGCTCACCGAGGACGATCAGGACGAGAATGGCACCCTGAAGCTGCCCAAGGCCCTGGTTCCGCATCGCCACAAGCTGTTCGGGCTGACCATCGACCCGCGACGGCTGGCAGCGATCCGCCACGAGCGCCGGCCCAACAGCCGCTACAGCTCCATGGACCAGTGCGTCCAGGAGGTCGAGCAGGCCGAGGGGCTTTATCGCCAGATGCATATCCCCTATATCGACACCACCCGCTTCTCCGTGGAGGAGATCTCCACCCGGATGATCGCCGAGACCGGCCTGACACGGCGCTTCTCGCCGCGATAAGCGCCGAGCGCCGAGCGCCGAGCGCCGAGCGCCGAGCATAAGGGTGCTAAAGCACCAAGATGGCGACAAAGAAAAACCTCCAGCAGGCGACTCTGATGGAGGCTTTTCTTGGCTGCTTGGCTGCTTGAGGCTATCTCACCACACCGGCCCGCCTGAGCCTGGCGATATCCTCCGGCGTCAGGCCCATCTCGGCGAGTATCGCATCGCTATCCTGACCGAGCCTGGGCGGCGCTACCTCGCTGGTGGCAGGCTCGCCGTCGAAGCGCAGCGGGTTGGCGACCTGGGGCACCTCGAGATAGCCACGGCGCAGCGTCCGGTGCAGGCCGCGATGGCGCACCTGGGGGTCGTCGAAGACCTCGGTGAGGGTGTTGATGGGGCCGGCGGGAATACCGCGCGCCTCCATCTCGGCCAGCCACTCATCGCGGCCCCGCTCGAGCAGGATCCGCTGGATGAGCGTGACCAGCACCTCCCGGTTGCCGACCCGGGCGGCATTGGTGGCATAGGCGGGATCCTCGGCCCACTCGGGGTGGCCCAGCAGGTCGGCGAAGCGCGCGAACTGGGCATCGTTGCCCACGGTGAGCACCAAGTGGCCATCGGCGCAGGCGAACGCCTGGTAGGGCACGATATTGGGATGGGCGTTGCCATGGCGCTCGGGTGAACGGCCTTCGACCAGGGCATTGAGCGCCTGGTTGGCCAGGGTGGCCACCTGGACATCGAGCAGGGCCAGGTCGATATGCTGCCCCCGCCCGGTACGCGCGCGCTCCTGCAGGGCGGCCAGCACCCCCACGGTGGCATAGAGACCGGTCATCACGTCGGTGATGGCCACGCCGGTCTTCATGGGCATGCCGTCGGGCTCGCCGGAGAGGCTCATCAGCCCGCCCATGGCCTGGATCATGAAGTCGTAGCCGGCCCGGTGGGCATAGGGACCGTCCTGTCCGAAGCCGGTGACCGAGCAGCCGATCAGGCGCGGGTTGATCGCCCGAAGGCTGGCGTAGTCGAGCCCGTACCTGGCCAGGCCGCCGACCTTGAAGTTCTCGAGCAGGATATCGGCGCCCTTCGCCAGTTCCCTGACCAGGTCCTGGCCGCCCTCGCTGGCGATGTCCACGGCCAGCGACTGCTTGCCGCGGTTGGCGCACAGGAAGTAGGCCGCCACCCGCTCGGCATCGTCCTGCTCGGCCAGCCAGGGCGGTCCCCAGCCGCGGGTGTCATCCCCCCGCGAGGGGTGCTCGACCTTGATCACCCGCGCCCCGAGATCGGCAAGCAGCTGGCCGGCCCAGGGCCCGGCCAGTACCCGCGACATGTCGAGCACCGTGATGCCCTCAAGCGGTCCGCTCATCTTGACTCCTTGCAGAGCGTTTAGACTACGGGGCTGTTCCGGCGACAAGCCTGCGAGGAGGCGCTGTGAATACCTCCCTGTACGCTACCGATTCCTTCCCTGGAACCGGACCTCCTCTTCAGCTTGCCCCCGGCGCCCCTTGTGATGGACAACTTCGCAGCTGCCGCGGCTCAGCCGGTAAAGGCCTGGATGCCGGTCTGGGCGCGCCCGAGGATCAGGGCATGGACATCGTGAGTGCCCTCGTAGGTATTCACCGCCTCGAGGTTCATCACATGGCGGATCACGTGGTACTCGTCGCTGATCCCGTTGCCGCCGTGCATGTCACGGGCCACGCGGGCGATGTCCAGGGCCTTGCCGCAGTTGTTGCGCTTGATCAGCGAGATCGCCTCCGGGACCAGCTGGCCGTCGTCGATCATGCGGCCGACGCGCAGCGCGGCCTGCAGGCCCAGGGCGATCTCGGTCTGCATGTCGGCGAGCTTCTTCTGGATCAGCTGGTTGGCGGCCAGGGGGCGGCCGAACTGCTTGCGCTCCAGGGTATAGTCGCGCCCCGCATGCCAGCAGGCCTCGGCGGCGCCCATGGTGCCCCAGGCGATGCCGTAGCGGGCGCGGTTGAGGCAGGAGAACGGCCCCTTGAGCCCCTTGACGCCGGGCAGCCGCTGCTCGTCGGAGACCTCCACGTCCTGCATGGCGATCTGGCCGGTGATGGAGGCGCGCAGGCTGAACTTGCCCTCGATCTTGGGGGCCGAGAGTCCCTTCATGCCCTTCTCGAGGATGAAGCCGTTGACCACCCCCTCGTCGTCTCGGGCCCAGACCACGAAGACATCGGCGATAGGCGAGTTGGTGATCCAGGTCTTGGTGCCGTTGAGCCGCCAGCCGCCGTCGGTGCGGGTGGCACGGGTGCTCATGCCGCCGGGGTCGGAGCCATGGTCCGGCTCGGTGAGACCGAAGGCCCCCACCCACTCGCCGCTGGCCAGCTTCGGCAGGTACTTGTCGCGCTGGGCCTCGCTGCCGAAGGCGTGGATCGGGTACATCACCAGGCTCGACTGCACGCTCATGGCACTGCGGTAGCCGGAGTCGACGCGCTCCACCTCACGGGCGATCAGGCCATAACTCACGTAGTTCAGCCCGGCGCAGCCGTAGCCATTGATGGTCGCGCCGAGCAGGCCCAGCTCGCCCATCTCGTTCATGATCTCGCGATCGAAGTGCTCGTGACGATTGGCCTCCAGCACCCGCGGCAGCAACTTTTCCTGACAGTAGTCGTGGGCGGTCTGCAGGACCATGCGCTCGTCCTCGGAGAGCTGGTCGACGAGGCGGAAGGGGTCGTCCCAGGTGACGGGCGTGATCTGGCTCATGGGGTGTCCTCGCTTGGCGTGCTGACAATTTCTACATTTTCAACAAATGTAGACCAAGTCGGCTGATCTGCCAAGTAGGAAGTCACTGCTCGCTTGTCTTCCAGCTCGCGCCCCGGTGTCCCAGCTCGGCGCGGATCTGTTGCCAGGCGAGCAGCGCGACCATCAGGTTGGCGATGAGCATCCCGGCGAAGACGCCGCTGCTGTCGGCCAGCCGTCCGCCCAGCCAGGCCAGCGGCACGGTCAGCGCGAAGAGCCTGACCATCGAGAGCCGCATGGCCCGGGCGGGGCGATGCAGGGCGTTGAAGGAGGAGACAGCCAGGATCACCACGCCCTGGGCACCGAGTCCGAGGGGCACCAGCCACAGGAAGCTGCGCAGCACCTCCCCGACCGCCTCGCGCTTGGCATAGCCGGCCACCAGCCAGGGCGCCAGCAGTTGCAGCAGGCCCCAGACCAGCAGCTGCCAGGCCAGCACGAAGACGAAGCAGCCCAGGATCGCCCGGCGCACCCGGTCGTGCTGGCCGGCACCGGCATTCTGGCTGACCAGCGGCGAGAGGGTCATGGAGAGCGCCAGCACGGCGATCTGGGAGATGGCCTCGATGCGCGTGCCCACGCCGTAGCCGGCCACCGCATCGTGGCCATGGCCCGCCACGATGCGGGTCACCAGGCCCAGGGCGATTGGGGTGAAGACACTGGTAAGGGCCGCCGGCCCGGCGATGCGGCCGAGCTCCCGCCAGGAGCCGGCGAGGCCTTCCCAGCTCAGGCCGGCCAGGTCGAAGAGCTCGCGCAGCTCGCGCTGGAAGGCCAGGGCCACCGCCATCATGCCCCAGCTCAGCACCGTGGCCAGCGCCGCTCCGGAGACCCCCAGAGCCGGAAAGGGCCCGATACCGAAGATCAGCCACCAGTCCAGCAGCACGTTGGTCCCGGCGGCCAGCGCCATCATCAGCCCCTGGGTAGCGGTATTGCCGTGGGCGCGCAGGATGCTGTTGAGCACCCGCGGCACGATCACCGCCGCCGCCCCCAGGTACCAGATGCCCATGTAGTCGCGGATATGCGGCATCAGCAGGTCATCGGCGCCCATCAGGCGGAACAGCGGCTCCAGGGTGGCAAGGCCCAGCAGCGTCATGCACAGCCCGACCCCTACCGCCAGCAGGGCCGCATCGGTGGCGCGCCGCCTTACCGTGTCCAGGTCGCCCTGCCCCAGCCGGCGGGCCACCACCGCCGAGGTGCCGATGCCCAGGCCGATGGCCAGGCTGATCACCGTGAACACCACCGGGAAGGTGAAGGACACCGCGGCCAGCTCCTCGGTACCGAGGCGCGAGATGAACCAGGTATCCACCAGGTTGAAGCTCATCATGGCGATCATGCCGCCGACCACCGGCAGACTCTTGCGCAGAAGGGTCAGGCCGATGGGCCCCTCGAGCAGCTCGCGACGGGTGGGACGGGGGTGGGACGCAGGGGAGGAAGACGGGGAAGCGGGGGCGCTCATGCAGGGTCTCGATGGAAAACGGGCTCTGGATTGTGCCGTTTCCCCGGATGGAGGGCAAAGCGCGCCGAGCACCGGGCAGGATGGTGCTCACGCACCACCATGGCGACAAGGGGAAACCTCCAGCAGAGTAATCTGCTGGAGGTTTTCTTGGCCGCTTGGCTGCTGGCGGCTCGGTGCTTACTTCTCCTCGCCCTGGCGGTAGAGGGCCTGGATGCTGGAGAAGTCGAGTTGGCCGCTGCCCTGGGCGCTGTGCAGCGCGAAGAGGTTGCGGGCCTGGGAGCCCATGGGCACGGTGGACTTCGAGCCCAGCGCCAGCTCCCAGGCCAGCCCCAGGTCCTTGGCCATCAGGTCGGTCAGGAAGCCGCCCTGGTAGTCCCGGGAGGCGGCGGAGCCCTCCATCACCCCGGGCCAGGGGTTGTAGACGTTGAGCGCCCAGTTGCCGCCGCTGCTCTGCTTCATGATCTCGGAGAGCACGGCCGGGTCCATGCCGTTCTTCACGCCCAGTGCCAGTGCCTCGGCGGTGCCCGACATCAGGATGCCCAGCAGCATGTTGTTGCAGATCTTGGCCACCTGCCCGGCACCCGCCTCGCCGGCGTGGAAGATGTTCTTGCCCATGGCCTCGAGCAGGGGCTTCGCTTGCGAGTATCCCTCCTCCGCCCCACCGACGATAAAGGTCAGGGTGCCGGCCTTGGCGCCGCCCACCCCGCCGGAGACCGGGGCATCCAGGTAGGTGAAGCCGCGCTCGGAGGCGGCCGCCGCCACCAGGCGGGCATCGTCCGGCGCGATGGTCGAGGAGTCGACGAGCAGCGGCTTGCCGTCGAGGGCATCGAGCAGTCCCGGCGCACCGTCGCGGCCCAGGTAGAGCCCCTTGACGTGCGCCCCGGCCGGCAGCATGGAGATGACCACGTCGGCACCGGCCGCCGCCGCCTCGGCGCTGGCGGCGCGCCGTGCGCCCTCGGCTTCCAGGGACTGGATGGCGCTCTCGACCAGGTCGAAGACAGTGACGTCATGGCCGGCCTTGACCAGGTTGATGGCCATGGGCGCGCCCATGTTGCCCAGGCCGATAAAGGCGATGTTCATAGGTTGTGCTCCTTGTTGTTGATCTCGTGAAGGTGATGGCGGCAGTGCGCGAGGCTGTTCCGCCCCTACCCGACCCGATGGCCGACGCCAAGGTCGCGCAGGGGGTGTGACTCGCTGGACCAGAGCGGGGTCATCAGGGCCTGGATATCGGCCTGGGGCACCCCGGCGACGCTGTCGTGCTGCCAGCGTGGCGTCTTGTCCTTGTCGACCAGCAGCGCGCGTACCCCCTCGACGAAGTCTCCCTGGCGACAGCACTGCACCGACAGGCCGAGTTCGTCGCGGAAGGCATCGGCGAGGCTGGTGTGGGCGTGACGCTCGAGCATGCGCCACACCAGCTGGGCGCTCATCGGGCAGCCGACCGCGAGACGCGCACGGTTGGCGGCGAGCCAGCCGTCGTCGGTGGTGTCGCGCAGGATCCGCTTGACGGCCGTGGCGGCATCCACCCGGCCCACCAGCGCCTGGATATGGTCGAGGTGCGACCACACCTGACCGGCCGGCACGGCGCGGCGGTCCTCGTGGTCGTCGAGCACCCCCTGCACCCCGGCACGCAGGGCCGGCAGGCTGCGATCGCCATAGTCGGCCTCTTCCAGGGCGCCGAGCAGCGCCTCGCGGCGCTCCCGCGGGATGAAGCGGTCGGCCATCCCCAGGTCCAGGGCATCGCGGGCATTGAGCTGGGCCCCGGTCAGGCCCAGGTAGGCCCCCACCCCGGCGGGCATGCGCCCCAGGAACCAGCTGGCCCCGATGTCGGGATAGAGGCCGATGGTGATCTCCGGCATGGCGATGCGCGTGGTCTCGGTGACCAGGCGCTGGAAGCCCCCGGCCATCAGCCCCAGGCCGCCGCCCATGACGATGCCATCGCCCCAGACCATCAGCGGCTTGGGGTAGGTGTGGATGCGGTAGTCGAGGCGGTACTCCGCGGTGAAGTAGGTCTCGGCGAAGATGCCGTCGCGGCCGGCACCGCGGTTCTCGCCCTCCTCGGTCAGCGAGCGGTAGAGGGCCACCACGTCGCCACCGGCACAGAAGGCCTTGTCGCCGCTTCCCTCGAGCCACACCGCCACCACGCTGCGATCCACCGCCCAGGCCTCGAGCTTGGCCTCGAGCTGGCGGATCATCTCCAGCGACAGGGCATTGAGCGACTTCGGGGCATTCAGGGTGGCCACGCCGATGCGGCCGCCGTCGCGGGTGGGCAGCTCGTCGAAGAGCACTGCAAGGTCCGACATCCCGGGATCTCCTGGGTCTGGTGAAGGAAACGGGGTTACTGGAGCGACTCGATGACGCCATCGGCCAGCAGGCGACGGGCGACGATCAGGCGCATGATTTCGTTGGTGCCCTCGAGGATCTGGTGCACCCGGGTGTCGCGCACCAGGCGCTCCAGGGGGTACTCACGGATGTAACCATAGCCGCCATGCAGCTGCAGGGCCTCGTTGCAGACATTGAAGCCCATGTCGGTGGCGAAGCGCTTGGCCATGGCGCAGTGGGCGGTGGCCTCGGGATCATTCTGGTCGAGGCGCCAGGCGGCGTGACGCACCATCAGTCGTGCCGCGGTCAACTCGCTGGCCATGTCGGCGAGCTTGAACTGCAGGGCCTGGAACTGGCTGAGCTCGCGGCCGAACTGCTTGCGCTCGGCGAGGTAGTCCCGCGACAGGGTCAGCGCCTGCTGGGCGGCCCCGAGCGAGCAGCTGGCGATGTTCAGGCGCCCGCCGTCGAGGCCCTTCATGGCGAACCTGAAGCCCTCCCCCTCCTCGCCGAGGCGGTTGGTGACCGGCACCCGCACGCCGTCGAAGCTGACCAGGCGCGTCGGCTGGCTCTTCCAGCCCATCTTCTCCTCGTTCTTGCCGTACTCGATCCCCGCGGCATCGGCCGGCACCACGATCGCCGAGACACCGCCGGCGCCGCTGTCGGGGGCGCCGGTGCGGGCCATCACTACCAGCACCTCGGTGGCCCCCGCGCCGGAAATGAACATCTTGCTGCCGGAGAGGACATACTCATCCCCCTCGCGCACGGCCCTGGTGCGCAGGCTGGCGGCATCGGAACCGGCACCGGGCTCGGTGAGGCAGTAGGAGCCGAGCGCCTCACCGGCTACCATGGCGGGGACCCAGGCCTCGCGCAGGGCATCGTCGCCCCAGCTGGCGATCATCCAGGTCACCATGTTGTGGATGGTCAGGTAGGCGGTAGTGGCGATGCAGCCCTGGGCGAGCTGCTCGAAGATCAGCGAGGCCTCCAGGCGCGAGAGGCCCAGGCCGCCGTGCTCCTCCGGGGTATAGATGCCGAGGAACCCCGCCTCGCCGGCCCGGCGTATCACGTCCACCGGGAAGTGGGAGCGCGCGTCCCAGTCGGCGGCATGCTCGACCAGCTCGGCCCTCGCGAAGTCGGCGGCGGCCGCGGCCAGCGCCTTCTGGTCATCGGTCAGGGAGAAGTCCATGGGGAATCCCTCTTGTTCAGCAATGGGTGGGTGACGTCTTTGTGGTTGTGGTCCGGGCCACCGCGGGTCCCGGGCAGGTCTCGTGGGCACCCGGCGGCATCGTTGCCTCGTCCGGCCGGCTGGACACCAACCTAGCACTTGCTAGGTTTATCCCATATCACCCCATGGTCGAACAAGCACTTTACGTTAACGTAAACCTCGTCTAGTGTTGCCAGACGAGGTGGGAAACCGCCGGTTCACCACCCGGTCACAGGATCGACGTCATGACACAGCCAAGCGCCCCGACCAATGAGGCCAGCCAGGAGGCCTTGCCCCGCCAGCATCGACACTACACCATCGGTGAGCTGGCGAGGATGTTCGAGGTCACCCCACGCACCATCCGCTTCTACGAGCAGGAAGGCCTGCTGGCGCCCCGCCGCGAGGGACAGAAGCGCATCTACCGCGAGAAGGACCGGGTGCGCCTGAAGCTGACCCTGCGCGGCAAGCGGCTGGGATTCTCGCTGGCCGAGATCCGCGAGGTGGTGACGATGTACGACGCCATGCCCGACGGCAACGCGCGCCAGCTCTGGCGACTGCTGGAGATTCTGGCCGACAAGCGTGACAACCTCGAGCGTCAGCTGGAGGACATCCGCCTGATGCGCATGGAGATCGACGACGTGGATCACCGTGCCCGGGAGGTACTGCGCAGCCTCGGCCACGAAGCCTGAGCGATAGGCAGGGGCCCGGCAAACCACGACGTCATTACCCGTTTCACGCACACCGCCACAGGCAACAACAAGACGAGAAACACCATGACACGTCAACATCGATCGATCAGCTACGTCAGCGGCATCAGCGACACCCCCCTCAAGGGCCAAACCATCGGTGACTGCTTCGACGATACCGTGGCGCGCTTCGCCGAGCGCGACGCGCTGATCAGCCGCCACCAGGGGCTGCGCTACAGCTGGAAGGCGCTGCAGCAGGCCGTGGACGAGGCGGCCCGCGCCCTGCTCGCCCTGGGGGTGGACAAGGGCGACCGGGTCGGCATCTGGTCGCCCAACTGTGCCGAATGGACCATCACCCAGTTCGCCACGGCGAAGATCGGCGCCATCCTGGTGAACATCAATCCCAGCTATCGGACCCACGAGCTCGAGTATGCCCTCAAGCAGTCGGGCGCCTCGACGCTGGTCCTTCAGGGCGCCTTCAAGACCTCCGACTACGTCGCCACCCTGGCCGAGCTGGCCCCCGAGCTTCGCGACGGCGCCCCGGGCACCTTCTCCTGCCAGCGGCTGCCCGAGCTCAAGCGGGTGGTCTGCCTCGACGCCGACCGCGCGCTGACCGGCATGCTGACCTGGCCGCAGATGCTGGCCCATGCCGACGAGGTCTCCACCGAGCACCTGGCCGATGTCCAGGCCAGCCTGCAGTTCGACGACCCGATCAACATCCAGTACACCTCGGGGACAACGGGCGCGCCCAAGGGCGCCACCCTCTCCCACCACAACATCCTCAACAACGGCTTCTTCGTGGCCCGCACCATGGATCTCAGCGAAGCCGATCGCATGGTGATCCCGGTCCCGCTCTACCACTGCTTCGGCATGGTGATGGGCAACCTGGGGTGCGTGACCCACGGCGCCACCATGATCTACCCGGGCGACGGCTTCGACCCCGAGCAGACCCTGCGCGCCGTCTCCGAGGAGAAGGCCACCACCCTCTACGGCGTGCCCACCATGTTCATCGCCGAGCTGGAGCATCCCGAGTTCGAGAACTTCGACCTCTCCAGCCTGCGCACCGGCATCATGGCCGGCTCCATCTGCCCCATCGAGGTGATGCGCAAGGTGATCGATCGCATGAACATGCAGGACGTCACCATCTGCTACGGCATGACCGAGACCAGCCCGGTGAGCACCCAGACCCAGACCGACGCCCCGCTGGAGAAGCGCGTCACCACCGTGGGCACCATCCATCCCCACCTGGAGGTCAAGCTGGTGAGCCCCGATACCGGCGCCGTGGTGCCCCGCGGCGAGACCGGCGAGCTCTGCACCCGCGGCTACAGCGTGATGCTCGGCTACTGGAACAACGAGGAGGCCACCGACAAGGCCATCGACAAGGCGGGCTGGATGCACACAGGCGATCTAGCCACCATGGACGACGAGGGCTATGTGGCGATCGTCGGGCGCATCAAGGACATGATCATTCGCGGCGGCGAGAACATCTATCCGCGGGAGATCGAGGACTTCCTCTACACCCACCCGGCCATCTCGGACGTGCAGGTGATCGGCGTGCCCGACGAGAAGTACGGCGAGGAGGTGATGGCCTGGGTCAAGCTGACCGAGGGCGAGTCGCTCGGCGAGGAGGAGCTCAAGGCCTTCTGCAAGGGCCAGATCGCCCACTACAAGGTGCCGCGCTACGTGAAGTTCGTCGACGACTTCCCGATGACCGTCACCGGCAAGATCCAGAAGTTCAAGATGCGCGAGGAAGCCACCCACGAGTTGGGGCTGGCGTAGGCGCCGAGCAGAATAGTGCTCGGCGCCACCATGGCAACAATGAAAAACCTCCAGCAGGCGACTCTGCTGGAGGTTTTTCTTGGCGGCTTGGCG